>NZ_RJVR01000380.1 GCF_003999195.1 Streptomyces soli
CGCGCTTGCGGGCGGGGCGCGGCTTGGGCTCGCCGGCGGTGGGGTCGGGCTTGGCGCGGCGGGTCCGCTTGGCGGCGAGCTCGTCGACGGGGGCCTGTGGCGCGGGCTCGGGCTCGGGCTCGGCCTGCGGCTGGGGGGCGGGCTGGTCGGACGGGGCTTGCGGCTCGGGCTCGGGCTGGTCGTCGATGTCGACGCCGGCGGCGGCTGCGGCCTGGACGGTCGCCTCGACGTCGGGCTCGACGTCGGGCTCGACGTCGGGCTCGGGCTCCCAGGGTCGGTGGCCGACGCGGTTGGGCTTGGTGTCGAAGACGGGCAGCAGGTCGTCGTTGATGGCGGTGTAGATGACGGCTGCGGGGTCCTGTTCCTCGGTGAGGGAGTCGAGGTGGACGGCGGTGTGCCAGTGGTGGCCGCGCGGCAGGGGGACGACGTCGCCGGTGGGCTCCTGGCTGTTGGGCTGGGTGCCGCCGGTGGCCCACAGCTGGACGGTGCGGCCGTTGTGGATGAGGCGCATGCCGATGTGGCGCTTCTGGGGGCCGGTGAGGTGGACGACGCCGTCGTGGTCGGGGTCGGCGGTCTGCCAGGGGCCGAGGAGGTGGACGAGGGCTTCGCCGGTTTCGTGAAGGGCTGAGGGTGCGAGTTGCACGGTGTTCTCCAAGGGATCGGTGGTGCTGGTTGGTTGGGCGGCCCAGCCCCCGCCTGCTGGTGGCGGGCGGGGGCTGGTGGGGTCAGGCCGGGAGGCTGGCGAGGATGGTGCGCGCGGCCTCGGCGACCTTGGGGGCGCCTCCCTCTTCGCTGCCCGCGTAGTTGCCGGCGGCGCGGAGGGCAGCACGGGCGCTCGCGGTGTCGCCGTGGACGAGGTATTGGGCGGCGGAGTCGAACTGCACGGCGGTGACCGTCAGCGCGTTCTCCTGGTCGTCGCACAGGGCGCGGTTGGCGAGTGTTCGTGCGCGAAGGGCCCAGGAGCGGGCGTCTTGCGTGGCGGTGGCGAACAGGTCGAGCTGGTCCATGCGGCTTCTCCAAGAAGGGATGTCGTTCGGTTGAGAGTTGTGGCATATCTACGACCGGGCGGCGGGATTGCCCGCCGCCCGGCCCCGGGGGTCAGGCGAGGACGCGGATCTCGTCGCCGTCGTCGAGGAGCATCGAGAGGCGGGAGCCGCTGTCCCAGTCGACGTTGAGCTGCTGGAGGGCTGCGTTGTAGGAGCGGACGGTGCCTTCCGCACCGGGGCGGAGGTCGGTGTGGGGGTCGGTGGTGGCGACGAGGGCGATGCGCGTGCCGGGCTTGTACATGGGCTGCCTTCCGGCGTGGTGGGAGGGGGGCCGATCCCCCCTCCCCCGCTCTCTTATTCTAGTCCCTTCGGCGCGGGGGTCAAATCAAATTTCGGCGTTATCGCAGGTCAGACGGCCTGCGCGCATCCTGGTCTGGATGCGTGCGTGTCGCGCGGCTACCCTCGAACTCATGTACGAGCTGCCACCGGACCCGGAGCGCCTGCGGGTTATCCGCACCTTCCTGCAGCTACAGCTCGCCGCGGTCGACGAGAAGATCCGGCAGGTCGAGGACCGTCCCCACCCGGGGTGGCGGCTGGACCACATCCCCTCGGCTACGGGCGTCCGTGGCCGGGGCATGCTGCACCGCGGCGACTGCTGGATGCGGGGCGGTGGGAAGCCCCATGTGCTGACGAGGGAGGACCTAGTCATTGCGCTGCGTCTGCCCCGGGACGAGGTCGAGCCGTGCGACCAATGTCACCCCGAACGCGACGTCGAACCGTGACCGCCGGTTTCGGGGTCAGGGTGAAACGGCCGTGAGCCGGTCGAAGAGCGCCATCGCCTCCTCGAACGCCTCGGCCGCCGCGAGGTACCCGACGATCTGGTCCCGCTCCTCGAACAGGTGCACCCGCTCCCGCGCGGCCTGGTCGGGTAGGTCGCCTTCGGCGAGGGTGTCGCCGCAGGAGACCAGCACGTTGGGGCCCAGGCCCCACACGATGGCGTTGACGGCCGCGCCGGCGGCCGCGAGCGGGTCGAGGTCGTTGATCGCCCACCCATAGTCGGCGGGGTCCACGTGAAGGGTGCGCAGGTGCTGCGCGAGGGCCCGGAACATGCCGCCGGTGCCGCCGGCGGGCTCGTTGAACCACGACCCCTTCTTCGGCGGCTCGTTGACGAGCACGCGGGCCATCACGTCGCACAGTTCGGGCGGCGTGTGGTATTCGCCCATGCCCTGGCGGGCGCCGTGCGAGCGCAGCGAGGTGATCGTCCACGACATCAGGTCGGTGTCGGAGCGGGCGTCGGGGTCGGCGGAGCCGGTCATCTCCAGCACGCCGTACTTGAGCGCCGTGTCGGTCACCCGCCGCACCGCGTACACCTTCTCGTTCACGTCGTCCTCGGTGAGCCAGCCCATCAGCGGGGCCATGCGGGCGCCCAGGTCGGGGCGGTTGGCCCAGGTGGTCGCGTAGATCTCGCGGTAGCCCTGCAGCAGCTCCCAGTCGGTGCAGGTGCTGATGATGCGGGTGACGTCCTCGGTGTGGCCCTTGATGGGGAACAGGGCCAGGGCGGCGACGATGCTGACGGGGATGTCGATGCGGTAGCCGCCCCAGTTGGTGGAGTGCCAGGTGTCGGCGACGGCCTCGCCGAGCCGCTGCCCGGCCTCGCGGGGGTTGCCGATCATCAGCGGTGTGACGCCGCGCCGCGCGGGGATGGGGGTCTGCACGGACGGCAGCTCGGGGCGGGGGTCGGCGAACAGGCCGTCGGGCTCGGTGGCGGCCGCCACGACCGGGCGCGGCGCCGGCGCCGGTGCCGGTGCCGGTCGGGGTGCGGGTACGGCGGCCG
>NZ_RJVR01000170.1 GCF_003999195.1 Streptomyces soli
CCGCGGGCAAAGGTCTGGAAGTGGGAAGAGCACCTGGCCGGCACATTCGACCTGTGGCTGTGCAAGGACCCGGACACCCCTCATGCGTGGATCGTCGTTACCGTCGGACTGTGGACCGAGCCGCAGCTCCTCGACGAAGAACCCACCGCCCGCCTGGGCCACTTCGGCTTCACCCCCCACCACCCGCTGCTGTTCCTGCCCCGCCCGCCGGCCCCGACCACCTTCACGGCCCGCGTCACCTCCGGCTCATTCCCCCGCAAGAGCACCACCAGGACCAAGGCCGCCGACGCCATCGGCGTGGCCCACCAGTGGACCGCCAACGATCCCGCCGTCCTGGCCCAGCGGGTCGCCCGAGACCTCAAGGTGCTGCTGCCGAACCTCACCGACCAGGCGTGAGGGAGAACGACCGGTGCCGTCTTACGCCAGGACCCGCGCTGCCTCTTCATGGCTGAGGCGCTCGTGCCACTGCTGCGCCGCAGCTGCCCGGAAGGCGCGGGCGGATTTCGATTCTCTGGGTGAGGCCGCGCGGCAGGTCCATCCGTGTGGGTGACGCCGTGCCGTGGCGGCGAGGTGCGGGCGCAGACCAGTGGTCCAGCCCTCGCGCAGCCGCCGGGGCGCGCCGTGGCAAGGTGGGGGGGTATGTGTGGCCGCTATGTCTCCACCCGACGCTCTGAGGACCTGGTCCAGCAGTTCCGGGTCACCGACTGGAACCCGGAAGCGCTCGTAGCGCCGAACTGGAATGTCGCGCCGACCAATGATGTGTGGGCCGTCTTGGAAGGCGCCGACCGTGAGACGGGGGCCCTGGACCGGCAGCTGCGGCCGCTGCGGTGGGGGCTGGTGCCGTCCTGGGCGAAGAGCCTGAGTGTCGGCTCGAAGATGATCAATGCGCGGGTGGAGACGGTGCACGAGAAGCCCGCCTACCGTCGGGCTTTCGCCAAGCGCCGCTGCCTGCTGCCCGCGGACGGGTTCTACGAGTGGGTCGCAGTCCCGGCCACCGAAGACTCCAAGGCCTACAAGCAGCCGTACTTCATCAGCCCCGAGGGCGGCCAGGACATGGCCTTTGCGGGGCTGTACGAGTTCTGGCGCGATCGCGATGTCGCCGGCGATGACGACCCGGGCGCGTGGTGGGCGACTTGCACCATCATCACCACCGAGGCCACCGACGCAGCCGGCCGTGTCCACCCGCGGATGCCGCTGACCATCGCCGCCGTCGACTACGACACCTGGCTCGACCCCGAGCACCAGGACGTCGACGAGCTCCGCGCCCTGCTGACCGCTCCCGCCGACGGGCACCTGGCCGCCCGCCCGGTGTCCACCGCGGTCAACAACGTCCGCAACAACGGCCCCCACCTGCTGGAGGCTGCTTCCTGATTCCGAATGGGTGCAGATCTTTTGAGGGTCTGGCCCACCTGCGATTTCGTATGGATCGAGTCGATGCGCCGCCACTGAGCCGTCGCGAGCGGGAGCGGCGGGCGGCCGAGGAACGCCAGAGGTGGGCCGCGGCCGCGCTCGTCGACCGGGACGTGGTGGTGCTCGACATCCTTATGCGGGCAGATCCCTGTCTCACCAAAGGATTTGCCTCTCTGGGGCGGATGCCAGGTTCACCCAAATTGGGGATGAGCTGTCTCATGGACTGGGGTGACGAGCGGTCGTAACGAAGGCGGAGGGGTTCCCCTTCTCAGAGCTCACCTAAACTCTGGTGCCCGTGACCGCAAACGAGGATCTTGAGCTCATCCAGCAGCTGGCTGACACAGCTGATGGCATCTCCCTGCGGTATTTCGCCGCAGGAACCGTGCCCACTCAGACCAAGGCTGACGGCAGCCCGGTCACCCAGGCCGATCGCGAGATCGAGCAGGCCCTCCGCGACCGGCTTCGGGGCAGTCGGCCCGACGACCTCGTCATCGGCGAGGAACTCGGAGGGCAGGGGAACTCATCACGGCGATGGATTCTCGATCCGATTGATGGAACGGCCAACTTCTCGGTTGGCCGACCTCAGTGGAGCACTCTCCTCGCAGTCGAGGCGAACGGCCAGGTAGTCACCGGCATGATCTCCGCGCCAGCGCTCCGGCGACGCTGGTGGGCAACGCGCTCAGCTGGCGCGTGGACCAGCTCAGCTGTCGATGGAGATCAGGGGGGCCAGGAGCCGCTGGCGGTCAGCTCGATCGCGACGCTCGACAAGGCAACGATCGCTGTCTGGCCAATCGCTTCCTGGGTGCCGCCGCAACGCGCTGCTGCTGGTGAGCGTCTGATCGAGCTGAGCGCGGACGGTGGGCCGCTGTCGAACTGGGATGGCGCCTGCCACGGGGCCATGCTTGTGGCTGCCGGAGTGGTGGATGCCTTCTTCCATGTGAGAGCCGATCCGTGGGACATCGCCGCCGCCGTTCCGATCGTCGAGGAGGCGGGAGGGATGGTCAGCGACTTGGACGGGAAGCACAGCATCTCGTCAGGGGCCGCTATCTATAGCAATGGCCACGTGCACCGCGAAGTTCTTGACGTGCTGCACTCCACTCCCGCGGCGTCGTAACAAGGAAGTCATCCGGTCCCGTCGGGTCTGCCTTCAATCTTCCCGCCATCGTGTCGCGCTGCAGGCAGGGTGCTGATGCTGCCGCGTAGGCCGAGTTCAGCGCGGAGGGCTTGGTTGTCGAGGGTCAGCGCTTGGACGTGCTGGGCGAGGGTGTCCACCGATCGCCGAAGATCGGTGATCTCTTCGTGTCGGGCCCGTCGAGCCTCGCGGAGCTCTCCGGTGAGTTCGCGGATCAGCTCGCGCAAGGTGTCCGGGACGTTCGGGCCGTCTCCGCGTTCGTCGACGCGCCGTCGAAAGGTCTCGATGATCTCGGTGGCCCGGTAAGCAGTAGCTCGGGAGAGGCCGGCTTCGCGAGCCAGGGCCGCGATGGTGAGGCTTCCGTCGCTTCGGAGCGGGGAAGCGGCCAGCAGTCGGTCGGCGGCAGCCTCCAGGGCGGCCAGGGCTTGGGGCGTGACGGTCATGCCTGGGCCTGCGTGCTCTGCTCATGCATCCGGGTCAGGTTCCCGATCTCCTGGTGCAGGGCGGTCTTCTGAGGCTCGGATAGAGGCCGAATGGTCAGCAGTTGCCGCGGATCCTGGATGGCCTTGTCGATCGCGGGTCTGTGCCGGGGCAGCACGCAGGAGTTCGCGGCCGACCTTCCCGCCTGTGCCCTGCGGCACCCCGTTCGGCCGCATCGGCGCAGTACGGCCGGGCGTCCCCGCTCCCGGTAAACAACGGCCCCCACCTGCTGGAGGCTGCTTCCTGATTCCGAATGGGTGCAGATCTTTTGAGGGTCTGGCCCACCTGCGATTTCGTATGGATCGAGTCGATGCGCCGCCACTGAGCCGTCGCGGCCGACCTTCCCGCCTGTGCCCTGCGGCACCCCGTTCGGCCGCATCGGCGCAGTACGGCCGGGCGTCCCCGCTTCCGGTAGGTCGGGGAGAGGCCCACGGGGCGCGCATGGCGCGGGGTGCGGGGGCTTACGGGTGGTACTTCTCCTCGACCGTCTCGGCGCCGCCGGACTGGGGGTTCATGGTGACGCGGACGGTCACGCTGTCGGTCTTCGCAGCCGTCTCCAGCTGGTCCACGGTGCACTTCGAGGTGCCGTAGCCGTCGTCGCCGATGGTCACGCGGCCGTCGGTGTCGGAGCAGATCGCGGCCGCGCCGAGGATCTGCGTGGCGTTGGAGACCAAGAATGCCTGGTCGGTGTCGCCGCTCTGGGGCTTGACGATCAGCTTGCCGGGCGCGAGGTACTGCAGCGTGCCGACGATCGTGCTGTGGTCACCCGCGTTGGCGACGCCGCTCCCCGCGGAGGCGGACACTGGTGGGCAGTGGCCGGTCTGCTCGCCGATGGTGTTGATTTCGGCGTTGGACCTCGGGTCTCCCGCGTAGTTGATCTGGTCGGTGCAGCGCACCCCAGGCTTCGTGGGAGTGCCCGACGGCGTGGCGTTGGCGGAGCCTTGGCTGCTCTTGGCAATGGGTTGGGTGCTGGGCTGTGCGGAACTCGTGGGGGCGGACGAACTGGTGGAGGATCCGGTGGCGAAGGTTGCGTTGTTGGGCCCGCACGCGGTCAGTGCCAGCCCCGCGGCGACGAGCACGGCAGTGGACAAGCCCCAACGAGCGGTCCTGTTACGCATGGTGTCCCTCTTTCGCTTTCGACGGTGTCGCCCCGGTGGCGATGAGTCCGATCCCGCCCCCGGACGGAAGCAACCACCGGCGGCAGCACCGACTTTGGCATGGACATCAGCCCAGGTCGGCGCCTGTTACAACCCCGTGGCGCAACGTCAAACACGTCAGGACAATCGACACTGGAGCATTGCCAACATCTGCGAATGCCGTTGGGTGTAAATCTTTTGAGGGTGGCTGGCACGAGCGTGACCTGCGGGTTCTTGATTCAGCAGCCCGGCCGTACTGCGCCGATGCGGCCGAACGGGGTGCCGCGGGGCACAGGCGGGAAGGTCGGCCGCGACGGCTCAGGGGCGGTGTTGTCAGCGGTGAGGCTTGCAGTCTCGGGCTGTTTGTCCTGGTCGCTGAGGTGGTCGTGGTGGCCGTGTTGCTGACATGGGAAGATCCGGCTTGGGCGACTGTCATGGGGTGTTACCGATTAGGTGAACATGCTGTCGTGGGCGCGAGAGATCGCAGCCAGGGGCTCCAGGTCGCCGGGGAGGGCTGCGTGCAGGGCGGCTGCGAGCTGGCGGGCGCGACGCCATCGAGCATCTGCGCGGCGGCGAGCCGTGGGACGACTACGACGCCATGACCCCAGACCAGATCAACGGCCTGCTGCAGGCCGCCAGTCCGGCCGTGGCCCGGCAGAGCCGCGCTGACGAGGGTCCGCGCCGGAAGGTACCGGGGCTGGACCTTCGCGCTCACGGCCTGGCCGTGCTCTGTGTTCCCTGCCGGGCGGGAGCCGCACCCGTATCTGGTCCCCGCCGCCTGGCGGCTGTAGAGGGGTAGAGGGGGCATCGGTTTGCGGCCCGGGAGCGTGACGACCCGGGGCCGGTCCGTCTTCGCCGTCCGGCTCCTCGCCCCACATACCGAACGGGCCTCGTTCGCCGGGCGCGGTGGCGCCGAGTTGGACCCCGCCCTTCATCCGGTGCGGCGGATTGCGGATCACGCGTCCGGCTGCCGGCGCCGGGCACCACCACGGGAGCGGAATGCCACGCCGGCGTCGGTGAGGAGGCGGTGCACCCCGCCGTAGGAGCGGCCGGTGGACTCGGCGAGCAACCGGACCGAGGCCCCCGCTTCGTACTGGGCCTTGAGTTCGGCAGCGAGCTTGTCACGGTCCGGGCCGGAGCGCAGGCGACGGGCCGGGGACTTCTTGGACATGCGGCGTGTTCCCTCCCTAAAGACAGCGGACCCCGCCATGATCGCACCGGGCACGGCCAGCCCTTCCGCCGAGCCCCGCCACCAGCCCGTACCGGGACGCGGCGGCGGTACGGTAGGGCAAGTGCGGACAGGGACGTGAGGGGCGGCAGGGATGGCAGGCGAGACGCTGGTGACCGTGGTGGGCAACCTCACCGCCGACCCGGAGCTGCGCTTCACCGCCTCCGGTATCCCCGTGGCCGGCTTCACCGTCGCCTCCACACCCCGTGTTTTCGACCGGGAGCGGGGCGAATTCCATGATGGGGAGCCACTGTTCCTGCGCTGCTCGCTCTGGCGGCAGACCGCGGAGAACGTCGCGCAGTCGCTGACGAAGGGGATGCGGGTGATCGTCACCGGTCGCCTCAAGCAGCGTACCTTCGACGACAAGGAGGGCCAGCGCCGTACCGTCGTCGAGATCGACGCCGAGGAGATCGCCGCTTCGCTGATGTACGCAACGGCCGCGGTGACCAAGACATTCCGCAACGCTGCGGCGCCGCAGGCCGGGCCGCCGTCCGTGAGCGGCGGCCCCGCTTCCGGCTCAGCGCAACAGGACCAGAGCACGGCGCCCGCCGACCCTCATCCGTTCTGACCGACCCGGGATCCTCCGCTCTGGCTGCACCCGGAGTGCCTCACCCCGGACATGCAGGCGCGGTGTCGAGCATGGCTGCGGCGACGGTGGCGTCGCCGCAGGCGGTGGCCCAGTCGGCCACGCCGACGTTGGTCGTCAAGATGGTGCTGGCTTTGAGGTAGCGGGTGTTGATGACCTGGAAGAGCGCGGCGGCGCCGTCGCCGGGCAGGGGGAGGTATCCGAGTTCGTCGATCTATGCGGACATAGATCGACGAACTCGGGATGCTACCCGCCGGCGAGGACGCCGCCGAGGCGTTCTACCGCATCACCGACGCCGCCTACGAACGCCGCTCCATCGCAGTCACCAGCAACATCCATCCCTCGAAAGCGCATATGTTCCGGTGAACCCGTGCCAGGTGGTGCCTAAACAGCACGGGTTCCACCGGCGAGGTGGGTGCTGCATCATCGAACGGTGCTGGTTGAGGTAGAGAAGATCGCAAAGTTCCCGGGGAGCCCCTTGCTGGCTCAGGTCAAGACGCCCGTCGGCCGTACTGCGGTGCGCTGGTGTGGGGAGCCGACTGCTGGACCGGGCGAGTACCACGTGGAGTGGACAGTCGATGAGGACACCTTCTGGGGGCGGAACGCCAAGGCGGCTGTCGGTACCGATCCCGAGATCCGCCCCGGCGGACACTGTGTTGTCCTGCAAGGACGGCTGAACCTCATGGAGGACGGTGCCGGCATTCTGGACTTGGATGGCACCGTGATCCTGCTGGATCTGGCAGCTCCGCTGCCCGACGGAATCGAGGGCACCTGGGTCGAGCTCTATATCGAGCGCGAGAATGTCGCTCTCTACCCATACGAACTCTGACCGGGGATCAGGGCTGGGAGATCTCCCACCGCGACATTCGGGTCTCGTCGATGTGGTCGGACAGGTAGATCAGTGTGGCCTGCGGGTCCATGCCGAAGGCGGCGGCGACGAGCTTGGGATCCATGGTGTTGACCAGGTCGAGGAGACGGGTGCTGCGGATCATCCGGGGCGGGAAGCCGCAACGGTCAAGAACGTGTGAGAGATAGGCAGTTGAGGCCGGGCTCCGCCCGGCTTTTGTTCCTTTGGTGACCATGACATGGGGGTTGTCGGTCCGCCATGTCTCCCGATGGATCAGGCACCGCTGCAGCACCGACCAGGAGGCCGGGTCCAGGGGGACGGGCAGGCTATCCGCGACGCATGGTGAAACAGCCCCCACCGCGCAGCCGCTCAAGCCGCCCCAACGGGCGGACTTCCCGATCTCCACGCGCCACGATCTGGATCCCTGGCCAGCCACACGCTACGGCGGCGACCTCGGCAGGTGCCTTGCGGACCAGTGCCCTCGGTCAGGAGAGGAGGCCCGGTACGTCGAGGGCCGACCGAGCCTCGCTGATTCCATCCCACCCCAGGACGCGTCACCTCGCAGTCGGAGAGAGGCTACTGGGGGCTGATGCCCAGGACGGTCTCGGCGGTGGTCCAGTCGGTGGCGATGGCCTGCTGTGCGGCGGTGAGGGTGACCTGGTGGTTGCAGACCGCGGTGTGGAGCCGGTTTTCGACCTTGTCCTTGTTGTTGTTCGGGCCGGCGCCGGTGCGGTGGCCCGGGTCGGGGGCCTCGACCCACAGGTTGCGGTAGTCGTTGGGGTCGCCGCCGAGCTGAAGACTCAACAGATGATCATATTCGGCGTCCCGGAAGGAGCCGGTGTAGCCGTACGACTTGGCGTTCGCGGCCTTCTCCTTGCCCGTGATGTACGCAGACGGCCGGATCCCCGAGGTGTACCCGCCCTTCCGACAGATCGTCGTCGACAGGTTCGCCTGGGTGACCGCCGGTGAGACGGCGCCCGGGGTGCACACCGGGTCGGGCAGTGGCTCCTTGTGGTCATACCGGTAGTGGCACGACCCGGCCGCGGGCTGCGCCTGGACGGTGTAGTGGGTCTGCGGGCCGGCGCCGACGGGAAGGGCATGCGCCGATCCGCTGGGCGCGGGTGCCGCTGTGCCGGACGGTTTCGCATCGCTGCCGCTGACGGGAATGTTGCAGCCAGTCAGCAGCACCGCCGACAACACGAGGACAGGGGTACAGCGCAAGGCGGTTCGCATCAAGTCTCCATACGGGGCGCGTCACGAGGGCGGGAACATGCTGCCCGGCGCGAGGGCCAGCCACGCCGCCAGGGTCCGGCTGGCCCGCCCAGGGCTGGACGCTTGGTCGACGTGCTCGATCCGGCGACGACGGTTCTTGAGTCCGCCGGCGTCACGGATGCCGACGCCGCACTGCTCGCGTTGCGGCAGCTGGTCGACGCGCTCGCCGCCGAGTCCTCACGCGCGGAGGCGAGCTGGGTCGAGGGTCACCTGGCCTGGCGGGCCGTACGCGTGAATGGGTGCTCCCGGTGGAGTAGCCGCTGTGCGGTCGGCGGGGCTGGCTCTGTGGTACCGCTATGCTGCTCGGAGTCGAACGCCAGTCGGGAAGGAACGCATGGGTACTCGGCCTGCGCTGGTCGGGGTGGTCTCCGCGACTCGTACTCTGGGGTCGCTCACGATGTTGGCGGGACTGGCCAGTTCACTGCCTGTGGCGCTCGGGAGCACGGGGGGACTCAGTGCTCCTGGGATCGCCGTTGTGGCGGTAGTGATCTTCGGGGTGCCCTTCGGGTGGTTCGGCGGACCAAGGCGGCGGGCGTGGTATCAGGAGCGGCTGGACCGGGCCGCGCCGGTGCCGTACGGGGCGACGGTCGTAGCGCGCGAGGATGCCTTTGAGGCCGTGTCCAGGCCGTTGACGGTGCCGTTGTTGACGGGGCTGATTGTTGGGCTGTTTATCGCCTTCGGCACGGGGGTACCGGCGGGTCTCGCGCTGGCGGGAGTGGGTGGCGGGATGCTCAGCCAGGCGCAGTGGCTCGCGGGTGAAGAACGCAGACTGGGCACATTTCTCCTCTGCCCGCAGGCGCCGCTGCGGGTTGAGGCTAACGATCCCGCCCTTTCCGTCTACCGTCAGGTGCCTTTCTACACCGCTCCGGAGAAAACGGCTGCCGACCAGGACTGACGTTCCATCGGCCGGCCGATGGAACGTCAGTCCTGGTCGGCACGGAGCTGCGACGGCGGCGTCGAGAGCCTCTCGCACCGCTGCCCCGCACCGCGGGCGCGCGCAGTTGCGATCTGCCTGCTCCACAGGCGACCTCGCTGGCGAGTCCCGACTCAGCAGATCACGCAACTCGACGTCGCTCACAGCGGTCATTCTTCCGCCCCGGCTGCGTGTCCCAGCAACCGAGGCACGCTCACCCTGCTGACGGCAGTACACCCCTGCACTTTTGTGGCGAGGGTAGGTGCCGTTGCGGCTCGGGGCGCTTACGTGGTCAGGCCGGCCGTTCGGGGTGGACGAGGAGTACGAAGGTGCGGGCGTAGGCCGCGTCGGCTGCCTGGCGCGGCCAGGGCAGGGCGCGTAGGGCGCGGGTGGCCTGGTCGTGGACCTGTCCGTGGACGCGGACTTCGGCGGTTTCGTGGCCGGCGCGGCTGCCGAAGAACATCTTCACGCCGATCAGCCGGTCACGGGGGAGGGTGTCGGCGGTCAGGACGTCGGCCAAGGCGGGCAGGAGGGGGTGGTCGGCGGCCCATTCCTGGACGGCTGCACGGTCGGTGCCGCTGCCCAGGCCGATGATGCCGCCGTGGATGACGTGCCAGCCGGGTATGCCGTCGGGCGAGGATCCGGTCATGTGGGTGGCGAACGCCCCGTTCCCTGCGGTGAGTTCGAGCAGCGTGACTGCGGTGGTGGTGGCCCAGGCCGTCACCCCGGAGCGGGCCTTGGCCTCGGACGTGGGTCCGTGCCCGGTGACGCAGTCGGGTACGGCGGTCTCCTGCGGGCGGTTGCGGTCGATGAGATAGACGAGGTCAAAGTGGCCCGGCGACCCTGGGTGGTCGTCCCCGAGCACCACTGCGGCGGTTCCCGGTCCTTCCACGCAGGCACCCGCCACCCGCCACGGCTCGCCCGACACTTCGGTCAGCCCCTGCGCCACGATCGCGAGGACCGTCGTATCCGGCAACCGTTCCCGGCCGCCGTTCGGTTCGGCGCGGTCTTCCCGGCGCCATGGTCTCCAGCCCATGATCCGCACCGTAGCCCCACAGGGCCACTACGCCCAACCGGAATCCCTCCGGGGCTCTTGTACACCTCCCCACCCGCCCGTTCCCCGCCGGAGAGCCGGAAAGAACCCAGTGCAGTGTCCTTGTGGACAGCAAGGTTCCTGTGTTCCAGCGCGTAGCGGCCGACTGCGCCAGGCCCCCGCGGACGCCTCATCCGCCTGCCGATTGTGGCCCACGCCGCTGATGCCGCCGTTCAGGCCCAGGATCGGCTGGCCTTGGAGGTGTTGCTGTCGGCGGGCGCCTCGGTGGACATCGCGGGTCGCCAGGGCAAGTCACCAGGGTGACTGGGGTGGAGGAGTCTCCCTTCAGGAGACTGCCGGCTCGTGTCGGCACACGTCGTTCAGCGGCACGGGCCACCCTCCAGGCCGACGGAGGTGGGGATGTGGCGCGTGACGGCGAGGTTTCCGCTGTCACGCGCCACAGGGCTGCTCGGCTGGGCTCGCCCGGATCCGGGCGGCCTGTCGGGTCAGTGGTGGTGGCCGCCACCCTGACGTCCCCAGGAGGTGACATCGATGGTGCGTCCGCGGTCGTCGCGCAGGGTCGCGGTGTCGGTGTCGTTGTTCCAGACGTAAGCGCGGCGGTCCTGGTAGAGGTCGTGGTGGGTGTCGCGGCCGGTGCCGGTGTGGACGCGCACCGACTGCCGGCTGGCCAGGCGCAGGTGGTCGAAGCGGTAGGTGTGGTGGCCGGCGTCGGACAGGGTCCAGCCGCCCAGGTTGACCGCGTACCGGCTGGTGTTGGTGACGGTGACCCACTCGGCGTTCAGGCTGCGGTTGGAGCGGTTGTCCCAGCCGGGGCTGTCGTACTGGATGGAGCCGAGCACGACAGACGAACGCTGCTCGTAGCGGTCGTGATCGTCGTGGCCGGCGGCGGTGGCCGGCAGGGTGGCAGCAGCGACGAGCGCGCTGGAGGCCAGGGCGGTGGCGGCCAAGGCGGTGATGAAATGGGACATGCGGATCCCCCTTCGTACAGGCACGGAAGCGGCCGTACCGATGGTGCGAATGTCCCGGCGTTGTGCCGAGGGACATCACTTTCACCGCCACACGCCATCACATCCCGAAAGACACTGTTTGCGTTACCAAAGCAGGACATGACGGAAACAGTCTTTTGCAGGGTCCACGTATCCCGCCGCACCCGACGGGCCATCACGTGGCCTGTGCACCCTCCCCGGCGGCGCCCACACTTTCCCCACCCCCGCCACCCTCACCCACCCCACACGCCACCCCGCGCCACCACCCGAACGGTGCCGCTCGCCTGTAACAACGCGCCAGTCCCTTAACTGCGTTCGTGCCCGGGCCGGGCGGCCGCGCCGTGCCGCCAGCGGCGGGGATGTCGTTTGGCAGCTCGTGACGACGACTCGCAAAGCCAACGTCCTGGAATGTGCCGCCCTGTCTTTGATGGAGGAGTACCAGGCTGGGACGTGGACGCCGATGCCCGAAGAACGGGAACTCGCCGACGGCCTGGCCCGCGTGCGGTGGAGCCCGCCTTCGTTCCGGGCAAGCCTGCGTGAGCTACCACCCGCCGTTCACGAGGGTCGGAGTTGGCACGGAGGGCTTGCGCGAAGGTCGTGTCGCGTTCGATGGCGGGCCAGGCGGCGGTGAGGGCGTCGGCGGCGGTGAGGGCAACCTCGTCGTGCTGGTCGGAGGTGAGCGCATCGCGGGTAGCGCGCTGAATGAGCTGGTGGACGCGGACGGCCTGGTGGGGGCGTCGGGGGTGTGGTCGATGAGGCTGAGCCGGTGCAGGGCGCGCAGGGCGGCACGCCGAGCGCGGACGGGCCGCGCACGCATGCCGCAGCAGATGCGGAAAGAGCTCGCTGACCGGCCCCCGCAGATGCTCGCGCGAGGCCATCTTCAGCGCGCGCCGGAACGTGTCCGGCACCACCGGCGGCGCGAGCAGTCCCTCCAAGGTCGCGCTGCCTCGGTTCACCGGTCTGCTGACCGGCATCCGCACGACGGGCGTGCCGCCGGTGGCCTGGCGGCCCCCGGCTCCGTACCTCCGTACGAAGACGCCTTTCTGACCCACTGTTGGAGCCTCCGTTCGAGGGCTGAGGTCTTCACGGCCTGTTTCTTGGCGGGTGTTTTCGGATCGAGGGACACCGGTGTTAGGACACCGGACGGCCGGCGGGGACTGGACGCGTTCCTCAGCAGCGGGACACGTACCCGGATGGCAGGACAGCGGGGGGGCCAGTACTGGTCCCGTTCCCTCGTACGGGGGCCGGGGTACGTGAACGGTCACGCGGCCGATGCAGCCCTTGATGTACTGGCCTTTGGCGGAGACGAAGCAGGGAGCGGGCTGGAGCACATGGCCGACTGGGACGAATTCGAGTGGGTGGTGTGGCGGATCAGCGTCGACGACCCACAGCGGCGCGCCGGGGCGGAGCCAGACTTGGCCGAGCGTACGAGGCAGCCGATGACGGAGCTGGCCGCCTCGCTGGGCTGCGTGTACGAGGAGTGCTGCGACGACGACTCCTCCGAGGACGGCGTCCCGTATTACGCCTGGTGGGTCCATGTGCCCCAGACCGAGCACGCCAGACGCGGCGAGAACGACATCCCGGTAGCTGTCGACCGGCTGCGCCAGTACCTCGCGATGCAGCTGCCCGACCTTCTGGTCTGGGAGATCGTTCCCGACCGGGAGTTCACCGTCGACCGGGCCGCCGGCAGCGCCCTGCGCGTCGCCTACGACGATCTGATCGCCCCGTTCGAACGAGCCTTGATGCCGCTGCGCGTGGACGGGGCCGACGAACTCCAGCCGCGGG
>NZ_RJVR01000381.1 GCF_003999195.1 Streptomyces soli
GACGGCGCCGCCGTCTCCGCCAACCTGGGCGTGAATCCGTCGCTGACCATCACCGCCCAGGCGGAGCGCGCGATGTCCCTGTGGCCCAACAAGGGCGAGGCGGACACCCGCCCCGCCCAAGGTGAGCCCTACCTGCGGCTGGCGGCGGTCGAGCCGCACCACCCGGCGGTCCCCAAGGACGCGTTCGGCGCGCTGCGGCTGCCGCTGCTGCCGGTGCCGAAGGTCCCGCCGAAGTAGCGGCGCGCCTGGGCGCCCGGTGTTCGGGCGCCCAGGCGTCGGCCGGTGGAGAAGGCGAGCGAGGCCAGTACCGGGAGACCGTAGAAGAGGCCGGACCACGGGCCGGCGGCCGCCACCGCCAGCAGGATCACCTTGCCCGTGCCCCTCACGTGCCCGATCGGACGGGGAACCACGGGGAACGACATCACCGTCTACGTCGTCTACGTCGTCTGCGTCGACCGAGGGCGCCGCGATCTACCAGCGGGTGGTGGAGGTGGAGGGTTACCGCGGCTACGTCGCCTTCTACCGCGGCGCGCTGGGTCTCGTCGCCGACCTCTACGAGGCCCCTCGGCCACCCGTCCGAGGCAGCCGGCTTCCGCCGCAACCGCGACGCCGTCGCCGGGTGAGGCCCCACCTGACGCTTGTGGGGTGTTTGTGGCTGTCGTAGCGTGAGCCGTCGTGTTGCCAGTCGGCGGGGCGGGATTTTCTCATGGGGGTAGGTAGGTATGCAGGGCGCGGACGACATATCGTCGATACCGATGCGGGTCGTGGGCGGGTTGCGGAAGCCGCTCCCCCCACTCGCCGTGGCCGAGCAGCCGCCGCGGACTGCCAGGACGACGGCGAGGCCCGCCGTCCGCGGGCGGGAGGGCCGTCGGCTGTACGCCATCGACGGCATCCGCCTGCTCGCCGCCCTGATGGTGGCCGTACACCACTACGCCGGCACCTACCGGGTCAACCAGCCGGGCAACGCGATCTGGGACCGGCCGGCGTCCGGCTTCATGCCCACGGTGTTCCGGTTCGCCGCCTACGGCTGGATCGGCGTTGAGATCTTCTTCGTGATCAGCGGCTTTGTGATCTGCATGTCGTGCTGGGGCCGCACCCCGCGGCAGTTCTTTGTCTCGCGGGTGATCCGGCTCTACCCGGCGTACTGGTTCGCCATCGTCTTCACCACGGGCGTCCTGGTGGCCCTGCCAGGCGTGTGGGAGCGGAAGCAGCTGCGCGAGATTTTGCTCAACTTCACGATGTTGCAGTCCGGTTCGGGCGTGGCGAACGTCGACGGCGTGTACTGGACCCTCTGGTCGGAGCTGCGCTTCTACCTGCTCTTCATGGTCGTCGTCGCCACGGGGCTGACGTACCGCAAGGTCGTGGTGTTCTGCTGCGTGTGGGGCGCCGCCGCGATGCTCGCGCCGGTGTCCGACTTCCACCTGCTGATACTGGTCGCCAACCCGGACGGCGCCTGGTATTTCATCGCGGGGCTGGCGCTCTACCTCATGCACCGGTTCGGCCAGGACCTGCTGCTGTGGGGCATCCTCGGCATGGCGTGGCTGATGGGCCAGCTGGAGCTGGGGCAGCGCATAGACGAGGTCGAGAAGGTCTCCGGCTGGCGGGGGAGCGTGCTGATCTTCGGCGGGTTCCTGCTGGTCATGGTCGCGATCGCGCTTGGCCTGACCGACCGCATCCGCTGGAAGTGGCTCGTCACCGCCGGCGCCCTGACGTACCCGTTCTATCTGCTGCACTACCTGGCTGGTACGACGGTGATCAACCGCCTGCGGGACACCATGGACGCCCGGCTGCTGGTCGTGGCCGTGATCGCCGGCTTCCTGGTCCTGAGCTGGTTGGTCCACCGCTTCGTGGAGCGGCCCGTGGCGCGGATGCTGAAGAAGGGGCTGGACACGTCCTTCGCGCGGCTGCGCAACGCCGGAAACATGGCCTGACCCGGGGCGGGGGACCGGGTGCCGAGCCTGTGTTTGACGTGCGTCACCAGGTGGCGATCCCCAGGCCCCGCACAGTCCGCGGGCGGCAGCATCCGCCAGCCAGCGTCCATGGCCGTTCACCCCAGGCCTGTGCCGGTCCCCCTTATGGAGCGCAGCCCAGGGTGAACGCAGATGAACGGCGCTGGACGAAGCCCTGAGCAGCACCAACAGACTTGGAAGGGTGCAGATCTTTTGAGGGTGTCTGGCACGAGCGTGGCTTGCGGGTTCTTGATTCACCACGGCTACGCCGTGTCAGTTGCGCCCCGGCCATACGGCGCCGACACGGCCGAACGGCTGCCGTGGGAGACAGCAGGCAGGTCGGCCGCGACGACTCCGTGGCGACGGATGGACTCGATCCGTACGAAATCGCAGGTGGGCCAACCCTCAAAAGATCTGTACCCAACTCGGATTGCTCGCGGACGGAATCGGTCCAGCAGGCTGGGCGAAACGCGTCCCGCCGCAGATCTCCGGGCCCGGTGATCGACCTGATAAGGATGAGGCCACAGGTTCAAGTCCTGCGGCCGGCCAGGGGGCTCAGCCTGACGGAAGAGGGCTTCTGGTTTGCCTCGGCCGTTGAGACGCCACCGACCTCGCGCACTCTGTCACCTCTGGCCTGTACGTTACGAGCGATCTGTGGCCAGCCGAGGAGGAGGCGCGATGGCGCACCCGCTGAGACCTTCGACCGAAGCGATACTCGATGCTCTGCCGGACCTCGCGCCCTTTGCACGAGACGCCGTCGTGCTTCGCCCCGAGCGAGGGGAGCCGAATCCTGGGGACAGTTCGATCGGTGGCCCGCTGCTCTGGCCGAGTGACGAACCGTGGCCTATGTGCTCCTTGCCCGACGAAGTGAACCCCGTCGGGCTGCCTGCTACTGCCATGGTGCCGGTGGTCCAAATCTTCAAGCGGGAGGTGCCGGGGCCGTGGTGGCCCGCTGACGCCGATCTCTTGCAAATTCTGTGGTGTCCCAACGAGCACTGGGATCCCCCCGCTCAACAAGCCGATGTGAGCCCCGTCGTGGAGTTGCGGTGGCGTCGAGCCGCTGACGTGGACAGCAGACTGGTGGCCCCGCCATCGCCTTCACGTCACGCTGAGGATGGTTATCTGCCCGAGCCGTGCACCGTCACCGGTGAGGCGCTGACCGATTTCCCCTTCCGGGAGGAGCTGCCCCCGGAGCTCCGCCCGGCGTTGGAAGAGTTGGTTGACAAGACCGGTGACGGCGGCGATGTGATCACTCGTGTCGTGGGATGGAAACTCGGTGGCTGGCCGACCTGGCACCTGACGCATCCCATGGTCTTCCATTGCCGCACGTGCCACACGGGGATGACGCTGCTGTTCACCGTGGCCAGCGACGCTGAGACGGGAGTCATCGTAGGGCGGTGGGGCGACCTGCGGATCTTCGCCTGCCCTGTCGACCACCGTCATCCTTTCCAAGTGGATCTGCACTGACGCAGGCTTGCCATCGCTGAACGAACCGCCGGACGCGGCCTGGCGCTACTGATCAAGAGTTCCCCGTGCTACAACCGCGCCAGATCGGGCGGGGATCCACGGGGAACTGCGGCGGCTGGCAGGAAACACGACAAGCTTCCGCCCCTGCCGATCAAGGGAGATGTGATGCTGCGGTTCATGGACTGGTCCGTAGTCGCGATGGGGTGCGCGCTGGTTCACGCAAGTCTCGGTAGTTGGTGGTGGGAGCGCACGAAGGTTCGCAAGGGACGGAGCCCTGACCAGGGCATGCGCTTCATCTGGGCATGGCTCCCCCTCCTCGTGGGCCTAGGGATGATCGGCGCCAAGGTGCCGAGCCTGTTGCTCGCACCCCACCCCGTCGTCATGATCGTGGACACTCTTAACGTCGTGCTGGCAGTCACAGTGCTGGTCTTGGCCCTCGGGTCGGGGCGTCGCTTCTTTCGGGCGCGCAGTCTTCGCGCCCCCGAGTGACGGCAACGCTGACGGCAACGAGCACGCACGGCAACGGCACCCGGCAGCTTGTCGCGGAGGTGGCACGGGCCTGCTGGGCCAGGCCGCTGGGGCGTGCCCGCGTCTTCTAAGCGCCGGCGCCCACGTACTCGGGCACAAACTCAATACGCAGCTCCGCGCGGTAGCGGGACAGCTCCTGCTGGAGCATCTCTGCGCCATGCGGGACGCGCTCGGCCAGTAGGTCCCAGCCGACGAAACGCACGTGGTCGGGGATCGCTACCAGGCCAGCGATGGCGTCCCAGAAGGCATCCCAGTTCATGCCATAGAAGTCCGGGAAGCCCAGCTCCCGCTTCAGCAGGAGGTGCAAGGCACGCTCATCAGCAACCGCGCCGACATCGATGGTGACCACAGGGACATGCTCCCACTCCTTGTGCTCACCAGATCGCTTTACAGCACGAGAGCACAGCAACCACCGCGACCACAGCCGACCGACACTGACCGCCAACAGCCGACTGACCAGCCGAGCAGACCTCAGCGACTGTCCCGCCTGTAGTTCGCATCGAGGGAGTCAGTCCCCGCTCAAGGAGTTACCCGCCGGGTGCCGGTCGGATCCTCGCCGTTCCGGCTGACAACTGCCGGACTATCGGCGCGCCCTTCCCTGAGGTCAGATCTCGGCAGCGAGAGCGTCGATGAGGACGTGCAAGCTCAGCAGCGGGCCGTCGGCACTGGTGTCTTCGAGGGCCGGGACCGCTAGGTCTAGGACGCCGATAAGTCGGCCCTGGTGAACGGCGGGTGGGAGCTCGCGCAGGCCTGCGCGGAACGAATGTGGGCTCCACCGCACGCGGGCCAGGTCGTCGGCGAGTTCCCGCTCTTCGGGCATAGGCGCCCACGTCCCAGCCTGGTACTTCTCCATCAAAGAGCGGGCGGCACATTCCAGGGCGTTGGCTTTCCGGGTCGTCGTCACGAGCTGCCCAACGACATCCGGCCGCTGACGGCACGGCGCGGCTGCCCGGCCCTGGGCACGGACGCAGTCGAGGGGCTGGCGCGTTGTTACACGCGAGCGGCGCCGTTCGGGTGGTGGCGCGGGGTGGCGTGTGGGGTGGGTGAGGGTGGCGGGGATGGGGAAGCGTGGGCGCCGCCGGGGTGGGGGCAGAGGCCACGTGATGACCCGTCGGGTGTGGCGGGATGCGTGGGTCCTGCAAGAGACTGTTTCCGTCATGTCCTGCTTTGGTAACTCAAACTGTGTCTTTCGGGATGTGATGGCGTGCAGCCATGAAAGTGATGTTCCTCGGCACAACGCCGGGACTTACGCACCACCGGCACGGCCGCTTCCGTGCCCGCACGAAGGGGGATCCGCATGTCCCATCTCATCACTTATCTGGCCGCCACCGCCCTGGCCTCCAGCGCGCTCGTCGCGGCTGCCACCCTGCCGGCCACCGCCGCCGGCCACGACGATCACCCCCGCTACGAGCAGCGTTCGTCTGTCGTGCTCGGCTCCATCCAGTACGACAGCCCCGGCTGGGACAACCGCTCCAACCGCAGCCTGAACGCCGAGTGGGTCACCGTGACCAACACCGGCCGGTACGCGGTCAACCTGGGCGGCTGGACCCTGACCGACGCCGACCACCACACCTACCGCTTCGACCACCTGCGCTTGGTCGGCAGGCAGTCGGTACGCGTCCACACCGGCACCGGCCGTGACACCGATCACGACCTCTACCAGGACCGCCGCGCCTACGTCTGGAACAACGACACCGACACCGCGACCCTGCGTGACGACCGCGGACACACCATCGATGTCACGTCCTGGGGACGCCAGGGCGGTGGCCACCACCACTAACTGACACCCCTCGCCCGGATCCGGGCGAGCCCAGCCGGGCAAACCTGTGGCGCGTGACAGCGGAAACCTTGCCGTCACGCGCCACATCCACACCTCCGTCAGCCTGGGCCGACTGGACCCGCACGCCGTCGGGCCCGCAGCCCCGGGGGAGGGCTGCGGGCCCGAGGGCGTCCGCGAGTTCAGCACTGCCAGCCGTCCGGTGTGCGCAGGCCGAACCCCGATCAGGTCGGGGTGGTCATCCTTGTTGGCGTCCCCGACGGCGAGCGGTCAGCGCCTAACCCCAGTGTGGCAGCCCAGTGTCAGCGGTGGCCCGGTTTCATCACAGATCAGTCACTGCTTGAACACATGTCTCACACATCTCCATCGTTCGGCGTTACGGTCATCTTTCCTGCGCAGTCCTTGGGGGGGACAGCATGACCTGGGGAAACCAGCCCAACCAGCAGCACGGTTGGGGAACGCCGCGCGCGCCGCAACCGCCACGAACGCCGGGAAGCGGGCCGAGATGGGCCCGCAAGCGCTTCGTGCTCCCCGCGATCGCCGCCGCGTGGTTCGCCGGTGTCGGCATGGGGGCGTCGGGCGGAGACAGCACCGAGAAGGCCGCGAGTACGAAGGCCGCGCCTGCGTCAAA
>NZ_RJVR01000412.1 GCF_003999195.1 Streptomyces soli
GCCGGGACGCGCTACCCGGCGTCGGTCTCAAGAGTGGTGAGCGAGACCGAGCGCAGGTCCCGCTTCCGCGCCCACCGGACGGCCCATCCGATACCAACGACGGCCCATAGCAAGGAGAACAGGACGATGCTGCCTCCGGTCTTGAACGGCAGGCCCAGTTCAGCGACGAAGAATCCCTGGTAGAGGATGTAGCCGTCGATGATGATGCCGAGGACGGGCACAGCGCCATTGACAAACCAACGGAATTCCGGGCGCTTGTAGCGCAGGTGGTAGACGAGGTTGGCGACGTTGACCCCGAGGTAACAGACCAGCACGAAGAAGACGAAGATCACGCCGAGGTATCCATACCCGTTCGAGGGACCGTCCTGCCACCAGGCGAAGAAGATCAGAGACACGGCGGCGATGAGGATCGTGGCCAGTTCGGCGTTCCAGGGGCCGTGGGTCTTGCTGTCTACTTTGGCCAGTCGGGCCGGACCAAAACCTTCACGGGCCACCGCGTACAGCAACCGGCTTGCCGCGTAGATCGAGGCGCCGAAGCTCGCGATCGCCGCGGTGAAGCCAGTGATCGGCACAAGGATGGCGAGTGCGCCGACGTACTTCTGGGCGATCGGGTATACCGGGGTGACCTGGCCGGCACTGACGTAGGCCTCAACCGTGTGGACCGGCACCGAGATCGCGAAGCCGTATGAGGTGAGCGTCCAGAACAGCCCGGCGATGACCGTGATGAGGATGGTGGCCAGCGGAATCATGCGGCTCGGGGTCTTGGACTCCTCTGCCACCGGTGCGATGCTGTCGACGCCGGCGATCGACATGAACGCGAAGACCAGCGCCAGACCGAGCCCGGAAAACCCGGCCTTGGCGGCGCCGGGATTGAACGGCGCGGCTGAGAAGTGACCGAGCGAGCCGCCGCGAGCGACGATAACGACGGCCACAATCGCGACGAAAGCGGCCTCGAAGAGCATGAGCACCCCGATCATCCGAGCGCCCAACCGGATATTACTGCGAGCCATGTAGGTCGCTACGGCTATGGACAGCAAGCCCCCGCCGTACCCCGTCCAGAGTGACGTATGCACGCCGAAATATTGCAGAAACGCGTTGAAGAAGACCGCGAACGCCAGCGGGTACAGGGCCGCTGAGATGACGTACCCCGTGATCATCATCCAGCCCACCCAGAGCCCAACGCCCGGTCTGGTGCTCTCCCACAGCCAGGTGAAGGCGCTGCCCGCCGAGGGACGCCGCCCGTTCATCACCGCGAAGCTGATCGCGGTCGGGATGATGGCAATGGTGATGAGAAGAAATACCAGGGGCATGACGGGGCCGCCGGCAGCGGATTCGATGAACCCCATGTTGAGATAGATGACCGGCGCGAGCGCGAAGTAGGCAAGGCCGATGAAGGCCACCCGGCGTAGGTTGAGGCTGCCGCCGGCCAGCCGCGTTTCCGGCGGCGACGGCACGGCGGCCGCGCCGGGCGTGGCTCTCTCGGAGACAGTTGGCTCAGGGGGTACACTCACTGGCGTCTTCCTATCGTGAAGATTGTCGATCAGACCCCGTCCGGTGGCGCTGTCAAAGGCAGAGACACCGCCACCGGCAACCGGCACTGGTGTTATCGGGTCTGGAAGATGCTCAGCGGCATTGTCATGCCCACATTCCAGACGCCGGAGTCTACGATTTCGAAGATTTTGAGGTCTCCGGCGGCGCTGCAAAGGATGTAGGCGTCCTCGCGAGTCAGTCCGTGCTCATCGACCAGCCAGTCGATCATGGCTCGGGTCGCCTTCTTCGCACCGGTCATCAGGTCCGGGTCAATGCCCATGGTGGCGTGGTAGCCGGCCGAGTCCTTCGGTGAGACCGCGGCGGGCGGGACCTGGAAACTGGGCGCCTCGGACCGCCGCTTGTGCAGCGTAAACCGGAGCGACGTCTGCATCGGACATTCCACCGCGGTCACGCACACCTCGCCGTCGCCTTGCGCCGCGTGCGGATCGCCACAGGAGAACAGTGCACCGTCGGCGAAGACGGGGAGCCACAGGGTGACGCCGGCGGTGAGATGCCGGTTGTCCATGTTGCCGCCGCCGTGGTGGGGCGGGAAGGGCAACTGCCGAGCAGGCTCGCCAGGATGATTGCCCAGCACCCCGAGGAACGGCGACACCGGAATTTCCACGCCCGGGACGAGAGTCGTGGTCTCGCCCCGGGTCAGGTCGAACGTCCGGACATACCCTTCGGGGAAATCCTCCGGCAGCAGGCCAAGCCCAGGCAGGAACGCCGCCCAACCCCAGTCTCCGGGCTTCAGATCGAGGATTTCGATCTCCAACGTATCGCCGGCTTGCGCCCCGTTGACGAACAGCGGACCGGACAGGTTGTAGATCGTGTCGAAATCAAACTTGCTTTCGGGGTACGTCGCACCAGGCCAAACCTGGCCTTCACCGGCCACCTTGAGGTCGTAGTGCACCACGTCGCCGGAGTTGATCGCCAACGCCGGCTCGAGATCGGCGTCCCACTCGTGATGGATCAAGGTTGGTTCGATAATGTGCTCGCGTGTGGTCATCGGGCTCCGTTCCGCGCTCGTCCGTACACCGACAATCGATGATGGATTAGTACCTGCCGAACTGATATACCAGACCATATGGTGCCTTTATCTCAGCG
>NZ_RJVR01000031.1 GCF_003999195.1 Streptomyces soli
CGGGCCATCGGGGTCGTGCCGTCGGCGTCGGCGGAGCCGACGGCCTGCACCTCGACGTGGTCGCCGCGAGCCACCAGGCCCACCGCTCCCGGCACCGGGCCGTTGCTGACGTGCTTCTGCAGGAGGTCGTACAGGTTGGTCATCGGTCCACCATCAGGGGGTCGTCGGCTTCAGGTAGGTGTGGAAGACGCCCTCCGGGTCGTACGCGGCCTTGAGGGCCTGAAGGCGCCGCCACACGGCCGGAGTGTACGACCGCTGGGCCCGCGACGGGTCGGCGGTGAGGTCGGCTTCGGCGATGTAGTGGAGGCGGGCCAGAAGGGGGCGAGGATGAGCGTCTTGTCGGAGGGGGCGTCGGAGATCGACGCGGGGAGCTTCGGCAGGAGCGTGGTGAACGGCGTGTCGGACCAGGGGGTTTCCACGGCGTTGCGGTGGGCGGCGGGCCAGAACGCGTCGGACGCCTCGTAGAGGCCCGGGAAGGTCGTCGGCTTGTCGACCGCACTGTCGAGGGCGTGGTCGGCTAACGGGCAGTCCCGGAGGGGCTCCAAGGCCCGGCGGGCGTCGTCCGGCGAGGTCCCGAAGGCGGTGCCGGTGACGGAGATGACCTTGGGGCGCGGCGAGTTCGGCGCGAGGGCCGGGGCGGCGGTCGCGAGGGTGAAGGACGCCTCGACGTTCGCCGGGAGGCGCTCGGCGGCCTCGCTGGCCCAGCGAGTGACGGGTTCGACGTCCGCCAGGGGGAAGGTGTACGTGGTTGCCGCGATCGCCGCCGGGTGCATGAGCGCCATCTACTGGTCGCGGATCGACAACGTCTACTACTGCTGCGATCTGAAGGACACGCGCGAGATCGGTTTCGACGACTCCTTTTAGTACGAGGACTTCCAGAAGCCCCTCAGCGAGCGCAGGATCCAGGTCGCGCAGATCTTCCCCGAGATCGGCGCCCAGGCCTACCAGGCCTGGACGGACAAGAAGGACCGCCACCCGTACTGACCTCGCGTCAGAGGACGGCAACCCCGGACAGCCCCTGAGACCGGGCGAGTTCGTGGCCGAGTTGGCGTACGACGGCCATGTCGCTGAAGGGGAGCAGCTGGTCACCGATGATCTGGTGCGGTTCGCTGCCCTTGCCCGCGACGAGGACGATGTCGTCGGGCCCTGCGGCGGAGAGAGCGAAGGCGATCGCCAGGCGGCGGTCGTCGATTCGCTCGTACTCACCCCCGCCTGCGTGGGGAGGACAGCGGACCGTTCCCCGGCCGTACGCGCGCCATCGGCTCACCCCCGCCTGCGCGGGGAGGACCACCCCCATCGTCGTCAGCGCACCACAGTTGTCGGCTCACCCCCGCCTGCGCGGGGAGGACTACCCCTGGCACATGGTGCGGTCGGTCGAGTACGGCTCACCCCCGCCTGCGCGGGGAGGACGGGCTTCCGGTGCGTGAGGTAGGGGCCGCCTACGGCTCACCCCCGGCTGCGCGGGGAGGACGCAACCGCGTTGACGAACCCGCGCTCGGTCACCGGCTCACCCCCGCCTGCGCGGGAAGGACCTGATCAAGGACGGCGGGTCGCCGTACCTGCACGGCTCACCCCCGCCTGCGCGGGGAGGACGCCGGTAGGCGTCCGCGAGGTGGGCGGTTACGCAGGCTCACCCCCACCTGCGCGGGGAGGACGTGATGACCCCTTCGGGCGGGCTGCACCTGTACGGTTCACCCCCGCCTGCGCAGGGAGGACAGCACGAAGAGGGCCAGGTGCTGAAAATCGAGCGGCTCACCCCCGCCTGCGCGGGGAGGACCGGATCCAGAGATCGGCGAGGAATCCGTTGGTCGGCTCACCCCCGCCTGCGCGGGGAGGACGGCTGGCGCAGCGTCGACACCTTCCCCGTCGACGGCTCACCCCCGCCTGCGCGGGGAGGACTGGTCCGAGCCGTCCATGAGGGCCTGGTCCAACGGCTCACCCCGGGTGATCGTGACAACCCGCGGCCTGGCCGCCTTCGTGACCACCTTGGCCGGAGCCGTAATCACCTTGAAGGGCGCCTCACGGTAGCCGCTTCTATGCCAAACCGTAGCGTCACGGAACAGCAACACCACTTCCCCCACAGCGGCCGTTCCGGTCGAATGGGTCGCCACACACTAGAGAGGGACCAATGCACCACACCCGCGCCACCGTGCTATCCGCAGCCGCCGCCGTTCTGCTCCTCGCAGGATGCGGAAGTAGCGCCAGCACGAGCACGCCCGCCGCCAGCAGCCCGGCCGCGGCCCAAAGCTCCACCGCCGCCAGCACACCGCTCACCGCCACCACGGCATTCACTGGGATCGCCAAGACCGTCACCACGGCACGGCTCACCGGCACAGTCACGGCCGCCAACGACAGCAACCACCTGCTCGGCCGACCCAACCAGTACACGTCGAAGATCACGTTCGCCGACAGCCGCATCACCAAGGCCGATACCTCGGGCTTCAGCAAGGGTGATGTCGAACTCGGCGGCGCCATAGAAGTCTTCAGCGATCCGGCCGACGCCACGGCCCGCGCCAAGTACATCCAGGCCGTCACCAAGAGCATGCCTGCCCTCACCGAATACGACTACGTCCACGGCAGCACCGTGGTCCGCGTCTCCCGATTCCTCACGCCCAAGCAGGCGGGCGAGTACGAGACGGCAGCGGGCAAGCTCCCGTAAGAGCAGGCGCCATATAGGTTCCATCGCTCACCAAGAGCGCAGGTCCGCGATGCGGAGGTCCTCGTCTATCCGGCCGATCCGGTCGAATGAGCCACCACACGCTCAAGGGCGACCAATGCGCTACGCCTGGACATGCGCCCCCTATGCCGGTGCCTGGGGTCATGCGGCTGCCGCGCTGGGTGGCCGCGCCCAGCTTCGTCGACTGTGGCAGCCGCCCACGCAGAAGTCCTGGAGTGGGGTCTCGCCCGAAGCGCCGGGCGGGGCCTCATGCACGCCGGGGCCGCCTCAGGCTTCACAGGCGACCCAGTCACCATCGCGGTCGAGGCCTGACCTGTAACCCGGATCTCCCTGGTAGAGGGGCGCGGCCCCAGCAGCACGCGCCGCGCTGCAGTTCGCGTAGTACGTCGAGGTGCCACCACCTGAACCGCCTCCACTGTCGCCAGCAGCCTGGGCAGTGACCGTCGTCCGCACCGTGGTCGTGGCCTTCACCGCGACCGTTGCCGCCGGCTTGGGCTTCACCGTCTCGGTGGCGGTCGCCGTCACAGTCACTGTCGCAACAGGAACAGGCGACGACTTCGCTACGGGCTTGCTGCCAGACCAACAAGCTCGGCGAAGCCATCGCGTCCAAGCCCAGCGGTGGGGGCCAACTCATGCCCGCAGAAGGGGTGCGGCGATCTGCCGCACCCCCTCTTTCCTGGTACCAGGAAAGAGCGTGGTCAGTACCAAGGGTCCGGACTGGCCCGCCCCCTGCGTCAGCCACGGCTGCACGCCGCCCCGCCCTGAGAACACCCCGGCCGGGGCCCATTCTGTTGGCAGGCTCGGTCGCCCCTGTCAGTCGCCGAGGTGGCTGTCGGGTCCGTCATCTGTGGGCCCGTCGTCGGCCGCTGCGGGTTCGGCGGCCGGGGCCGGGCTGGCTCCGGCGCGGTCGTCAATGGTGATGGTGACGGGTTCGGCGCCGTCCCCGGTATGGGGTGCGGCGGCGACAGCGTTGACGGTCTTCTTGATGCGGTCGTATAGGTGCTTGGCGATGGCGGCTGTGCCTGGGTCGACGCCAGGGGCCTCGTGGACGGCTTGGAGGCTCGTGAGGGCGGCAACGAGGCTGGGGCCGCTCACGTCGACTTCGACGGTTCCGCTGTGGGCGGTGACTTGGCCGGGGATGTGGAAGTGCTGGTCTCGGCCGGCGTGTTCGACGAGGAATGCCCAGGTGTCGCGGTGGACGCGGAATGTGGCGCTGGAGATGCCTGCGGCGGCATGGAGGAGCTTGCCGTGGGCGTTGTCCTTGCTGGCGCCTTCTCGGGCCTCGTGTGCGCCCTGTGGGGGCTCGGCTGGGGTCTGCGGGTTGTAGGGCTGGGTGTTGGCGCGGATGGTGGCGAGGTCGGCGGTGATGCCGGTGAGTTGGCCGATGAGGCTCTCGCGGCTCTCGTTGAGGGCGCGGCGGACGTCGGCCCGGGTTTCGTTGAGGTGGTCGGCGACCGTGCGGATGGCGGTCTGCTCGACGCGGTCGATGGCGTGCTGCTGGTTGGCGATTTGCTGTCGGAGCGCGCTGATCTCGCTGCGCAACTGTTGCAGCAGGTCATTGCTGACGAATGGCACCCGTGTCCCCCTCGGATATGCATCGCTCCGGTTGAGGATCAGGCTTCGGATCTTTCACCCACAAGGATGCGAACCGGCCAACGGCTCACGCGTGCACCTTGCGGAACATGACGAGCCGCGCCACCCTCCAACCGGCCCCGCGAGACCCCCATCGCACCCCCGCTCACCTGCCCCGTATGTCACGGTCAGGCAACCATGTACCCCCCGGCGTACCGTGCCCCACCCCGCCCTGTAATGCTCCCCTCCACGTATCAACGCCTTGGGGGGCATCGTGTCGAATCAACAGTGGGGGCAAGGCTGGCCGGAGCCGCAGCCGGCCAGGCCGAGGGGCGGCTGGGGGAAGACGCTCGTCATCTTCATCGCGTCGTTCTTCGTGGTGTTCATCGCTGTCGTCGCGGCAAGGGGCGGGGGCAGCGGCAAGCAGGTTGCGGCTGTGGCGCCGACGGTGGCGTCCAGTGCGCCAGTGACGGCCGCGGTCGAGACGACGCAGGCCGCGACGACAGCACCGGCGACGAAGGCCGCCACGAAGGTGCCTGTCAAGTCGGCCAAACCGCGGGTCGTCAAGACCACTCACGCGGCCGCACAGGCTCCGGTCGCGACGTGCGCCTCGCACACGGTCGGGACGTGTGCCGCAGATTCGCCGCATCCGGCGGGGGCGATGGCGCAGTGCATGGATGGCAGCATCAGCTACTCCGCCCACTTCCAGGGGACGTGTAGCCACCACCACGGCGTCGAGTACTGGTACCAGTAGGCAGAAAGCCAACCCACAACAGGGCGCCCCCTCGCCCCCCTGTGCCCCGACGGGACCGCCACCATGATCGAACTCAGCTGCCCGGGGCAGCAGGGGGAAGGAACGACCCATGAGTGAAACGCCAGTCAGACAGAAGCGGCCGATGAGCACCGGCAAGAAGGTGGTCATCGGCGCCGCGGTCCTCGTGTGCGCGCCGGTCGTCATCGCCGGGATGGTCTCCGGCGCGAAGCAGGACCTCAGCAGCAAACCGGCCGCCGGCAAGAGCACCCCGACCCTTGCCGCCCCGTCGAAGTCCACGTTCAAGCTGACGCTGCCGCCTCACCAACTGGCGCCCGCCAGCAGGCGGCGCAGTGCAGCGTCGATCCTCCACACCAACGACGCGTACTACCGCGACGAGTTCAACCGCGGCGTGACCGTCATCGAGGCCCGCGGCGGCTCCGCCAGCTATCCGGCGTTCCACGCCTGGTACCAGAAGGCCAGCGGGGACGTGAAGCCCGGGACAACCGCGTTCCTGGCGGCCGACGCCAACTTCGACGCCAGCGACGAACCGGTCTCGATCAGGATTTGGCAGTACGACAACGGCACGCTCCAGGCCGACGTATCCACTCTCGTGCAGGACGGCCTGGATGTCGGCGGCCCCAACGACGCGGCGGCGCGGAGCAAGGTGAAGACGGACATCGCAAAGATGCACGCCGACTACGCGACCGCCGAGCACGACGCCGACCAGGTCGCCGCCGGGAAGTAGGCGCCGCTCCGCCGCGACGGAAGCGCCACGCTTCGGGCACGGACTCCCCGCAACCATGTCGGTCCGGGGCACGGGTGAGACTGTCGGGCTGACCGTCTCACCCGGCGGCCTGCATGGCCTTGGTCAGCTCCTCCTGCATGCGGTACCACGGTGAGCGGTGCAGGGCCCCGGCGAGCCGGTCGTACCGCCGAGTGGATTGCGCTGGCACCACACCCACCGAATGATCGACAGGAAAGGCACCCCGATGGGACGTCAGAAGCCGAACAAGCCACGTCGCCTCCGTGCGACGACCACCGTGCAGGAGATCCACACGCCGGAAGACCTTCAGGCCGCGATGGAGAAGATGATCCCGCCTGCGCGGGGAGGACTCCACGGTCGGCACCGAGGGCTTCGGTGCAGGCGGCTCACCCCCGCCTGCGCGGGGAGGACTCGAGCCGGGCGGCAAAGCTGCTGAGATCCTCCGGCTCACCCCCGCCTGCGCGGGGAGGACCGCAGCGGCATCGAGTAGCGATCCCCGGCGTACGGCTCACCCCCGCCTGCGCGGGGAGGACGTCCCCTCGGAGTCCGTCCGACCCTCCGAGTTCGGCTCACCCCCGCCTGCGCGGGGAGGACGAGGGCCCGCTCGGTGATCCCGCGCGCCGCATCGGCTCACCCCCGCCTGCGCGGGGAGGACAAAGATCGCGGCGATTCACTGTCCACATACACCGGCTCACCCCCGCCTGCGCGGGGAGGACATCCGCTGGACCAGCTCGGTTCCGCGTCGGCGCGGCTCACCCCCGCCTGCGCGAGGAGGACTCGGCGGCCTGCTCGGCTTCCACCCGGGCCTGCGGCTCACCCCCGCCTGCGCGGGGAGGACATCGCCGGGCCATTCGCCTTGTCTTCCACGAGCGGCTCACCCCCGCCTGCGCGGGGAGGACGGCCCCCTGATCCAGGACGGAAAGCCTCCCGTTGATGACGCTCTTTGAATTTCCCCGCCCTGTGCTCGGGGATGGGGCAGACCTGCTTACCCTGATTCCCCACCCACAGGCCGCTGAGCTGCGGTCGGACGTCACAGCGGATGAGCCGCCCGATAGCCAGCTAGTGCCGCATCAGGCAACGTTCACCCTGTTTACGCGGCGGCTGGGCGCAAGGTGATCAACGTTGGTTGATCAAAGACGCTTGCTTCTATCCTGTGCGGCATGGCTGATGACGTGAGGGTAGAGCGCTACCGGCATGAGACCGTGGAGCTGACAGTGGGGGAACTACGCGAAGCTCTCAACGGATTGCCGGCCGAGACTCCGGTGCGGATCGACGTGCCGCTGTATCCCAGGTCAGGTGAGATGCGCGACTCGGTCGACTCGAGTGGCAGCCACTTTGTGGTAAGCGGAGTCGTACTTCATGACGCGGAGTACCTCAGGCAGGACGAAGTCGTGCTGCAAGCGGACTTCTCCTCGGAGTGGTACGTCCGCCCTGTCGAGCCGAGTGCCGAAGAGTGACCTCACCCCGCACACAATGGCAGCTCAGGCGACGTTTGCCCGGGCGACCACCTCGCGTAGACGCTCGTCCTGGGCGTGCTTGTTCCGCCAGATGATGTAGCGGCGGATCATGCTGCCCTGCTCCTTGGCTGGCGTGGTCGGTGCCGTCGAGGGTGAAGTAGCGCAGGGCGGTGAACTGGGCTTCGATCCGGTTGAGCCAGGAGCTGTTGGTCGGGGTGTAGGCGATCTCGACGTTGTTGGCCTCGGCCCACTCCGCGACTCGGCGGCAGCGCTTGGTGGTCAGGTGCGGGGAGAAGTTGTCGCAGACGATGGCGATGCGTATGTCGGCCGGGTAGAGGCTGCGCAGGTAGCGGCAGAACTCCAGGAACTTTGAGCGGTTCTTGGTCTTCTTGATGTGCCCGTAGAGCTTGTCCTTGCCCAGGTCATAGGCAGCGAACAGGTGCCGGACACCGTGGGGGCGGGTGTAGGTCGCTCTCCGCCTCGGCCTGGGCTCCCGGTCGGGGTCCTTGTGCTTGCCGCCACGTTCGGCCCACTGCCGCCCGGGATGGGGCTGGAGGTTGAGCGGCCCGAACTCGTCCATGCAGAACACGACTGCGGGTTCTTCGTCCTCGGGTATGACCTCGCCGTCGGCGATCGCGTAGAGGTGTTCGACCCGGGCCTTCTTCGCGGCGTAGTCGGGGTCGCGGGAGGTCTTCCAGGTCTTCACGCGTTGAAAGGAGACGCCCTCCTCGCGGAGCAGGACCCGCAGGCCCTCGTGGCTGATGTCGTCGACCACCCCCTCGGCGACCAGGAAGTCGGCCAGCTTGGCCAGGCTCCAGGTCGAGAAGGGCCGGCCGTGCTCGGCTGGCTTGGACTTGGCGATCTTCTTGATCTCGCGCCGCTCGGGGAGTGTGAAGGTCCTGGGGCGTCCGCCCTTGTACTTCGGGTAGAGAGCCTGGAAGCCGTCGGCGTTGAAGTTGTGGATCACATCACGGACCCGGTCTGGGCTGGTGAACGTCACCTCGGCGATCTTCGCCACCGGCATGCCCTGCGCGGACAGCAGCAACATCTGCGCACGCCGCCACGTCACCACCGAGCCGGTGCCCCTCCGGACGATCCGCAGCAGCCGGCGGCCCTCATTGTCGTCGATCTCACGAACCCGTACTCGCTCTGCCACCCGCACAGCTTGACGGCCCGACGCCGCCCCAGCGATCACCGGGGCGGCGCGTCAATCACAAAGGGCGAACGTTGCCAGATGCGGCACTAGGTTCCGGGACGGGCCGAGCTGTCCAGGGTGGGCGAAGCCCAGCGCTCAGCACCGCGGAGGGCGCCCTTGACCAATCGGAACGGCCCGTACAGTCCACTAGCGAGCGCCGAGCGTTGTCTACTGCTGTCAAGCCAGTTGCCCTGGTCAGCGCCCCATCGACAGCTCAGGCAGTGAGCCACGCGAGTAGCTACCCGGAAGGTGAGGCCGGCGGCCCTCTGGCGGAGGCTCAACTGTGGTGAGAAGGGTGCGAAAAACTGATTTCCCGGATGTAGCATCCGGGAAATCAGTTGAAAGGGCGTCCCGCATGGCCGAGATAGCCGTTTGCCAGGACTGTTGCCAGATCGTCAGGATCGCCAAGGGTGGAAGTGTCGAGACCGGCCTTGGGGACCAGCGGTACAGCCGTTGGCGCTAAGCACTTGATCTTCGTCGTCTAGCACAGGTGATCGGCGTGCTGCGGGGGTTCGGAGGAAGATCCTCGACCGCTGGCCGGGGCTGATTACCGTCCGCCGCATGCCGGTGGAATTTCTGACTGATGAGCAGGCCGAGGCGTACGGGAAGTTCGCCGAGGAGCCGACGAGGCCCGAGCTGGAGCGTTTCTTCTTCCTCGATGACGAGGACCGGAAGCTGATCGCGAAGCGGCGAGGTGACCACAACCGGCTCGGCTTCGCCCTCCAGATGTGCACGGTCCGCTACATCGGGCTGTTTCTGGAGGACCCCCTGGCGGTGCCGTGGCCGGTGGTGGAGCACCTGGCGGCGCAGCTGGGGATCGAGGACGTTTCCTGCGTCAAGGAGTACACCGAGCGGTTGAAGACGGCGTACGAGCACGCTTGGGAGATCCGGGACGCGTACGGCTACCACCCGTTCGAGGACCACGCCCAGGGCAGGAGGTTCCGGGCGTTCCTGCACGGTAGGGCCTGGACCGCGCACGCCGAGGGCCCGAAGGCGTTGTTCGATCACTCGGTGGGCTGGCTGCGCCGGCACCGGGTGCTGCTGCCTGGGGTGAGTGTGCTGGCCCGGCAGGTCTCCGAGGTCCGCGCCATCGCGGAGAAGCGGTTGCACGCCACGGTCGTGAGGGCCGCCCGGCGGGTGGATCCGGCACTGCCTGGCGATCTGGTGGCCACGCTGAGGACGCCGGAGGGCAGGCGGTACTCGGAGCTGGAGCGGATGCGCCAGCCTCCGACGCGGACCACAGGTACCGCGATGAAGGGCGCGTTGCAGCGAGTTGAGGACATCGCGGCCTTCCAACTGGGCCGTCTGAAGCTGGAGCAGATCCCGCCGAACCGGCTGTCCGCGCTGGCCCGCTACGGGCTGGGCACCAAGGCGCCGAAGCTGGAGCGGACTCCGGAGCCCAAGCGCACGGCGATGCTCACCGCGGTGATGCGCCACCTGGAGGCCAAGGCGATCGACGACGCTCTGGACCTGTTCGAGATCCTGATGGCCACTCGGCTGATCAGCACCGCGAAGCGGTCCACGGACAAGCAGCGGCTGTCCACGCTGCCGCAGTTGGAGAAGGCTTCGCGGCTGGTGGCCAGGGCGGCGGCGGTATTCATCGAGGAGCTGGAGCTGATCGAGCAGAGCGGCTGTGATGTGGACGTGGCCGCGCTGTGGGCGGCGCTGGAGGAGGTAGCACCCCGAGCGGCACTGTCCAGCGCGGCCACAGTGGTGGTGAGCCTGGTCCCGGAGGACGACGGGACGGCGGAGTCCGCGCTGCGCGGGGCGCTGGCGCTGCGCTACAACACCGTCAAGCCGTTCCTGTCGCTGCTGGGCGAGACCTCGTCGCTCGGGGCGGCGACAGGCGGGGCCCGCGTCCTGGCCGGGGTGAAGAAGCTGCCGGCGCTGTCGCGGCGGAAGGTAGGCGAGAAACCTCTTCTACCGCGGGAGGTCGACAACAAACTGGTACCGGCGCACTGGCGCAAGGCGGTGTACGCGAACGCGGAGCTCGCGCAGGGGGCGGTGGACCGCGACGCGTACGTGGTGTGCGTGCTGGAGCAGCTGTTCCGTGCGCTCAAACGCCGCGACATCTTCGCCTCCCCCTCGCACCGCTGGTCTGACCCGCGCGCCCGCCTGCTGGACGGCAAGGGCTGGGAGGCGGTCCGCGAGGACGTCCTGGCCGGGCTGAGCCTGGAGGAGGACGCAGAGGAGCACCTGCGGGAGCTAACCGAGGTCCTGGATGCGACGTGGAAGCAGATAGCCGAACGTCTGGAGGAGGCAGGAGCGGACGCGAAGATCAGCATCGAGGTCCAGCCGAACGGCCGGGCGAAGCTGAACGTGGAGAAGCTCCACGCGCTCGGCGGGCCGAAGTCGTTGGCCTGGCTGCGCGACCGGGTCGAGAAGATGCTCCCGAAGATCGACCTGCCGGACCTACTGTTCGAGGTGCACGACTGGACCGGATTCCTGGACACCTTCGTGCACCTGGGCGACGGGAAGACCCGGATGAAGGACCTGACCACCTCGGTCGTCGCCTTGCTCGTTTCCGAGGCGTGCAACATCGGCATGACTCCGGTCATCAACCCGAACCACGAGGCGCTCACCCGGGCCCGGCTCGTCCACGTCGACCAGTACTACCTGCGCGCGGAGACCATCGCCGCGGCGAACGCCGCCCTGATTGAGGCCCAGGCGAAGGTGCCGATCGTCCAGCACTGGGGCAAGGGCCTGCTCGCCTCCGTCGACGGCCTGCGCTTCGTCGTCCCCGTCCGCACCATCAACGCCGCCCCCAGCCCCAAGTACTTCGCGAAGAAGAAGGGCATCACCTGGCTGAACGCCATCAACGACCAGGTCATCGGTATCGGGCAGATGGTGGTGCCCGGTACCCCGCGCGACTCCCTGTTCATCTTGGACGCCCTGCTGAACCTGGACGGCGGAGTGAAGCCGGAGATGGTGGCCACCGACAACGCCTCATACTCCGACATGGTTTTCGGCATCTTCAAGATGCTCGGCTACCGCTTCTCCCCGCGCTTCAAGGACCTCGAAGACCAGAGGTTCTGGAAAGCGCAGATGCCCGGCGCCGAGGCAGCGGGCGGGTACGGGCCGCTGGAGGCGCTGGCCCGCAACAAGGTCAGCGTGAGGAAGATCCTCACCGCCTGGCCCGACATGCTGCGGGTGGCCGGCTCCCTGGTCACCAACCAGGTCCGTGCCTACGACCTGCTGCGGATGTTCGGACGCGAGGGCCACCCCACCCCGCTGGGGCAGGCGTTCGCCGAATACGGGCGCATCGCCAAGACTCTGCACCTCCTCGCCGTAGTCGACCCGGTCGACGACACCTACCGCCGGCAGATGCACAAGCAGCTCACTGTCCAGGAGTCCCGCCACAAGCTCGCCCGTGACCTCTGCCACGGCAAGAAGGGCACCATCCACCAGGCATACCGGGACGGCATGGAGGACCAGCTAGGTGTCCTGGGCCTGGTTCTCAATGCCGTAGTGCTCTGGACCACGAGATACATCGACGCCGCCGTCGCCCAGCTCCGCGCCGAGGGCTACGAGATCAAGGACGAGGACATCGCCCGGCTCTCCCCGCTCAAGCACAAGAACCTCAACGTGCTCGGCCGCTACAGCTTCACCGCCTCCACCCCGGCCGGCGGCGGCCTGAGGCCGCTGCGCGACCCGGACACGGTCGAACTGGACGAGGATGACGAGGCGTAGAGGCCTGGCCGCTCCGCACCGCCGTCTGCGACCCGCATGCGGCCGCGCGCTCCTATCGGGCTGTCCCGGGCCCTCGCCCGTCTGATGACCACGCGGCCCGCCCGCGGCAACGGCAGGCCACTGTCACCTGCGCCGCCGGCTACCGATGCTGGGGGGCGTCAGGATGTGAAGGGGTCTACGCGGGTCAGTTGGGTGCTCGCTGTCCAGAGGGCTTGGCCGGTGGGCTGGTCGGTCATGTGGGGGTGGGGTGTTTCGAGGTGGGGTTTGCCGCTGAGGCCGAGCCTGCTGGGGCCCCACAGCTGGCCGCCTTGGACCTCCGGGTCGAGGGTGGCGCGGACGGCGGGCCAGGCGCCGGCGTCTTTGCCCTGGACGAGGAGTTTCGCCGGCAGGGTGAGGAAGTGCTGGGATCCGGAGCGCTGGTGGATGCCGGGGCGGGGCGGGGTGAGGGCGTCCAAGGCGCCGCCGGGGTGGGCGATCACGCTCATGCAGGTGCTGCCCGCGGCGCGCAGCCGGCGGTCGAGTTCGAAGGCGAAGGTCATCTGGGCGAGTTTGGAGCGGCCGTAGGTGCGCTTGGGGTCGTAGTCGCGTACGGATTGCAGGTCGTCGAGGTCGAGGCGCTCGGAGCGGGCGGCGAAGCTGCCCATGGTGACGATCCGGGCTGCCGGAGCCGCCTCCAGCCAGGGCGCCAGCCAGTGCACCAGGGCGAAGTGGCCGAGGTGGTTGGTGGCGAACATCAGCTCGTGGCCGCGCCGGTTCTGCTTGCGGGGCGGTTCGTCCAGTGCGATGCCCGCGTTGAGGACGACGGCGTCCAGGGCGTCGGTGTCCAGCTGGCTGACGGACGCCCTCAGGGAGGCGAGGTCGGTCAGGTCCAGGGGTATGTGCTGCACCTGGGACCCGCGGACGCGGGCGGTGATGGCTTCCACGGCGGCGGCGGCTTTCGCCGGGCTGCGGCTGCCGATGATGACGGTTGCTCCGGCGGTGGCGAGCTGCTCGGCGATGAAGTAGCCGATGCCGGCGTTGCCGCCGGTCACCAGCACGGTGGTGCCGTCGGCGCGCAGGGGCTTGTGAACGTTCCAGGCCACGGGGGCTCCTTGCAGGGTGTCGCGGGTGGGGCCCGTAGGCGGCGGTGGGGGCGTGATCAGAGTTCGGGCCAGCCCAGGTGGAGGCGGCGGAAGGCCTCGGCGAGGGAGGCCTTGCGGTCGGGGCGGCTCGATGCCAGGTCGGGGGTTTCCAGTACGTAGCGGGCCAGGAGGCGGTGGGATTCGTCGGGCTCGCTCTGGCCGGCGGCCTCCGCGAGCAGGAGGGCGAGCGGCTCTTGACAGGCCACCCAGACCTGACGTGCGTAGGCCCACAGCGCGGGAGTGTCCATGATCAGTTTTGACGCGCGCCGGTAGCGCTCGGGCAGGTCGTCTTCGTCGCCGAAGGGGGCCCGGCCGGCGAAGAAGGCGTGCAGGGCGTCCAGGGCCGAGCTGCCTTCGGGCCGGTTGCGGACCGCGTCGACCAGGGCTGCTTCCCGCTCCCCGCTGTCGTCGAGGATCAGGGCTTCCTTGCCCGCCGGGAAGTGCGCGAACAGGGTCGTGGTCGCGGTGTCCGCGGCCTCGGCGATCTGAGCGATCGTCACTTTCTCGTAGCCGTGCTCCAGGAAGAGTTCCAGGGCCGCGTCGGCCAGGGCCTTGCGGGTTGCCGCCTTCTTGCGTTCGCGCCTGCCAGGCGCGGCTCCAGTGGTCGCCATGACTGAAAGGTAGCACCACACACTTCAAAACACTACTCGTTGCAGTTTTAGTCATAGTTGTGTTTCAGTCTGCGTAGGAAATCCGATGCTGTTCACTCTTGGAGGCCGTAATGACCATCACCACCGAAGCCCGGCCTCCGACAGGAGCGGCACGGCCCGGCAAGCTCGCGATGTGGGCGGTCCTGCTCCTGGTCCTGCTCGCCGACGCGCTCGACATGATCGACGCGACGGTCACCAACATCGCGGCGCCCACGATCGTGGACGACATCGGCGGCGGCGCCGGTCTGATCAAATGGCTCGGCGCGTCCTACGCCCTGGCCATGGGCGTCCTGCTCGTCATCGGAGGACGCCTCGGTGACCGCTACGGTCAGCGCCGCCTCTTCCTGATCGGCATGAGCGGCTTCACCCTCGCCTCAGCGGCCTGCGGACTGGCCGGCGGATCCGGCGTGATGATCTTCGCCCGGATCCTGCAGGGCGCCTTCGGCGCGCTCCTCATCCCCCAGGGCATGGCGATCATCACCCGCCACTTCACGCCCGACATGCGACGTACGTCGTTCAACCTGTTCGGGCCGCTCCTGGGCATCGCCACGATCGGCGGCCCGGTCCTGGCCGGGTTCGTCATCGACGCCGACTTCGCCGACCTGTCCTGGCGGCCGATCTTCCTGGTCAACCTGCTCCTGGGCACCATCGGCGTCGCCTTGGCCGCCCGGATCCTGCCCCGCGACAACGCCGACCCGGCCGTCACCGTGGACGGCGTCGGCGCGGGCATCCTCGCCCTGGCCATGTTCGGGACGATGTTCGGGTTGATCGAAGGCTCCGAGTCCGACTGGAGCATCCTCTCTATCGCGGCCCTGACCCTCGGCGTGGTGTTCCTGCTGCTGTTCGCGCGCCGTCAGCGCACCGCCGCCGCGCCGCTCATCGAGCCCTCCCTGTTCCGCAACAAGGGCTTCACCTCAGGACTGCTGGTCGGGCTGATGTTCTTCGCCGTCACCAACGGACTGGCCTTCGTCATCTCCCTGTTCATCCAGCAGGCCCTGGGCACCAGCCCCGGCAGCGCGGCCGTGGGCATGCTCCCGCTGACCCTCGGCATCATCGCCGGAGCCGGAGCCGGCATGGCCCTGATCAAGAAGTTGGGCCGCACCCTCATCCTCGCCGGCATGCTGGTCACCCTCGCTGGCGCCGGCTGGCTCCTGGCCCTGGTGGTCACCAGCGGCACCGACGTCACCCTGCTCGCCCTGGCACCCGCCAGTGTCCTGGCCGGCATCGGCATGGGCGCCTGCTTCGGCACCCTCTTCGACATCACCATCGGCAACACCGACCCCGCCGAAGCAGGCAGTGCGAGCGGCACCCTCACCGCCGTCCAGCAACTCGCCACCGCGCTGGGCTCCGCCACCGTCACCACCGTCTACCTCCACGGCGGAGCCCCCGACCACGCCATGACCCTCGCCATCATCACCGTCATGACCGTCACCATCATCTGCCTGCCCTTCCTCGGCCTCCTGCCCAAGACCGCACCCGCCGACAGCCCGACCCCCGGCCACTGAACGCTCGGACGCATCCACCCGGCGACGGCAGACCGTCGCCACCCCAGCCGGTCCGCGCTCACCCGCAGCGCGGACCGGCGCCGCCAGTCACCGTGGTGTTCACAATGCGGTCCGCCGGCCCGGGGCGACCCGACGGGGCCATCAGTCGGACCCTCTGCCTTCGGCGGGATGTCCGCAGGTTCGACGGTTCCTGTCGGACCCTCCTCCACTCTCACAAATGACCATCTGTGAGAGTTCTGCGAGAGCGCCGGAAGTGATCACGTTTCCGCAGGTCGCTACTCGCAAAAGTCCTCTCGAAACCCGCGTGTTGTGCGAGGCACTTCTGAGAGACTCCCCGCATGGATCTCACGCCCGATCAGGCCGCATTGGCGGTAGAACGTCACAACTGCCCGAACTGTGACGCGCCTGCCGGCAGCGCCTGCCGCACCCGGGGCGCAAAGACCGCCGCGAAGTACCACACCCCGAGGTTCGTCCTTGTCCCCGCACTCCGCGAGGCACTGGAGATCCCGGTGCCCGCCGACCGCGGCCCCGGCCGCGCGTGGAAGCAGGGCCCGGCGCTCGCGGTCGTGCCCGCGCCCCGCACGGAGCGGCCGATCCGGATCGGGTACGCCCGCACCTCGACGGCCCGCCAGGAACTGGCGAGCCAGCTCGAAGCCCTTCACCGGGCGGCGTGCCACAAGGTCTTCAAGGAGCAGATCAGCACCCGCATCAAGGTCCGGCCCGAGCTGGAGAAGGCTCTCGCCCTGGCCCACCAGTTCAAGGAGGCCGCGCCCGAGACGCCGGTCATCTTCACCGTCCATGAGCTGAAGCGTCTGGCCAGGAACGCGGCCGAGCTGATGACCCTTTCCGCCGAGCTCCAGGACGGCGGCATCCAGCTCGAACTCCTCACCGGGCCGCTCACCGGGATCTACGACCCCAACGGCATGGGCGCCTTGTTCTTCGCCGTGCTCGCCGTGGCTGGGCAGATTGAGCGCAACTACATCCGGGAGAAGACCCTCGAAGGCCAGGTCATCGCCGCGTCCAAGGGAAATCACGGCGGGCGCCCGAAGGTCATCGACGACGACATGCTTACCTTCGCCGCCGCACTCAAGGACAAGGGCGTCCCCGTCCCCGACATCGCCAAGAAGCTCACCATCAAGGTCGGGAAGAACGCGGGCAAGTCCCCCTCGGTCGCCTCGCTCTACCGGGCGCTCGCGGAAGCCGAGGCCGCAGCGGTGGACGATGACCTGCCGCTGCGGCCCAAGCCCGTCCACATCCGCCGGCCCGAGGACCCGCTCACTGCCGAGGAGATCGACCTCCGCGAACGGCTCCAGTCCCAGCCCCATCCGAACGCCGAGATCCGCAACTGACAGCCGTGATCAAGGCTTAGCGCCAACGGCTGTACCGCTGGTCCCCATGGCCGGAGACCCACAGCAGTGAGCCCTACGGCGAGCGTGCGTGCGACTCCTCCGGTCTGCTGACAGGCCGCGTGGCGGACATCGTGGCCGCCAGTGCCCGAAGGGCTCACCCTGTCCGGCAGAGCAGTGCGTGGAAATCGTTGGCACCACCGGTGCGAGCCGCCGCGCCCGGAGGCTCGCCGCGCCTTCCCGCTGCCGCTCCCGACGCTATGCCGGCCCCGAAGTGGCTACCGCAGTGGAAGGGCGGAAGCCTGGCTTCGGTGGTACTTCCCGCCTCTGGATGGCTCGGTGTCTGGATTCCCGGCTACTCGAAGCCAACGCAGGCATACCGAGTGCAGAACCTGACGAAGCGCAATGTGACGTCAGCCTGGAGCGCGCGCATGGAGTGCTGGACGGTCAACAACCAACACTTCCAGTCCGTCGCGAACACACTGATGCGGCGTCACAAGATGATCATGGTAGGGCGCGAGTACAACCCCCGCGAGAAATGCACGGCGAGCTGCAAGACCGCCCTAGGGCCTTTGTGTACGTGTTCCTGCCAGGGCAAAAACATGGCGGAGGACGATGGATGGCCGGCTGGTCGGTGGCCGGAGAGTTCGATTCCGTGGTCAATGGCAACCCTTGGCACTGGATGGTGACCAGTACGGCTTAGCGGGGGCATCGACCTTCCGGTGCGATGCACGCCGACACCATGCACCGCACTTAACCTCATCCGAGCTCTGCGGCTGTTCCGATCGATCAGCTATAGAGACTGCCCCAGTGCGGATGCCTCGCGCTCGGTCTGAATCTGACGCGGTCAGTCTCGCCCCTCCTGCCTTGGCGACTCCCGCGTGGTGCGGTACGTCCTCCCCAGTCCTCGTTGCTCGTAGCAACCGAGTGGGGAACGAAGAGCAGCACGGGCCGTTTTCGGAGATCCTCATCACCGTCGGCTCACCCCCGCCTGCGCGGGGAGGACTCGTCATCATCCATGCCCATCTGGGCCATGGCCGGCTCACCCCCGCCTGCGCGGGGAGGACTTGTGGGCGGCGTAGAAGGCAGTCGGGTTGAGCGGCTCACCCCCGCCTGGGCGGGGAGGACGTCCCGGGCTACGTGCGCGGCTACCGCTACACCGGATCACCCCCGCCTGCGCGGGGAGGACGCGCCGTAGCCGTTGAACGTGGTGCTGGGGTCCGGCTCACCCCCGCCTGCGCGGGGAGGACGTTCCGCCGGCTGCGGGCCCGCCGATGCCCACCGGCTCACCCCCGCCTGCGCGGGGAGGACGACGGCGTGTTCGTCCTCAACTGGCTTGACGACGGCTCACCCCCGCCTGCGCGGGGAGGACAGAGTCTGTGTCGTAGCACGCTTCCGATACCGCGGCTCACCCCCGCCTGCGCGGGGAGGACACGCCTACGCCGATCCACGGCGGAAGGTGCGGCGGCTCACCTCCGCCTGCGCGGGGAGGACATCCAGGTCGACTCCGAGCTCGCCGCGAACCTCGGCTCACCCCCGCCTGCGCGGGGAGGACCAGGTGCGGCCACCGGCGTAAGCGGTGTACAGCGGCTCACCCCCGCCTGCGCGGAGAGGATCCTCGGGTCAACGGCTGGTCACAGCTCGCCGTCGGCTCACCCCCGCCTTCGCGGGGAGGACACCTGTCTCGGCAACGGGTGAAATGAGGTTCTGGCACACTTTCCGTGCCAGGGCACAGAGCGTCACGGGCTCCATGATCATCAGCGGGCATCATACGCACAGAACCTCGCATTCCCGCCGTGTGACATCTGCTCCAGATGGCGGGTGGTAACGCTCCGTTGCGCCAGCACGGAAAGTGTGCCAGAACCTGAAATGAGGGCCACGGACGGCGGATCAAAAGCGGACCACTCTGCGGCTTGGGGCATGGGGTTACCTTGCGGGGTTGGTGAGGGGTGCGAGGCTGAGCAGGCCGCAGCCGTAGGACTTGCCGCGGCCAATGCCTTCGAGGATCCGTTGCTGCAAGGTGGTGTGGTCGGTGACGACCGCGGTGCCTTCGAATCGGGTGCGGGCGTGTTTGATCTGGCGTTTGTCCTGATGCCGTTCGCCGCGGGCAGCGGTGAGCGGGGTGCTGTGGGTGCTGGTGAGTTTCAGGCCGGACCGTTCCTCGGCCTGGCGGGCCCACCACTCGTCCGCGTCGGCGCCGGACAGGGGGATGACGGCTTTGGCGCCGGTGGCCGCTCTGGTGGTGTGGCCGGGTTTGCGGACGGCGTTGGCGTCGATGCGGTAGCGGACCGCCAGCCCATTGGTGAGCAGGCCGATCAGCGCGGAGATGTCTTTGGTGGTTGCGGTTCCGTAGCCGGCGGGGAGCCGGCTGGGGTCGGGCCGTTCGCGGCTTTGCACGAGGACCTGCGGGCTGCGGGTGGGGCCGGCGGCATCCTCTATGCGGAACAGGACACCGAGGCTGTTGCGGGCGGTGGGGCCCAGGTCGTCGGGGAAGAGCATCATGAGCCGGTGGTGCATGCCCACCGCGCTGGCGAGGTCGCGGCGCACATCGCGGTGGCGGAGATCGGGCTGGATACGGGTGAGCCACAGCGTCATGCCGCGCCTCCTTGCTTTTCGCTGGCCGTGGAGTTCAGGTAGGTGTGCAGGGCGGTCAGGTAGTTGGCGCCGAGTCCGCCGCGGGGGGTGTCGGGGAGGTGGACGCTGCGGCGGTAGACCGGGCGGGCCCGGTAGGTGCGGCGCCGCGGGGACAGATCCAGCGGATCGTCGGTGACCTCGCCGACGGGTGCGCTGCCGTCGAGGTGGTCCGGATTGGGACCGGCCGATGGGATCGGGAGGCGGTGCAGTGGGGCATCACTGTGGAAGTCCACGCTCTTGCCTCGGAACTGCTCGGCGGGCGGGTTGGAAGTCGGCTGGCGCAGGGGTGTGCTGGCGCAGGCCAACGGGAGTCGGACGAGATGGTGGAGCGGGTCCTCGAGCAGGCCGATCAGCAGGGGTCCCTCGGGCGGGCAGGATCTGCGGCCCAGGTAGGGCGGCCAGACCGGGTGCCGGAGGGCGTCAGCGCACTCGCGCAGCAAAGCGGTGTCGTTGCCGGTGAGGGCGGCGGTGAAGGCCGCGTCGGCGAGGTAGCTGCGGTGGGACAGCAAGGTGGCTTGGGCCTGGGGGCGTTTCTTGCCTTCGGCGGTGGTGACGGTGCCTTTGGCGGGCAGGCCGCCGCCGACGGTGTGCAGGTCGCGCAGGAGCACGCCTCCCCGGTCGGTGCGGCTGGTCAACGACAGGCGGGCCAGGTCGTCCACCGCCTCGCCGCGGCGACGGCCCAGGCATGCGGCGAGCAGCCCGATGATGCCCGAGCGGGTGGGGAAGCGGGCGGTGTCGCGTTCGTTGAATGCGCTGTGGGTACCCCAGGATTGCAGCGGGCCGGCCAGGTGCAGCAGAATCCCGGCGGGCGCGTGCCCCGGGTCGTCGGCGGGGGTCATGCCTGGGTGCCCTCGGCGAACGCGGCGGTGACGGCCGCGTCGATGAGGTCGGGGTAGGAGTCGGCCCGGCTGCCGAGGCCGCCCAGCTCCTTGGTCTCCAGGCTGGCCCAGCCCGACTTCAGCAGTCCGCGGCCGCCCAGCAGGCCGCCTGCAGCGGTCGCGTAGTCGTCCAGGGCCTGGCGGGAGGGCGCGGCGAACCCGCCGGCGCGATCCGCGGTCACGGGCTGCTCGAACGCCGCGGCGTAGGAGAGGGGCCGGTCGCTGCGCACCGTGAGGTGGACGAGGTCGGGGATGGTGTGGGGGGCGGTCGCGGTCTTCTTGGCCTCGGGCAGCGACAGCACGAACGCCTCGATGAACGCGGCGGTGAGTTCCCGGGCGGATGCCAGGTCGCCGCCGATGTTGCGCAGGAGGTCGTCCAGGTCGATGGTGGCGTAGCGGTAGAAAACGCCGGCGCTGTATTCGGTGCTGCCCATGTGGGCGCTGCCGGTGGTGTCGTTCCAGGCGTCGGTGATGTCGTCGACGGCTGCGAAGTAGTCGATTTCGACGTCGGTGCCGTGGGTGGTCAGGGCGTGGGCGACCTGGACGGCGCCGTCGACGCCGGCGTCGTCGATTTCGGCGAGCATGCGGCCGAAGAGGTTGATGACGCCGTTGCGGGAGCGGAGGATCTGGTCGATGTCCTGGGTCGGCAGAATGCTCTTGCCACCCTTCTTCATGTCCTTGGCCGCTTCGAGCTGTTCGCGGTGGGCGTCGGCGATGTCGGCGAGTTCGTCGACGGCGGTGGCGGGGATGTAGACCATGGCGTTGGTGCTCCAGGCCGGGTCGTCGTTGGACGGCGGGTCGGCCTTGATGCTGGAGCCTGCTGCGATGCGCTGGCCGGCGCGGCGGGCGAGGTCAGCGGGCCATTCCCGGTGTTCGCGGAGCGTTTTTTCGACGGCCTCGCCGATGCGGCGGGTGCGCAGGGCCTGCTGTCCGATGGTGTGTTGGAAGTAGCGGCGTACGGCGCGCTTCCAGCACTGGCTGCTGACCCGGGTGCGTTCGCGGTCGCCGTACTGGACGGTCTTGACGGAGTTGGTGTCGTCGCGGTTGAGGTTGGAGTAGGGGACGGACTGCAGGACGTGAATGCAGATGAAGCGTCTGGGGATGCCGGCGGGCTGGGTCATGACGTGGTCCTTACGCGTTGGGTGGGTGTCGGTCCGGGCGGGCCGGGTGGAGGGTTACTGCTGGTCGTCGGCGTGGCTGTCCGGTGTGGTGTCAGCGGTTTGCCGGGCGGCGTCGAGGGTGGCCTTGTGGCGGGCGCGGTAGAAGTCCTGGAGCCAGCGGCGGCCGATCTCCTTGCGGTCGCGCGGCCAGGCCCGCAGGTGGACCAGGAGCTGGGCCCAGTCCGGTGGCGTCTTCTTGTCGCACAGCTGCCGCACCGCTGCGGGCAGGTGGCGGTGCAGTCCCGGCGTGCTCTGCCGGGTGAGCAGGTTCAGCCTCGTCTCGGCGGCGTTCTCGCGCAGTCCGTTGCGGCCGTCCGCCGAGACCGCCGCGGCGAACGTCAGCCCCAGCGACGTGCCGTAGGGGGCGCGAGCGGCGGATGAGTCGCCGTCTGTGGGCGTGCTGCCGTCAGCCGGGATGCGGCCGGCCCGCAGCGCCTCGGACTTCTGCGCGGCGATCAGCGACGCCACGGTGTAGAAGGCGCGCTGCGTGTCGTCGTCCCGCACCGACAGCGGGAGCAGGGGGGCAACGATGCGGTGCATCCGCGGCACTTCGTCCAGCGGCTTGCCCAAGCCGCTGCGCAGCGCGGCACGCGCGCCCGGGTCGGCGGCGCAGACCGCTTCGATGCGGGCGACGAAGACCCTGGCCTGCGTCATCCAGGGTGATGGTGCGCCGGCGCCGGCGGTTGGTGCCGGTGCTGCGCTGATGTGGGTGTCTGTCATGGGGTCTCCGTCTCGGTGCCGCCTGGTGCGGCAGGGGTGCGGGCAGCCTGTGGGCCAGGCTTCTTGGGGCGTCCTCCGTACAGTTCGATGCGGGCGCTCTCGCGTGCCTTCGCGCCCCGCAGGGTGCCGGCCGCGGTCTGCGTGACCTGGTCGTAGACGCCTTCGGCGATCTGCCGGAAGGACCGCGCGGCGCCGTCGAAACGCCGCTCACCGAGCCGCTGCCAGAACTCCGCCTCCGCAGCCGGCCAGTACCGGGCTGCCGCGTCCCGCGACCACGCGCAGTCCTCGGCCTTGCGGGCGTTGCTGAAGACCGCCCAGGCCTGCTTCGTCGCCCGGTTCAGCCGCGACCCGGCCGACTCCCCGCTGATCCGCAAGCCGGCGACCATGTGGGCGGCCTCGGGATCGCGTTCCTCGGCCAGCGACAGGACCGGCGGCGTCGACGCCGACACAAGCTGCGTGTCCTTGGCCTGGCCCTCCTGCTCGATCCCCAACGCCTGCACCCGCAGGTCCTCGAAGCCCAGGTCCACGGCGCTGTCGAACACGCGAGGCCGCCTGACCTCTTTGCCCGGCACCTCCTTCAGGAGCAGCGCGTCCAGGTCACGCCACAGCGCCCGCCCGGAATCCGCGTACCGGGCGTAGGGGTTGCCGGCCTGGCTGATCTGCCAGATCAGGAAGTCGTCGTCCCGCGGCAGCCTGTCCCGGAACGCCCACGTGATGTATGCGTCCCTCACCTCCAAGCCGGTGTCGTCGGGAACCAGGAGCAGCGCATGCTGGGAGCGGGCGGTCAGACCGGACAGCTGTCCGGTGACGACATTGTTGAGGGTGAGCGGGTCGGGCAGGTCATCGCGCTCCCACGGGCACAGATCCACCTCGGGGCGGGCGTAGGGGCCGGGTTCGACCACTCCCGCAAGCAGCGTCTCGAACAAGGTCTGGCCCACCGGGTGGTAGGACAGGGCGCTGCGCAGCGGCCCGGCAGTCGAATTGGCTTCTTTCTTCCCGTCGACGGTCCGGGCCGAGCACCTGCCGGACGGCCCGTAGTACCGCCACACCAGCAGATGCTGCAGTGCGTCCGCGGAGCTGAGGTGGTCGGGCCGCGAGTCGACTGCGTGCTGGAACCAGGAGTGGTTGGATCCCGACGGCCGGGTCGTGACCAGCTTGTTCACTCCGGCCGGCTTGTCGCACTCTTCTGCCAGTCGCGGGTCCTGCAGGAAGGGGCGCTGCGGGTCGTACAGGCGGAACCGGTCACGGTAGCGGTCGGCGTAGGCGTCGATGGCATCCGCCGCGAACCGGCCCTGGTCCAGCACCTCGTAGCGGCGCTCGTGCCACCCGTCCGGCGCCTCCAAGCCGGTGATACGGGCCGTCAACGCGTACAGCACCCGGTACAGGGCCGACAGTGCGGGCGGCAACGGCACCGCGATGCCGGCGATCTCGTGTGCGCGCGTCAACAGGTCCCGGAACCCGACCGCTTCGGGCCGGTCGTCGGGCGGCGTGTGCTCCGCCCAGCGGACCGGCACCGCGGGCCGGTCCCAAAGGTCGTAGAGGTCAGCGACAGGCATGGGGCCCCCAAAGGGAAAGTGGGTGAGTTACCGCCGCTCCCGGAGGAAGCGGCGGTGCGAGCGGTAGGGGGTTCTAGGAGCGGCGAAGGCCGATGTCGGACATCGTCAGCGTGTGGTCGCCGACCCGGCACGACCAGCTGATGCCGGCCGGATCCCCGTCCAGCAGCTGCTGCGGGGTCGGGGTCATGCGCAGGACCACCAGATCGGACAGGACCGGCTGGTCCGCCCACCCTGCGGGTACTTCCCGGTCGGAAGCGCGCCCGGCCAGCCACCGCCCCGGAACCGGCACGGTCTGGCGCATGACCGCCCGGACACCGTCCCTTTCCAGCCGCTTGCCGCCGTCGGTACGATCTGCGGCCGGAACGGGGATCTCGCCTTGCGGATCGAGCGTCCAGCCTCCGTCGGGCTGCCGGTACAGGCACACGGCCCGCTCGGAGTCCGCGCCCAGCCGAGTGGTCACCAACGCCTCGTCCAGCAGGCCGGCACGTTCGCCGCTCAACCTGGCCAAATTCACCAGGCCGCTCGGCGGCGGCACAGCCGTCATCGCCGCCAACTGCTGCTCGGCCAGCTCCGACGCCTCACGCTCGGCATCCTGCCGGCGCAGCTCCGCAGCCACCGCGGCCGGCAAACGGTCCGCGAAGTCCTCCGCATAGACGGCATCCACGAGCCGCTGCACATCACCGGGCACCGCGATCCCCCCGGGCTGCGACTCCCGCAGCAACACCGAGGTACGCCGCAGCAAAGCCGCGTCGTACACCGTCCCCCACGTGCGCGGCACCGCGACCTGCCCGTCGACGGCAGGTTCCAGGACGACCAGCCGAGGATCGTCACCCACCCAGTCGGGGCGCCCCTTGCGCTCGTGCCGCATGCACCGGCCCGCCCGCTGCAACAGCTGGGCCAGCGGGGCCAGATCCGTCACTACCAGGTCGAAGTCCAGGTCGAGTGACTGCTCCACCACCTGCGTGGCCACCAGGATCGCCCGCCGCGGCCGCCGGCCCGGCGCGTCATCGGACCGGGGCTTGCCGAACGCCGCCTCGCAAGCGTCGGTGATCTCCCTACGCCGCTGCGCCGGAAACCGCGAATGCAGCAGCATCAGCCCCTCCGGCTCGGCCGTCAACTCGGGGAACCGGGCCTGCAGCAGCCGATACGTACGCTGCGCCTCCGCCACCGTCGTGCAGCACACCAGGGCGCAGCCGCCCTCGGTCACCACCGGCTCCAGATGCCGAACCAGCGCCGCACTGCGGGTACCAGCCCCGACAGCGTCTGTGCCCCGGAGGCTGGTGCCCCATGCCACGCTCTCGACGTCCAGCCGCACGGTGCGGGGCCTGCCGCTGGCCACCGGCCGCGGGGACGACACCGCACCGCTGCCGCCGTCCACATACAGCCAGCCCGGATACACCGGCTCCACCGCCACCGGATCCTTGAAACCGCATCCCCGCCGGTAGGCCTCCACCAGCGACGTCGCCGAACGGCCCGCCAACGTCGCCGACAACAGCACCACCGGCGTGCCCATCGCCCCCAGCCACTCCAGCAACCGCACCAGCAGACTGTGCATCCACGGCCCGTAGGCATGCGCCTCGTCCACCACGAACACCTTGTTCGACAAACCCAGCAGACGCAGCACGTTGTAGCGGACCGGCAGCACACCGGTCAGCGCCTGGTCGATCGTGCCCGCGCCCAATGGGGCGAGCAGACCCCGTTTGGCGCCCCGCAGCCACTGCCCGGCGTCGGTGGCCGTGTGCGCGTCGGACACCGTCGCCCCCAGGCCCCCGCCGACCGCGGCGTCCAGCGTCGTCGCGGCCTGTCCGTACGCGTCGCTCAGCCACGCCATGCTGTGCAGCAGCGTCAGGGCCCGGTCCCCGTCCACGTTTGCCTCGGCGAAACCGGCAACCCGGCCGAACATGGCGTCCGCCGTGGCCATCGTCGGCAGCGCAAAATACAGGCCGCCCGCCCCCGAGGCCCGTGCCATCACCGACGCCGCATGCAGCGCCGTCTCGGTCTTGCCGTCGCCGGTCGGCGCGGTGACCAGCAACAACCCTCCTCCCCCGCCAGCCGCCAGCCCCGGCAAACCCTGGGCCACAGAAGCCTGCAAAGCATTGGGCACAAACGGGAACTGCTCGCCGAAACCGCGGGCAGGAAACCGCGCCACACCCAGCCGGGCGGCCGCCACCACAGCCCGGGCCTGCGCAACGGCCCCATCCCAGTGCCGCTGCAACTCCCCCTCGCCGGCGCTCCAACCCGGCACCGGCAACCGTGCCTCGATCACGCTCTCCTGGCTCACCAGCCAGTCCGCGACCACGATCATCCCCAGGAACCGCACCGCAACATCCGCCGGCAACGCCCGCTCCAACGCCGGCACCCCGGCGTCGCCGCCCACCAGGTGACGCACCGCCTCCGCATGCGCGCGTCGCTGCACCGCCCACCCGGGCCCGCCCAGCCCCGGCATCCACCCCTCAAGATCCTTCAGGTGCTTGATCTCCAGCGCGCGCTGGAAGCAGCCGTGATGGCCCCCCAGCAACTGGGCGACCTGATGATGCGGAGATTGGGAGGGAGTACGTGCCTGGGGGTAGTTCCACTCGGCCAGGATCTGCGTCAACGCCCAGTGCCCGGCCACGTCATGACGCAGCCTCTCCCGTTCAGCGCCCGGCTCGTGCACGTACGCGGGGTCGTCGGCCAGCGCCTTGTACCCCTCGGCCACCATCGCCTGGAACGGCGGGCTGATCTTCCCGACGTCGTGCAGCCCCGCCCACAGGCACAGCCACTGCCGACACACCTCCACCGGCACACCAAGCCGCCGGGCCGTCCGCGCCCTGGCCTCATCGGTCAACGTCACATCCCACAAAGCCCCCGCAACCGCCGCCGCATCCAGCAGATGACAGATCACCGGGTAAGAGCTTGCAAGGCCCCTGTGCTTCCCCCACAGCCGCACATCCACAGCCGGCACCGTCATACGGCACCCCCCATCTCCCCTGCGGCACAGTCACCGCGAATACAGAGATAGCAGCCACCACCGACAACCCATCCCCAACCCCCGGGAATTACCCGCACTCCGGAACCTGTCAACGTGATTAAGGCAGGTAGATCGTTCTATCCCTGTGCCGGGATTGTTTGCTCGTCCGGTCGGGGTTGGTCGGGCTTGTTGATCCAG
>NZ_RJVR01000085.1 GCF_003999195.1 Streptomyces soli
GAACACCCCGTCGCAGACCGGCGGCGGCGACACCCAGAACACCCCGTCGCAGACCGGCGGCGGCGACACCCAGAACACCCCGTCGCAGACCGGCGGCGACACCCAGAACCCGTCGCAGACCGGCGGCGACACCCAGAACCCGTCGCAGACCGGCGGCGACACCCAGAACCCGTCGCAGGGTTGATCGTTGACTGTGCGGAGCCCCCGGCCTTCCGGAGTCGATCAGTCTCGTCGGTTAAACGGAGGGCGATCAGACGAGTTCAGCACCTCGCGGAGGGAAACCTCTGCGAGGTGCGCCGGCTCTAGCTGCTGAATGTGGTACACCGAGAATTGATCTTGGCCGTTGGCGTATGGGGCGCACCAGCGAGTGAGGCAAGTGTCCCACCGCGTAAATCGCAGGCCGCACTTGCGAAGTCGGTGCTTCAGTGCACCTGGACGCGGTGCCCGCGAAGATCAGCTCCTAATTGATTACTCTGTGGAGTGGTTCTCCCATACACCATATTTTAGGGCCAAGCGGGTGAGGTCGGCCCTGCGGCGAGAGCCACTCTTTCTACGTAGTCGCTCCAGGTGTGTATGAACGGTGTTTTCAGTGATGTTCAACTTGGAAGCAATCTCGCGGTCTGTCGCGCCGTTAGCGACAAGCTGCAAGATCTGCTTCTCGCGGCTACTAATATGGGGAGGGGGCGCAGGTAGACTCTGACCAGCGAGACTGGCGCCCAAGTAACTTCTTCCTGAGGCGACAGCGCGGATGGCCGTCACCAACTCCGAATCGTCGGTTTGCCGACTCAGATACCCACGAGCACCGGCCTTAATGCACAGGACGGCGTCGGACTGCGCCTCCGAAGTCGATAGCGCAATGACCGCGTGCCCTTGCCGGTGCAACTGAGCGACCTGGTCGGACGCCACCTGATCAGACATCTGCAAGTTGATTAGCACAATGATTTCTACGTCATTCGCCTCGCAGAACAAGTCATCGACGCTTTTAGCGAAGGCCGTAATTTGCAAGTCCGGTTGAGTATTGATTGCCTGCGCGAGACCGAGTTGAAGCAACGGCCAGTCGCAAATAACGACCAGAGACGTCACAGACGGGCTCATTAGAAGCTCCAGCGTAGGCGGGGCCACCGGCCAAATTACGCAGCGGGGTAGACAGTCGGCGGCTCCCGCCGTCTGATCCCAGACTCAGCCCTTCCGCAAGAAGTAGCACCCCCGGATGACCCATATGGGGAAGGTGAGACGAGAGGGGACCGTGATGGTCAGACGATCGCGAGGTGGGTCACCGTTGATCCGCCGTTCAGCGGTCAGTTTTCAGGTTCTGGCACACTTTCCGTGCCAGGGCACAGAGCGTCACGGGCTCCATGATCATCAGCGGGCATCATACGCACAGAACCTCGCATTCCCGCCGTGTGACATCTGCTCCAGATGGCGGGTGGTAACGCTCCGTTGCGCCAGCACGGAAAGTGTGCCAGAACCAGTTTTCACCCGACGCCGATACCGCACCGTGCCCAGCGACGGAACGAGCTCGACCGCCAGAGAGGACCGTAGATTTGAAGTGAGGCGTCGCTCTTTGGGGTGATTCTTCCGGTTTCTTCGGGCTGGGCGTCACCGGTTGTTCCACGCTCGCACTGCTGGGGCGAAGAGATCGGGGGGTGCGCGTTGGGCGAGCCTGCGGCGTCTCCGCCGAGTTCGCCGATGGCTGCCGGAGCGCGGGGATTTGCGGCATGGGTGAGCCGGCTCACGATCAACCGATACCGAGAGTCTTCAAGGCGGTGGGCCAGTCGGTGGCGATGGCCTGCTGGGCTTGCGAGAGGGTGGTGGTACCGGCGCAGACCGCGGTGTGGAGTTTGGTCTCCACGGCGTCCTTGGGGTTGTTGGGGCCGGCACCTGCCTTATGGCCGGGCGAGGGCGGCTCCACCCACAGGTTGCGCGGGTCGTTGGGGTCGCCGCCGAGCTGCAACGAGATCAGGTGACATCAGGGGTTGCGATTGGGTGCCGCTGACGTCGCTGGCGGGAGGCAAGATACTGGGTCTGTGCCGGTCGCAACGGCACTATCTGGTGTTGTTCGCTCGCGACGGTGACGCCGATGACGATCGATGCGCGGCGGACGTTCCGGGTGCCTACGGTCGCGGGCATGGCAGTCAGGCAGCGCGTCACGTGTGGTGACGAGGTCACGTACGTTGTCCTTGATCGGCAGTGGCGTGTCGTGGAAGCGGCCGAGGAGTATCTGGAGCGTTTGCGGCAGGAGCCGTACTCGCCGCATACCGTCCGTAGCTACGCGCACGGCCTCGCGTTGTGGTGGTCGCTGCTCGAAGAGCGCGATCAGGACTGGCGGAAGGTCGGTGTCCAGGACCTGGCTCGCTTCAGGCAGCGGCTTCGCAACAGCGGCAGCGACCCCTCCGTGCTCAGGCTACGCCCGGACAAGCCCGTGCCGGACAGCACCGTCGACGCAGCCCTGACCGCGGTGATGAGCTTCTACCGCTACCAGGCGATCGTCGCGGACGTGCCCGCTGCCCGGCAGTTCTACGTCCACGTCAAGGGCGGCACGATGGAATCACGCGGCCGGTACGCCTCGTTCCTCGGGCACCTCGGCGGAGGCCAGAGCCGTCGGGTCATCGGCCGACGCCGCGACCCGAAGTCGCCGCCACCATTCCTGACGCCCCTGCAGATCACAGTGATCAAGCAGGACGCTGCTGCTTTCCAGACCGAGGCCCAACGCTGGGTCGGGGACCTGCGCATGCGGTTGCTGTGGATGCTGCTGGAGGAGACCGGACTCCGCCTGGCCGATGCACTGCTGATGCAGCACGGTGACTGGCATCCGGGCACGGGCACCACCGCGTGGGTGGAGGTGCAGCCGCGCGAGGACCAGCGGCGACGGCTGCGGGTGAAGAACCAGCAGTACCGGCGCGTCTACATCAGCGATGACCTCGACGAACTCTACGGGGAGTACCTGTTCTGGCTGGTCGACCTGGGCCAGGAACTGCGCGATGAGGATCCGGTGTTCGTCAATGTCTTCCGGGGAGAGTTCGGGCGGCCGCTGCGGCCGGAGACGATCTACGACTGGATCAACGGCTTCAAGCGCAGGCACCCGCTGCTGCCAGCAGGATGGACCCCGCACTGGTTCCGGCACACCCACGCCACGGCGCTGCTCATGGCCGGCGTTCCCGAGCACGTCGTGCAGCGCCGCCTCGGACACGCCGACATCCAAACGCTGATGACGACCTACGCTCACGTCACGGAGGACGCCGCAATGCGGGCTGCCGCGGACTGGAAGGTGCTGGCGGCACGCTGGGGTGCGGTCACATGAACCAGGCCCTGCTCTATCGGCCGCGGCGCACGGCCCAGTCCGACCCGCGGTTGGGCCACACCGGGATGTTCGACGCGGAGATCAATGCACGTCTGGCGGAAGAACTGCCGGCAGCTGCACTGGAGTCGTACTTCAACCGGGCGACGATGCCCCGGCACTGGCTGGACGCGATCTTGGAGAACCAGCCGTCCTACCGCGCCCGTGAAAAGGGTGTCGCACTGGATCTGCGGGGCCTGCCGGCCAGCATGGTCACCGAGTTCGCCTGGTCGATCGAGCGGCAGGTGCAACTCGGCATGCGCATCCAAGCGCAGTACACGACGAAGCTCACCCGCCAGGTCGCCCTGGTCCTGGCCGACACCCGCTCGTCGGGTTTGGTCAGCTTGACCGATCTGTCCCGGGAGGAGTGGGCCCGCCGGATCCGCAAGGCCCGCACGCGCATGGGCGAGCCGATCGCGGCCAATCAGATGACGGCCATGGGCCGCGTCCTGGGCCGCACACTGGACCTGCTCGTTCACGTTTACCACCAGGGTCCGTGGTGGGAGCTGAATGTATGGAACCCGCAGTTGGACACGCGCATCCCGCTGCGCGAGCACGAGCCCAAGCGCCGTAACCTGATCTACTTCAGCCACCTCACCACGCCGTGGCTGCGCGAGGCCGCCAAGTGGTGGCTGTCGCGCCAGTTGGAGCGCGGCGTCTACACCTGGAGCACCGCTTTCACCCGCCAGGTGAACCTCTCGTGGTTCCAGCGCTACCTCGACGCCGTCGGCTGCGACGGCCCGCACCTCGTCGACGACCAGCGCCAGCTCGGGCGGTGGGTCCAGGGGTTCCGCCAGTGGCTGAACCAGCAGCGCTGCACGGGCGGAGCGAACAAAGGGGCGCTGCTCGGTCAGATCCAGCGCCGCGCGGCGATGACGGGGCTGGAGCAGCTCTACCGCTTCCTGTTCGAAGAACGCCAGGAAGCCGCCGAGGCCCTGAGCGAACCACGCTGGCAGCGCCTGGGCCCGCAGCGCACCGTGCTGTTCCGCTACGGCGACAAGCCCACCGGCCCCAAGGCTCCGCCGCCCGATGCCGTCCTGAGCGACTCCGTGATCAGCCGGATCGCCGCGCACGGCGGCCTGCTCGCTCAGCCCAAGGACGAGGGTGGGTTCGACGACGAACAGCTGGTCCGCATCGTCGGTCTGCTGATCAAGACCGGCAGGAGGATCAGCGAGATCACCCTGCTCGACTTCGACCCGATCGTCGCCATCGCCTTCCCCGACCCGGACGGCCACGTCGCACGACTCCGCTACCAGCAGACGAAGATCATCACGGATGAGAACACCATCCTGATCGACCAGGAAACCCTCGATCTGATTCGTGAGCAGCAGAAGTACGCCCGCGCCTTCATGGTCGACCAGAACCGAGCCGGCATCGCCCCGAAGTACCTATTCCTGGGCGAGCGGAACAACCGCATCGGCGACCACTCCTACCCCGCGACCACAGCCCGCCCGCGCCTGACGGCGTTCGCCGCGGCCATCGACCTGCGCGACGACCAGGGCCACCTGATCAAGATCTCCAAGACCCATACCTTCCGGCACACCAAGGCCACCAGCCTCCTCAACGCCGGCGTCCCCCTGCACGTGGCCATGCGCTACATGGGCCACAGAACCCCCGCGATGTTCATGCACTACGCCCGGACCCTGTCCGCAACGGCCGAGCGGGAATTCCTGCGCTACCAGAAAGTCACCGCCGACGGCCGTCCCTACGACGGCGACCCGCGAGAGATGTTCGAAGCCCTCGCCCTGGACCAGCGCACTGACCGGATCCTTCCCAATGGCTACTGCACCCTGCCGCCCCGCCAGTCCTGCGACAAGGGAAACGCCTGCCTGTCCTGCACGAAGTTCGTCACCGACGCCACCTTCGCCGACGTACTCCACCAGCAGCGCAAGCAGACCGTCGCGCTCGTCCACCAGCGTCAGCAGGCCCACACCCAGCGCTTCGGCCAGCCAATGACCGACGACAACATCTGGCTCCGCGGACGCGGCGAAGAGATCGCCGCCCTCGACGGAGTCCTGCTGGCGATCGAGCGCATCCGCCACAGCGACGGCACCACCACGGCCGTCCGTGGCGCCGGCGCCCCGCAGGCACGGCTCCACCACGCCTCGTCCCACCATCAGGGAGCATCGTGAGCCGCAGCATCGAAGCCCTCACCGAAGCCACGCAGAGGCGCCGGAAACGAGCCGAGAACGCCGTCGAGAAAGCACTCGCACAGGCCCGCTCGACGCACACCCCCGTGAGTGTCGCCTCAATCGCCCGGGCAGCAGGCGTGTCCACCGACTTCATCTACCGGCACCCAGCCCTCCGCCCCCAAGTCGAAGCCCTCCGCCGTTCACGACGTTTAGCCACTCGAGACGAGGCCGTTCACGACCCGGACACCGAAGCCGCTGCCAGCACCCTTATCCGCCGCCTCACCCAACACCTAGCAACAGACCGGAGCAAACACCGCGAAGAGGTCGCTCAGTTACAGGCCGCTCTCGCTGCGGCCAACGGCGAACTGCTCGCCCTGCGACGCAAGTTGGACATGCGACGAGGTGAATGAAAACCGCGACGTAGCAGACACCACTCAATGAGCTTCGGCGACCAAGTACTGCGGGCCAGGTAGCAGACCGGGCTTTCGAGCGACACCGACGCATCACTCGACAACATATGCCGGTCACCTATATATATAGGTGGCATGAGTGACCGACCGCTTCAGGAGCCGACGCTGCTCCTGCTCACCGCCCTGGCCGACGAGCCCAGGCATGGTTACGGACTGATCCAGGAGATCGACGCGATCTCCCAGGGCCGCGTGCGGATGCGCACCGGCACCCTGTACGGCGCGCTGGACCGGCTGCTCCAGCAGGGCCTGATCCGAGTCGAGCGCGAGGAGGTCGTCGACGGCCGGGCCCGCAAGGTCTACGCCCTCGCCGAGGCCGGCCGCTCCACGCTGGCCGCCGAGACGGAGCGGCTGCGCGCCGTCGTCGCCGAAGCGGAGCGCCGGATGGCCGCCCGCCGTGCCCCCGCCGCCCGCCCGAAGGGAGCCCTGGCATGACGGAGCAGCACGCGTCGCGCGCCCTGCGCTGGGCGCTGCGCTTCCACCCGGCCGCCTACCGTGCCGAGCACGGAGCCGAGTTGAGCGCGATCTACGCTGAGGCCACGCAGGACGCCGGCTCGCTCGTTCGGCTGCGTGAGGCGCTCGACGTCGCCGGGCACGGCCTGCGGCAGCGCACCGGCCTGGGCTCCGACCGGGCTGCCGGTCAGGTCCTGGCGCATGCGGCACCGCTGACGGTCGCCGTCGCGACGGGCGGCAGCGTGGCGAACCTGTTGTGGTTCTTCGCCCCCGACGGCATCCGGATCCCGCGCTCGTCCTCACTCCCGGGCGTGCTCTTCCTGGCCAACCAGGGCCTCATGCCGCTGCTCTGGCTGGCGGCACTCGCGGCCGTCTGGACCGGGCGCTGGAGTGCGGCGCGGGCACTGGTCGTGCCGGCGACGGTGCTGCGGCTGGCCGGCCTCCCCCTGCTCCTGCTTTCCCACCTCTTCGCCAGCACCTACGCGGGCGCTGCGCTGAACGTGACCGTGCCGTTGCTCACCGGCGCCGTCGTCCTCGCCGCGCCCAGGGACCTGCTCGGCCCCTCCCAGCCACAGCGCGCCGCGATCGCGGGCACCACCGCGCTGACTGTCGCGCTGTGGGTGGCGCTGCTCGTCGGCGCCTACTACCCCCTGACGGGGGGCCCGCTGATCACCCATACGCTCTGGGCCGGGGCCTTCGCGGTCGCTCTGCTCTTTAGCAGGCGTGACCGGTTGTTTGCCGCGGGTCTGGCGGTGGCCCTGCTTCCCATCGCGCTGCAGATGACGGCGTCGCTGCTCTACCCGCTTTCCCCCGCGGGCGTGGGCGCCCTGCTCGTGGTTTTGCTCAGCAGCGCGGTCTCCCTCCTGCGCGCGCGCCGGCGCCGCGCCCAGGTAACCCCACCGAGCGCGGCATAGCGGGATCCGGGGCCCGGTCGGCGGCCCGGATCGGGCCAGGGCTTCTGTCGGGTCTCCTGGCAGCCGGGTCTTGTGTGAGGTCTTCCAGGTCTTTTCGACGCGGCCCGCGCCGGTGGCGCGCCCTGCGGTCACCCCTGCGACCGCGGGCCACCCCGGCCCTCCCTGCCCAGCCGGACGCCATGCCGGGCCGGCTTTTGGCGGATGGTTCATGTCACCGCCCGCCACCGCGAACGGCCCGGACCGGCAGGGCCCGCCCCGCACTGTGGCCATCGCCGACACGTGACACACACCCGATGCAAGCACACCGACATGCGGTCGCCCGCCGCGCCTGCCGGCCGCCAAACGCAACCAGCCGCACCTGCAGCAGCGCGAGGCCGTGACGATGCCACGCCACACCCAGCGCCACGGGCTGCGAGCCCGGTTCCGTCCAAGAAACCCAGACTCGGGAGGATTCATGACCGTCACGGCGTCCAACAGCCGAAAACCAATGACGCGCCGTCGCATGCTCGGGACAGCGCTGATCGCTGGGCTCGGGACTGCCGTGCCGCTCGGCGTCGCATCCCGCACGTGGGCGGCTCCGACCGCCTCCAGCCCGGTGCAACTCACACTGCCTCCGCCCACCGGACCGCACCCGGTGGGCACGGTGCCGCTCCACCTCGTCGACACCTCACGCCCGGATCCCGTGGCCGGCCCGGGGCATCACCGCGAGTTGATGGCCAGCGTCTGGTACCCCGCCCGCAGGGCGGAGAATCTGCCGCGCGCCCCTTGGATGACCGAGGGCGCGTTGCGGGCGTTCCTAACAGACGTCGGCTTCCCCCTCGACCCCGCCCTCGGCCCGCTCACCGCCGGGCACCTGGGCGCGCCCGTGCACCGTACGGGCCACCGCCTGCCCGTCATCGTGTACTCGCACGGCTCGGGCAGCCACCGCAGCGACCACACCATCATGGTCCAGGAACTCGCCAGCCACGGCTACGCCGTGGTCACCGTCGACCACACCCACGACACGTTCACCGAGTTCCCCGACGGCCGGGTGGTCACCCCGGACGACGTCCCGATGTACCCGAGGGACTTCGCCGCCGACCTCCGGTTCCTGCTCGACTGCGTGGAGGGGCTCGCCGCCGGGCACAACCCCGACATCGACGGCAGGCCACTGCCCCCGGGCCTGCTCGGCGCCCTCGACCCGCGGTGCATCGGCACGTTCGGCTGGTCGAAGGGTGGCACCGCCACTGCGCTCACCATGCTCGCCGACCAGCGCGTTAGGGCCGGGCTCAGCATCGACGGCCCGATGCAGCCGACCATCACCGCCGACCTGGACCGGCCGTTCATGATGATGACCGCCGTGTTCACTCGGGCCGCCATGCCGGACGTCGCCGAGTTCTGGACGCACCTTCGCGGCTGGCGGCTCAACATCCAGGCCGACGGGGCCATCCACAACTCATACGGCGACAACGCGACGCTCATCCCACAGGCAGGCAAGATCCTCGGCATGACCGACCAGCAGATCCAGGACTGGATCGGCACCCTCGACCCGGCCCGGTCGGTACGGATCCAACAGGCCTACCCGCTCGCCTTCTTCGACCTGCACCTGCGGCACCGCCGAGGGCATCTGCTCGACGGCCCGAGCGCGGCCTTCCCAGAGGTGAAGTTCCTTCCATGAAGCCGTGGACCGCGGCGCTCACGTCCCGCGCCGCGTTCCACGCGCCCCACCCGGTGAACGTCGCACCCTTGGAAGCCCGTTGGCGCTGGCCCGCGGCTTCCATCAGGCGATCGACACCGGCATGCCGCGCACCGTGCCACCTGGCCAAACGCATCGAGTTTTCAGGGCGACGCCGGATAACAGATGGTCGTACTCGGCGTCCCGCATGGAGCCGGTGTAGCCGTACGACTTCGCGTTCAGCGCCTTCTCCTTGCCCGTCACGTACGACGACGGGCGGATGCCGGAGGTGTACCCGCCCTTGCGGCAGATCGTCGACGTCAGGTTCGCCTGCGTGACGGCCGGCGATATCGCGCCCGGCGTACACGCCGGGTCCTCCAGCGGCTGACTGTGGTCATAGCGGTAGTGACAGCTGCCCGCAGTCGGCTGCTCCTGCACGGTGTAGTGAGCCTGCGGGCCGGCGCCGACCGCGATCGCCCGGGACGAATTGGCCCCCGCGCCAGTTGGCGCCGCATCCTTCCCGGACGGAGCGTTGGCGCCACTGCCGGCGGTCGGCGTGCACCCTGCCAAGAGAAGCACGGCGAGCAGGGCGGTTGAGGTATGGCGAGCAGCAGCCGGCATGACGTTTCCTCACGGTGTAGGGGCAGGCAGGAACATGCTGCCCCACCACGACCGGAGCCACGCCGCCATCGGCTGGCGACGAGCCGTGAGGGTCGCCGGTACACGGGCCATACTTGGGGTGAGCATCACGGAGACGGACAGGTGCTAACCGCCCCTCGGGCCCGACCACAGACACCCTCCTCCACCTTCACGGTAGACGAGCAGCCCCGCGCACAGCCCCGAACACCGTTCTCCCAGCTCAGCCCTTCCCTCCATCCAGGACTACACCCGAAGAGGAACGTCTCCTCATCCCCGTTGAGGGCCAGGCAGGCGGCTCTGATCGCGTAAGGCGTGATACCGACAATCGTGCAGCGGGGAGCCTCGCCGCGTCGGAATACTGGGCCGGTGAGCGACTCCATGGCTGAGCACGAAGCGAATACTGAGCAGTTGGAGCGAAGGGTCTACCGCGGCCTGCGCGAGGACAACCTTGACCCGCAGCACGTCGTCGCCCTCGCCTGCGAACTGCTCGACTGGTTCCACTGCAGCGACGCCATCCTGGAGGTCGTCGAGCGGAACCCGGCCGAGGTGTCGCCGGCGGAGATGACCGCCCTGGCCTGGCGCGTCCTGGACGACGCCGGCTTCGAACCCGGCTTCGACCTCGCCCCTGAGCGTTTGGTGACGTTGCGCGCCGCGCTGCGGATCATAGCCCGCGACCTGCCCACGCGTGGGATCCAGGGCGAACCGGAGATCGAGGTCCTGGAGGACTGGTTCCCGGTGGGAGCCGGTGTCCGCCTTGCCGACGGCGAACGGCTCAACTGGGGCGGCCACATCCTGCCGAGCATGTGCGACGACCCGACTATGGCACTGACCAGCCTGGCGATCATGATCCAGGAGAGCCTGCTCGAATGGACCTGGCGGGTCTGGCCGGTGTGCCCCCGACACGACCTCGGCGTCCACGGCTCGGAGTGGAACGGCGCGGCCGTGTGGTGGTGCGCGGGTGACGGCGGACACATGCTCGCGCCGGTCGGCGAACTCTCGCGCGCGCTCGGCTTCCGTCGCCGCAAGTAGGGTCGGCGGCGGGCGCGGAATTCCTTTGCAGGGAGCTTCACGATAGATGAGCACGGCGGGGCCGAAACACAGCCACACGAGCACCTTGAGGTACTCCAGGACGAGTTTGGCGATCTCCACGGCCTCCGCCCTTCTTCGATGATGTCAATCCAGCCGTGCCGCACGCGAGTGACTGGCGGGCCGCGTCCGACTCCGAGTCGGATGCGTAGATGCGGTTCGACGTCCAGCCGTTGCACGCATCCTCGAGCACCCCGTCGTCACCGGCGTCCAGCTCGACCCCGGCGTCCAGCGCGACCCCGGCGCCCGGCGGGAGCCTGGCACACACCGGTACCTCCTCCGTGACCTGGCTCGCGATCGGCATCGCACTCCTGCTCGCCGGCGTCGGATCCGTATCGGCGGCCCGACTGGTCCGCAGCCGCCGCCACTGACCCCGGCACCGCGCCGCACAGCGGCCCTGACAGCGGCGATAGGCGCACAGCACGACGTATCCTGGGCGCCGACCGTTCTTTGGCCCCGCGAGACTCCCCCGACTCGCGGGGCCTCCGCTTCTCGCACAACTCGTCCAGGACCCCCGTGAGATCACGCCGATGAGGCTGCGGCGATCGATGAGTTCGCATCGCCGAGGGGAGCGCGCCGTTCTCGTTGCCGCCCTGGACGGCCTCTGCCGCGCCGGGCCGGGGAGGGCCGGGGAGGGCCGGATCACGCGACGGCGTCCACAGGCCCGAGTCCACAAGGAGCGATGCCGGTGAATAATGCCCGGGTGGAGTCACAGGTGATAGCGGAGCGGTACCAACTCGACACCCAGATAGGGCATGGAGGGATGGCCGCCGTCTGGCGGGCGCGGGATCTCCGGCTGGGTCGCTCGGTGGCCGTTAAGATCCTCAGGGGGGAGATGGGATCCGCGCGTGACGAAGTCGAGCGCTTCCGCCGCGAGGCCGCGACGCTGGCCCGACTCGCGCACCCCAATATCGTCACCGCCTTCGACGCGGACACGATGGGCCGGACACCGTTTCTGGTCATGGAACTGGTCGAGGGTCGCAGTCTGCACCAGCTGCTGGAGGCCGGCCCGCTCGCGGTGCCGCACGCGATCAGCATCGCCGACCAGACCGCGCAGGCCCTCGCCGCCGCGCACGACGTCGGGATCATCCACCGCGACATCAAGCCCGCCAACATCATGCTTACCCCGAACCGTACGGTGAAGGTACTGGACTTCGGGATCGCCCGGCTCACCGACAGCCCGCAGGCCGCGCTCACCAGGACCTCTGCGGTGATCGGAACCGCCTCCTACATGGCACCCGAACAGGCTGTCGGCGCCCAAGTGGACACCCGCACCGATCTGTACGCGCTGGGCTGCGTGCTGTACGAGATGCTCACCGGCAACCCGCCGTTCCCCGGGGGCAACGCGTTGAGCATGCTCCACCGGCACCTGAACGAGGCGCCGGTACCGCCCAGCGCCCTGCACAGCGGCATCCCGCCCGCGGTGGAGACCCTGGTCATGGAACTGCTGGCCAAGGACCGGGGCAACGGCCGGCCACCGCCCGGGATGTGCAGCGGCGGCTGAGCGAGTGCGCGAGGGCACCACAGGCCACCGCGGTGCAGCCGACGGTGGGCTCACCAGCCCCGTCGATCCGCTGGGACCGGCGCCGGACCGCGCTGGTCGGTGCCGTCGGCGTGACCACCCTGGCACTGTCCGTCCTCATCGGCGCGGCCCTCGCCAGCCACCCGGGGGCCGCTCACCCGACCACCGCCGAGGTCTCCTCCTCGAATCCCACGCCGGTGACTACCACGCCCCCCACCGCCACGCTGAGGACCGCTCAGCCGTCCCCCGCCAAGCCCACCCCCGCCAAGTCCACCCCTGCCGGACCGGCCAACGCCGTCCAGGCCATCGCGGCGGCGCAGGGACTCGTGTCGCGGCAGGAGGCCGCGAACCAGCTCAGCCCGGACGCCGCCCAACAGCTGCGGAACCACCTCAACGACCTGTCCACCAAGCTCCACAGCAACAACCCCGGCGACGCCACCCACTCCCTTCAGGACCTGCGCCAGCAGCTCAGCGACCTGCGCCAGCACGGCAAGGTCTCCGCAGCGGATGCCGCCCAGCTCACCCGCGCCTTCAACCAGATCGGTCGCTTCCTCCCCGTCGGGAACTGATCGGCCCGGCAAGATCATCCGCGTCGGCGAACCGAAAACTCATGCATGTCGACGGGTTCCGCCACGTCCCCGGGGAGAACGCAACCACGCGGTTGAGTGGGCCTGTAACGCGGCTCGTCACTGTGCGGTCGCCGGTTCTGGAGCGACGCCTGGGGCGAGGCCAGCCGGGCCTTCACCCGTGAGAACGGCGAACGGCTCCACCCGGCCAACGTCACCCGCCGATTCACCGAGCTGTGCGAGGAGATCGGCCTGCTGCCCGTCCGGCTGCATGACCTCCGGCACGGGCGGGCGTTCGGGCCGCGCCCCGACGTCACGCAGCCATGATGAGGGCAAACTCTCTCCGCCGACCTCCCACGCGAGCATGCGCAGACCGGCTGCGGCGTAGCTGGGTTGCGGGGCCGGCCTGACAGAGGTTCGGTCGGACCCTCCGGCGGCTTCGGCGGGATGCGCTAGTCGAGTTCGATGGTGAAGTCCCAGATCACCATGACCTTGCCGTTGTGGCGCCAGGTTACTTGGGCGGCACCCTGGTGGAAGGTGCCGGTGAGGGTGAGGGTGGCTCGGTGCCCGGGGGTCACGGTGACGGCCGGGGCCCCGGTGGGAGCCAGCGAGACGATCTTGCCCTTTTCGTCGCGCGAGGTGAAATCACCGGCCTTGATGGTGAGGGGGGTGGTGGCCTGGCTGACGGCGATGGTGATGGTGCCGGTGACGTGGTCGGGTGGCCTGACGCCGGTGGTGGGCACGTTGTAGAGGGGGCCGGACGCCTGGATCACGGCTCCGGTACCGGGGAGGTTGGCCTGTACCGAGTCGCCGATGGCGACGAGCTGAAAGCGGTGCGCGTCGGCGGTTGGGGTGGCCTGGGCCGTTGGCGGAGAGGGGATGGGAACCGCACCCAGGTTATGGATGGTGCTGGCTGCGTTCCCGGTGCTGTTGGACGATGGCGCTTGGTGGCCGGCGCAACCGGCCAGCGCGGCGAGGACGGCCGCGGCCGGGGCCAGGCGGCGGACGGTGAGGGCGAACCGGCGGAGGCCGGGCTGGCTGCTGCCGGCCCGGCCGGGCG
>NZ_RJVR01000027.1 GCF_003999195.1 Streptomyces soli
GATTGGGCTGCGGTAATCTTTCCTGCCGTTGCCTTCCGGCTTCGACATGGAAAACATTACGCGAGAAATCCAGCCCCGGAAGTCGATTCTCCTTAGATGGTGATGAATTGAATCTGAGACTTCCTTAGGTGATAAAACCGCAGGTTAAGAGCCATCTCATGTCCCACTGAACGGCGTAACCATTCGTTAGTTGCAATTCCGGGATTCCCTCGTGACAAAATGCGGATAATGGCACCGGCCCCCACCCGTCTTACCGGGTGGGGCCGGTGTCACACATCTCCGCCAGGACGGGAGCCGGACGGGAGGGGCTGTGGGCGTGCTGGATCGAGATGCGTTTGGCGGTCGTGAAGGCGTCCGCGGTGGCCTCTGCGTTCAGCTGGCTGACGCCGGACGCCCGCAGCAGCCGCAGGCCGTTGAAGCCGACGATGACTCATCGCTGGAGTCTTGCGCGTCGTCCCCGCGCCCGCGGGTTGTAGCCGGCCAGCATGGAGTTGATCCGGTAGACGCCGTTGCGGACCTTGGCCAACTCCAGGCTGCGCAGCGCGTACACGCTGCGGCGGCTGAGGTTGGGCAGCCACTCCCCGCCCGGGGCCGGCGCGTGGCCGCCGCCCCGGGCCCGGTCATCGCTGGTGACCGTCACTTCGGCAATCTTCGCCACAGGCATCTTCTGCGCCGACAGCAGTACCGTCTGCACCCGCCGCCAGGTCACCACCGACACGCTGCCGCGTTGCACCGTCCGCAGCAGACGACGACCCTCGTCGTCGTCGATCTCCCGCACCTCACCCGTTCGGCCATGCCGAACACTCTGGCCCGAGCGCGCCAGACGCGAAGCCGATTCCGATGGAGGCGGCCTGGATCGCTGCTGCACCGGCCGCCGCCTGATCCTCAATCCCGATGCCCGTCGGCCGGTGCCTTCAGCAGCCGCTCCAGCTCGTCCCCTGCCTCGTGGTACCCGGCGTCCGAGATCCGTTGCAGCTCGCGCAGGTCGCCGGCCGCGACGGCGCGTCGCGTGAGAAGGAATCCGGCGCGCATGGATCCCTCGTCCAATAGCTCGCTCAGCTCCTCGAGGTCGCTGTCTGCGTCGGCAAGGTCGGCCAGCCGGTCCAAGGCGGTCTCGTTGCCCTCATCGGCCAGCTCGCGAAGGGTCACCCGATCGAAATTCCTGTTCGCCATGACGCCATGCTGCAACCCTGCCCCAGGGGAAAGGTCAAATGGGACGATGGCCGGGTGATCACCATCGGGCAGCTGGCCGGGTATGTCGGAGTGTCGACCAAGACCATCCGTGTCTATCACGACAAGGGGCTGCTCCCCGAGCCCGACCGCGACGCGTCCGGCTACCGGCGGTACGGCGCACGCGCGGCCATCGACCTGATCAAGATCCGGACCCTCGCCGAAGCCGGCGTCCCCCTGGCCCGCATCCGGGACCTGAGATCAGCGACCGATGACGAGTTCCAGCAGGCGCTGCGCGAGATCGACGACGAGCTCACCGCCCGCATCCGTGGCCTGCGGGCAACCCAGCGGCGCCTGCGCCGGCTCGCCGACGGGCGTCTGTCACCGCTACCCACCGAGGTCAGCGCCCATCTGGAGCACCTGACCCGCTTGGGATTCACCCCTCGATGGGTGGACCTGCAAGGCGACCTGTGGATCCTCGTGTTCGCCACCCACCCGGACCTCGCAATCACACTGTTCCACGACCAGGCCGAGGCCCTGGCCGACCAGGCGCTGCGGCAGCTCTTCCTCGACTACGACCACGCGCGCGACCTCGACGCCGACGATCCCCGCATCGACGACCTCGCCCACAGGATCGCCGAGGCGACCCGGCAACGCTACGGCCCCGACGACCTGCCCGGACCGGATGCGGACTCCGAGATTCCGGCCCTTGTCCAAGGCACGGTCAATGCCTCGTCCCCGGCATGGCAGCGACTCGACACCTTGATTCGCGCACAACTGGACGCGTGACGAGACCCCCCTCGCGAACGGTGGCACGCCCTGGTCACCGCCCGACGCGATCGCCTGAACACAGCCCGGTAACGTCTCTCGCCATCGGACGCTGCCTGCGTGTGGTGTGGTTGTGTGCGGGTCAGACGGATGCGAAAAAGAGCCCGGACTTCCCGGTGACCGGGGTTCGGGCCCTTCCTGTTTCGCTTGGTCGCAGCGGCTGCGGCACAGTGGTCAGCCGCGTCCGGGCTCTTACCGACCAGCTGCGTGAGAAGCTCGACGATCTGCGCCTGGTTACGGCTGATCTGCTGGCCAAGCGCTGCGAGGCGGCCGTCAAGCCGGTCCACCTTCTGATCAAGATTGCCGACCTGCAGACGCACCGCCGTGAGGTCGGACTTGATGATCCCGAATTCGCGGTCGCTCTTCTCCGTGACCTCTTCGAAACGCCGAGTAAGAGCGGCGAGCTCGCTGTGAGCGATGGGGTCCTCGGGCACGCGCAGCGCTCCTGCCAAATCACCAAAACAAGGCGGGGAGGGGCTCCACGGTATCGCGCCCGCTAGATGCCGAACCCACGGAACGTGAACGTTGCTCCAGGCCGCATCGGTCGCCCCTGAATGCGGTGGCCGCACCGATGCGGCCCCCGCCGCCGGATGCGGGCCCGCATGTCCGGTGGTGTGGGGGGTGGGCCGGGAGAACCGGCCCGCCTACCCGATCAGAAATCGGGGACGATGTCCAGTTGCCCGGTGTCCGGGGCCGAACTTCACCGCCTGGACATGGCCGGTGAGCTCGGGCACGGCCGCGGCGACGATGGTGTCGAACTGGGCGAGGACGTCGCGGCCGGCGGCCGGTGCGGCCCAGGCGCGTTCGGTCATCATCGCCGTGATCGCCTTGCCGAGACCGAGCGGGTCACGGCCGTCGCGCCGGACCACATGGGTACGGCGCCGGGGCTTCTCCTTCTGGCCGCCGCCGTTCTTCTTCGCTGCCTCGCGGGCCGCGAACAGCGCCTGGCGGGCCAGGTCGGCGCCGCTCGGCTCCGCTTTCGTGGTCACGCGATCACGGTTTCCCGGCCCGAGGGCGCCCTCGGGCCACACCCGTCCCACGGCGAACGGCGCTGCGACTTGGGTGAAGCGCGCTCGAAGGCAAGTCCTGACTCACTTCGGCTGGACTTTCGTCCGGCTCCGAGGCGCGAGATCCTGGTACTTCGACTGTGGACCAGCGAACAAATGCGGGCTGGTGCGCCTCTCGCGCGTCGTAAAGCCCACCTCATGCTCATGCGGCCCTCAGCGCGACGGGTACCGTCGCGCTTTCCCGAAGGAGGCCGGGCGATGAATCTCCTGTCGTACCGTGACCGCAAAAGCGCGACATCACCGCCGCGGCTCCCCGGCCGGGCCAGGAACGCACGA
>NZ_RJVR01000020.1 GCF_003999195.1 Streptomyces soli
CCGGCCGGCACCAGGAGCACCGCGAGCAGCGCGCCGGCCACCGCTGCGGGGACGGCCACGGCGGCGGTCTCGCCGAGCAGCCGCAGGCCTATGCCGGGCAGGCTGCCGCCGCGAGCGCGCAGCAGGTCCAGCTCCGCCTGCCGCCGGGCGACCGCGAGTCCGCCGGCCATGAGCAGCACCGCGGCGGCGACCGTGCCGACGCCCACGGCGGCGATCAGCACCAGCGGTGCGGCGGCGGCCCGTTCCTGGGCGAAGGAGGCGAGCAGGCGGGTGAGGCCGTCGTCCTCGACGGCCACGCCGGGCTGCCGGGCCGTGGACCCCAGCCGGATCGCGGCGGGTCCATCGCTCAGTCCGCCGAGCACGGCGCGCACCGCGGGGACCTGGTGCGCGTTGAGCGCGGCGGTGTCGGCGGGGTGGTGCCAGTACAGCTGGGCGCCCCCGTCGAGGCCGAGCAGGACCGGTGTGGCGTTGTCGTCGATGAGGGCGGTGAAGTGCCAGTAGTAGGTTGGCTCGTCGCCGGGTTGGGTCGGCGGCACGGTGATCAGCCTCGGCGCGATCAGGTCTGCCTCGGCGTTCCAGTACGCGGAGCCCGGGCTGCGGGGCTCCACGATCCCGGTAATCCGTACGGTCAGTGGCACTCCGGTCACCTGCGTGAGATGGACGGCGGAGCCGGTGTGCAGGCCGAGCACCTTGGCGGTTCCGGCGGTGAGCGCGGCCTCGACGGTATCCGGCGTGGTACGTGAGCCGGGGAGCCGCCCGCTGACGAGCCGGGTGCGGCGGCCGAGGCCGGGCTGGGCGACCAAGTCGGCCTTCGGGTCGGTTTGAGGCGTCGGCCCGGGCAGCAGCCCCAGGTCGCTGACCGGGGCACCCTTCGCATTCCGGACCCCGTATACGGTATTCGTCCAGTCCAGAGCCAGCGGCTCCCGTATGGTCCGCCGGAACGCCTTCTCCGTCGCGGCCATCGCCGCCGGGCCCAGCATCCCCTCACTGCTGGGCGACACCCACCCCTGCGAGAGGGTCGTCGACACGGTGACACTGCGGTCCGCCGGCGAGGCGTGGCTCAGCGAGTCGCGCAGCGCGGCGTCCTCGTACGCGTCCACGGCGCGCGGTAGTCCGGCCGCAAGGAAGGCGGTGACCAGGACAAGCGCGGCCAGCGCGAGCGCCGCGCCCGGCGCGGTGCGCAGCCGGGTGCGTATCCAGGGGGCCTCCGGACGAATGGGCCGGCGAACCGTACGGCGAATCAGACGGGGAACCAGATGGCCAAGGCGAGGTGACGGCACCTCACTCACCTCCCTGACGTCGCAGCGCCTGCGCCGGGTTGCCCGGCCGCAGCGCGGTGACCACGACCACGACGATCGGCACCACCGCCACGGCCGCCAGCAGGCGCAGCAGTTGCGGGGCCGGGAGCTGGACCAGGACGGCGGGCACCGGGCGGGTGGCCTGGGCGGTCAGGACGATGAGCGGGACCACGAGACGGGTCAGCAGGCCACCGAGAGCCACGCCGACGGCTATCGCCACGAGCACCAGCAGGCCCTGCTCAGCGGCGATCACCCGCGCGAGGCCTCCCCGGGAGGCCCCCAGCGCGCGCAGAACCGCGAACTCCCCGGCGCGTTCGCGGACCGTGCCGGCCGCTGAGACGGCGAAGCCCGCTGCCGCCAGCAGCATCGCGGCGATGACGGCGGCCGGGAGCGCGGACTGCGGGCCCGCGCCGAGCGGGTCGGCGCTCAGCCGTTGTCGCTCCTCCTCCCGCACCAGGACGGTGTCGATATCGCTGCGGTCGCGCAGTGCCGTCGCCACCTGGGCGGCGGCCCCCGGATCGGTGGCCAGCCACCATTCGCCGGGCTCCAGGCCGGCCAGATTCCGCTCCTCCAGGGCCTGGTTCACGGCGCGGAGGTCGAGCAGCAGGGCGCCGCCGTCGGTCGCGGGCTCATCGGTGGCGGTGGCGGCCGTCGTGGGCAGGGAGTGGACGGTGCCGGTGACACGGACCGTCAGGTCGGCGCCTCCCAGGTTGACCTTGACCGAGCTGCCGGTGTGCGCGCCGGTGGCCCGGAGGAAGGCGTCGGTGGCGACCCCGGTCAGCGCGGGGGCGGCCGGGGTACGGGCGCGCAGCGTGAGGGTGGCGGTGTCGGATCCCGGCGGGGTGTAGTTCTGGAAGGGCTCCTGCCCGGTGTCGTAGCGCACGGTGAGAGGGGTGTCCGCGCCGGAATCAGGCTTCCAGGACCGGGACTTCGCGTAGCCGTGGCCGGCGGCGCTCGGGAAGTCGGCGTTGTCGATCCGCGTTGCGGCCGTCCACTCCGAGTCGCCTGGCACCGGCACGGCCCGCGTGCTTCCGTCCGCCGCGACCGTACGGAGGCTGCTGATGACGAGCCGGTGGTGCTCGGTCCGCCGGGGGACGAGGTAGTCGGCCTGGATGCCGGTGAGCCGCAGCGGCCCGGCGGGGGCGGCCCCGCTGGCGAGACCGGACCCGGCGGCGAAGTCGGCGGTCAGCACGTGGGACTTGCCGTCGGCGGGCAGGTCGCGCAGCAGGAAGGAGTAGGGGACGCCGAAACGGTCCTCGAAGGTCGCGGTGATGCTGTCGGTGACGCCTTGGCCGGCCGATCCGAGGGCTTCCAGGCGGGCGGCGATCCGCAGTTGAGCCGCGTCCTCGGTCAGGACGAAGCCCGCGCCGGCAGCCTGCGTCCGCAGTGGCCGCGTCAGTTGTGCCAGGGACTGTCGGGACAGGTCGTCGCGCAGCCGCATCACCTTGGCGGCGGCCTCGGTGTCCGTCGTCAGGACGGTCGCCGACCGGCCCTGTGACAGCGACACGTCGGTACGGTTGGCGGGCATGACGGCGGAGACGCCCTTGACGCCGTCGTACAGCCCGCCCTGCCCGAAGGGCGGAGTGGTCGAGCCCGTGACGCGTACGTCCGTGCCCACCGCGAAGTCCGCCTGGTCCCGCTGCGAGCGGGACCAGCTGGTTGCATCCCCGATCGCGAACATGCCCATGGCCACGGCGAGTACGAGCAGCAGAACCGGACCGGTGCCACGGCCGGGCCGGCGGGACAGCTGCCAGCCCGTCAGCGCCGTCGGCAGACCGCGCGCCAGGACCGCCAGCCGCTCGCCGAGCCGGGCGGCGGCCGGCAGCAGCCGCAGCGCAAGCACCGTGCCGGCCAGCAGGCACAGGGCGGGGGCGGCCACC
>NZ_RJVR01000004.1 GCF_003999195.1 Streptomyces soli
GTACGCGGAGCCGCCGACCGTCAAGGGCCAGTACCTGATCGCGATCGGCGTGGTCGCCCTGGGCGTGTTCGCCCTGGCGTCGGGTTCGATCGCTGGCGGCCTGCTGATGCTCCTCGTCGGCGCCTGCTGGCTCGCGGTCACACACCAGCGGGTGGAGGCCGCGGAGGCGAAGCGGGCGACGTGGGCGCGGGAGGTCATCTGCCTGGCGTGCACCGAGCGGTTTGAGCCGTAGTCGGCCGACGGCGACGGTGTCGGCGCTCCTTGAAAGTCCCCACCCTCGCTCTTCGCCCCAGTTGGTTGCGGGCTCAACCAGGAAGTGCACCCCCCACCAAGCCAATTGTGGCGCGCGTCACATCGGCCTCATGTCACGGACTGGCTCGCAGCTTCCATCCACTGGTCGTCAACAGCGAGCGGAGGAAGGCAAAGCGATGAGCGCACAGCATGAAACCGGCACGGCGAGCACCACCCACCGCGTTCTGATCCTGGGCGCGGGGTACGCGGGCATGGCCGCGGCCATCCAGCTCGCGGCCCGGGTCAAGGGGCGCGAGGACGTGCGGGTGACCCTGGTGAACGCGCAGGAGCGGTTCACCGAGCGGCTGCGGCTGCACATGACGGCGACCGGGCAGCAGCTCGCCGAGCTGAGCATTCCGGAGCTGCTGGAGGGGACGGGCGCACAGTTCGTGCGCGGCTGGGTGACGGCGGTGGACGCGGACGCGCGGACGGTGCGGATCGACGACGAGGGGGTCCTGCCCTACGACACGCTGGTGTACGGATTGGGCAGTGCGGCCGACACGACGGCGGTGCCGGGCGTCGACGACCACGCGTACACCCTCAATGGCCCCCAGGACGCCGAGGTGCTGGCCGACCGGCTGGCGCGGCTCGGCGGCGGCACGGTGGTGGTCGCCGGCAGCGGGCTGACCGGCGTCGAGTCGGCCGCGGAGATCGCCGAGCGGCACCCGGAGCTGAACGTCGTACTTCTGGGCCGGGACGAACCCGGTGCGGCCATGAACCCGAGGGCCAGGGCGTACCTGCAGTCGGCGCTGGATGGCCTCGGCGTCCGGGTGCGCAGCGGCGTCGAGGTGGTGAAGGCGCTGCCGGGGTCGGTCGAACTGGCGGGCGGGGAGAGCATCGCCGCCGATGTCGTCCTGTGGACGAGCGGTACGCGGGTGTCGCCGCTGGCGGCCGCCGCCCAACTGGCCGTCGACGAGTGCGGCCGTATTGTCACCGACACCGCGCTGCGGTCGGTGTCGCACCCCGATGTGTACGCCATCGGTGACGCCGCGGCGATCCGCCAGGGCTACGGCGTCATGCACGGCACCTGCCAGGGCGGGATGCCGACCGGCGTGCACGCCGCGGTGTCGATCGCCCGCACGCTGAAGGGCAAGCGGCCCAAGCCGTTCCGCTTCGGCTACTACCACACGCCGGTGAGCCTGGGCCGGCACGACGCGGTCGTGCAGTTCACCCGCCCCGACGACAGCCCGCGACGCATTCATCTGACCGGCCGGATGGCGGCCCGGTATAAGGAGACGGTGACCGCCTCGCCCTGGCCGACCTTCGGCCGTATGAAGAAGATGCCCGCCTCCGGCGCGTTCTGGCCGCACGGCGGTCGCTTCACCCGCGTCGCCGAGGGTGCCGAGTGAGCGCCGGCCGGCAGGTCTTTCACGAGTACCGCAGGCTGCTGTTCTCCGTGGCCTACCGCGTCCTCGGCTCCGCGGCCGACGCCGAGGACGCGGTGCAGGACGCCTGGATCAAGTGGTCGTCCGCCGACCGTTCCCAAGTTGCCGATCCCAAGGCGTACTTGACGCGGATCGTGTCCAACCTGGCGCTGGAACGCCTGCGTTCCACCCGGCACAAGCGCGAGACCTACGTCGGCCCGTGGCTGCCCGAGCCCATCCTCACCAGCGGCGACACCGCCGACGCCGTCACGGACGCCGAGTCGGTGTCGATGGCGATGCTGGTGGTACTGGAGACGCTGAGCCCGCTGGAGCGCGCGGTCTTCGTGCTGAAAGAGGCCTTCGGCTTCAGCCACGCCGAGATCGCGCAGGCGGTGGAACGGTCCGAGGCGGCGGTACGACAGACCGCGCACCGTGCGCGTGAGCACGTACGGGCCCGCAGGCCCCGGTTTACCACCGACCGCCCTCGGCAGCGCGAGGTCACCGAGCGGTTCTTCGCCGCCGCGACCGGCGGGGACATCAACACCCTGATGGAGCTGTTGTCCCCGGACGTCACCCTGTGGACCGACGGCGGCGGCAAGGTCCGTCAGGCGCTCAAGCCGGTCGTGGGAGCGCAGACGGTGGCCTCGTGGTTCGCGGCCATCGCCACGGTCACCTACCAGGGCGTCCAGCCCGCCGACATGCGCGCCGAGCTCGTCGAGATCAACGGCGGCCCGGGCATGGTGTTCAGCGCCCCGGACCGGGTGATCGCCACCGTCACCTTCGACTTCGACGCCGACGGTCGTATCACCGCCATCCACAACGTCGCCAACCCCGACAAACTCCGGGCTATCACGGACGGCACCGCCCACGACGTCGCGACGCGGTGACCGTTGGGCGGCAACGACCCTCGGACGGCAACCGAGGGTCGGCCTGGAAGGGGCCACTCACCCTGTGACCGATCGTGGTCGCGACCGCTGGGAGGCCAGGCGGACCCGCTCCACCGACAACAGCCGGCGCGCGGAGTGAGGAACAAGAGCAGGTCCGGCCAACGAGGTGAGCGGGGGTGGGGAATTTCAAAAAGGCCATCAACGGCGGGTGACCGCCACCTGCGGCAACGAAGCGGCGCCCCACCCGCGCGTATCGGGTGGGGCGCCGTGGTGTGTGGCGAGGTCAGCGGGGAGCTTGCATGATGCGGGCGGTCAGGGTCCGCGTCTCTTCGTCCAGCTCGACGAGGCAGAGGCCGTCGCCGTCGGCGAACCCGAGGACGCGGGCGTTCGGGGGCAACTGCGGCAAGTGACGGAGCTGATACGGGTCGAGCGCTGCTTCCTCAAGAGCTTCGGTGAGGGACTTCTGAGCCCAGGGCTGCAGCTTGCGGAAGTCGTCCGGGAAGCCCTCGGCGGTGAGATCGATGCTGAAACGCACCCGCTCAGCTTATGGCCGCAACGACGGCATGAGGGCCCGAACCTCATCATCCGAGAGCACCGCGGGCGCCTCGGCGCGGCCGGCTCGTTCTTCACCGATTCGCTTTGCCGTGGCGACGATGGCGGGGTCGGCGAGGGCGCGGGCGATGAGGTCCCAGTCGGCGACGGTTTTGCCGAGCTGGTCCCAGGGGGCGGCTTCGATCTCGGCCTGAAAGGCGTCACGGTGCTCGACCGGGAGGGATGCGCGGACGCTGCGGATGGTCGGCTTCGGCCTTGGGCCGATGTCCGCGGGCTGGGCGCTCATGCTGATCCTCCGGGTGGATTCACGAGTCGTGATTCCGAGCGTAGCGCGGGTGAGTCAATCTCACTCACCTACCGGCGTCATTCCTACTCGCCGAGCCGTCCCTCACATACCCGGTAGCCCCTCCTGCTCCACCTCGAACCGCCCCACGCCCGGCCCGATCCGGATGCCGCGCTTGGCAGCCCGGCCGGTCGGGGGTTAGCTCGCGTTGCTGGCGGCGTGCTGCACGCGCTCGAGCAGTGCCTCGTTGCCAGCCAACTTCTCGGCGTACCCGCGGCTCTGGTCGCTTGCCCATGTGAAGGGACCGGACGCCACTGCTCGCCACCGAGAAGGTCAACGTGTGGCGGCGGTGAACGCCGATCCGTGAATTGGCCCCGGACTTGGTCACGGCTCACGCCGTGGACCGTAGCGGAGCCGGTTTCCCCACGGCGGCCGCCACAGCTCCGGACTGCTGAGCGCGCTCGGCTCGGGCCCGGCGCAGGGCAGCGGCCTCGGTGGCTGCGGCCTGGCGGCGGCGCTGGGCGCGGGCCGCCTCGATCGGGGCCGGCGCATCGTCCGGAGCGACCTCGGGTTCGGGGAACGCGCGTCGGCTGAGCTCGCGCATCGCCCTGTTCTGCCGCTCTGCCGCTTCGGCGATGCCCTGGTCCACCCGGCGGGGCGGTGCAGCCTCACGGTGGGCCTCGAGGGCGCGACGGTAGCCGTCCGACACGGTCTCCCGCGTCCTCACCGGCCCGGGCGCAGCCGGCTGCGGGTCCGGGTCGGCGGCCGCCGTGGCGGAGCCAGCCGTACCGGGTGCGGGTGGCAGGACGTGCAGGGTGCGAACGTTCGCGCCCTTGACCTTCTCGTTGGCCGTCGCGATCAGCTTCGGCGCGCTCCAGCGCAGCTTGGTGCCGTAGGCCGGGGCGTCGGGGACGACGTCCAGGCGGCCGATGCCCGCGTCGAACTTCACCGCCTGGACGTGCCCGGCGAGTTCGGGCGCGGCCGCGGCGAGGATGCTCTCCCACTGGGCGAGGACGCTGCCGCCGGCGGCCGGGGCGGCGAGTCCGCGCTCGGTCATCATCATGCTGATCGCGGATCCGAGTCCGAGCGGGTCACGGCCGTCCCGTCGCACCACCTGGTTCTGCCGCTTCGGCTTCTCCTTGCGGGTGCCGCTCTTCCTCGCCGCCTCCCGGGCCGCGACCAGGGCCTTGCGCGCGAGGTCGACCCCGCTCAGCTCCCTCTCGGTGCTCACGCGATCACCGCCCCGGCGACGTTGCCATCGAGGGGGCGGGCGGCGAGTTCGGGCAGCCGGTCCGTCCACGGCGCGGACCCGGCCGCCTCCGGGCGAGCCGCGGCCTGCTCGCGCAGCTGCTGCAGCCGCTCCGTGAGCAGGTGCTGGGCGGTGCGTTCCCGCGCGGTGTCGGCGGCCTTGGTCGCGGCGGCAACGGCGTCCGCGCCGTTCGGGTTGGCACGGAACCAGCGGCGGTTCTGCTCGGTCGCGTACGCCCGCCGCGCCTCCGTCTCGGCTTCCTCGGTGCGGCCCAGCATCGCCAGGGCGCACCGCCGGTACTGCGGGGCCGCCTGCTGCACGGCCTGGAGCGCGGTGAAGGCGAGCGCGGACGCCGCCGCGACCGGGTCCGCGTCCAGCTCGCCCGGGTCCATCAGCTGGAGGAACTCGCGCCGGGCGGTGGCGATGTCGGCCTCCAGCGTCGCCTGGACGTGGGCGGCGGTGGCGGCGACGTCGTCCGCGTCGTCCAGGGCGGCGGACCAGGTGCCCGCGAGCAGGCCGGCCTCCACCACCAGGGCCTTGGTCTGGCGCCGGTAGCCGCACGCCTCGCACAGCCCGGCCGACCGGTCCTGGCCGCAGTCCTCGCACGGCAGCGCCTGCCGGACAGCGTCGGCAGCCTGCGCGGCCGCGCGTTCACGCTCCGCCCGCTCCTGGGCAGCTGCGCGGGCCGCATCACGGCGGGCCTGCTCCACGGCGGCCTGCTCGCGGCGCCACACGAAGTCCTCCGCCTCGGCAGCGGCCTGCTCGCGGAGCCGGTCCTCGAGGACCTGGCGGCGCTCGCCGTCACCCAGGCCGGGCAGCTGCTCGTCGACCTCGGCCGCGAGCCGGGCCCGCTGGGCGCGGCGGATGTGGATCACGTTGTCGCAGTTGTCGCAGTCGTCGCCGGTGTCGAGCCGGATCCCGCCCGACGAGAGCTCCGAGAACACCAGCCGACCGTACGCGACTGACTAAACGCACACAATCGAGGGCACGGCGGTAGCCGGCCGACGCACTGTCCCGGGTCCGCACCGGGCCGGTGGGCGCGGCGGTTGGTGCCGCTTCCGGGGCGGCGGCCGTGGTGCTGGGGTGGCGGCAGGACATGGATCGTGTGGACCGCCGTACCTTTGACCTGCTGGTTGGCCTGGGCGATCAGCTTCGGTGCCGTCCAGCGCAGCGTGGTGCCGTAGGCGGGCGCCTCGGGGACGATGTCCAGCTGCCCGGTGTCCGGGGCGAACTTCACCGCCTGGATGTGACCGGCGAGCTCGGGCGCGGCCGCGGCGATGATGCTGTCGAATTGGGCGAGGACGTCGCCGCCGGCGGCCGGTGTGGCCCAGGCGCGTTCGGTCATCATCGCCGTGATTGCCTCGCCGAGACCGAACGGGTCACGGCCGTCACGCCGGGCCACATGGGTACGGCGTCGGGGCTTCTCCTTGTGGCCGCTGCCGTTGTTCTTCGCTGCCTCGCGGGCCGCGAACAGCGCTTGGCGGGCCAGGTCGACGCCGCTCGGCTCAGCTTTCGTGGTCACGCGATCACCGCCCCGGCAAGGTCGTCGCTGATCGAGCGGGCGGCGAGGGTGGTCAGGCGGTCCGCCCACGGCGCGGGGGCGGCCGCATGAGTGCGGCCGCCGGTCAGCTCGCGCAGTTGCTCCAGCCGCGTGGCCAGCAGATGTTGTGCGGTGCGCTCCCGGGCCTGCTCGGCAGCCCTGGTCGCCGCGGCGACCGCGATCGGACCGTCTGGGTACCAGCGGTGGTGACGGCGGCCCTTCTCGGTGTCGTACGCCCGTTTCGCCTCCGCCTCGGCCGGGGCCGCGTCGACCGCGGCCGTCGGCTGTGCCCGAGCAGGCCGGTCCGGTGCCGGTCCGTGGTCCGGGCCGCCCGTTGGCGCTGGGTCGTGATGCCCGGGGCCGGTTGGGTGGTGCGGTGCGCCGTGGGAAACGTTGCTGGGCGTCGCGCTGACCCATGGCTTTCAGCGTCAGGCGGCAGGCGGATTCCCGTCGGGATGGTGGTGGATCCAGGAGAGGCCGCCAAGGTCGAGGCGGTGACGGGTACGGGTGACGGCGACGTAGGCGAGGCGGGCTTCGCGTCGTCGCGGGCTTCGCGTTGTCGATCGGTCCGGGAACGGGGTAGCCGTTGGCGTCTTTCTGATCGCTGTCCTTGGGCGGGGTGAAGTCGCCCGCGACCTTCACGTTAGCCCATTCACGGCCCTTGGCTTTGTGGGCGGTTGAGACGGTCACGTCCCCGTGGTCTTCGCCCGCTTCCCCGCGCGCTGGGCTTCTGAACGCGGTCGCCTACGGAAGGCGCTGGTCAGTACGCCGAGTTCACGTTGTCTATCGAACCGTACTGATGGGCCGCGTAGTTGCAGGCGGCGGTGATGTTCGCGACCGGGTCGTAGATGTTCCACGACGTTCCCGCCACGTGGTAGGCGTTGAAGGTCGGGGCGATCACTTGCAGCAGCCCCTTGGAAGGAGTGCCGATCGTGGCGTTGGAGTCCCACTGGTTGATCGCGTTCGGGTTGCCCGACGACTCACGCATGACATTGCGGTAGATCCCGTAGTAGGTGCCCGGGATGCCGTGGGCGTGCATGACCGACAGCGACTGGTTGATCCAACCGCTCAGGTTGCCCTGGGAGGTGGTGGCGGCGGATGCGGTCGGAGCGGCAGCCAGCACACCGGCGACCACCGCGGCGCCGGCCGCGGCGACGCCCAAGGAGGACTTGGCGCCCTTGGCCATACGCCCGAGCTTCGATATCGCGGAGAACTGCATTCGAGGTCGCCTCTTCCGACGGAGGAAGCCCGAGGAAATCCGCCGGGCAAGCGAGAGTGTCATAGATCAGGAAATCTTTGGTCAATGGCGACTTCTACTACCTAATTTCGTATTCATCATGATGAGTCACTTCACCAGAGCCGCAGTAACAGGTCGCAGAACGTCCGATTTACTACTATCGAGCATCATAGTGACGCACACCATATGGCGAAGGTCACGGCAGCGGGAAAATTTGAGTGATTCGCGAATTGCGCACCAGTGCTGAAAGAACAAATCAGACAAATAATGCTAATTAGAGTCATTTAATCGATCTGTCTCTGGATCCCGATAGCTCCTGCCTCCGCCCATGCGACCGATACGGCGATGCCGCGAGCCGTCTTCCTTGCTCAGTCTCAGCTCAGTCTCTGTATCCCTGCGGGGACGCCAGTGGCGGCGTGAAATCCCTCGGCAGAGCCGACTTTGACCTTGGAAGACGAGGTATTTCCGATCAGAGCCTGTCGGGTGACCTCTGATCGGGCGGCCACGCCCCGGCACGCACGCTTCCCGCATTGCCGAAATGCCCTAGTAGCTCCTCCCCCCGCTCCCGCCTGGAGCACCAGCGCGCCGTAATCGAGGCGGAGACCAAGCGCGCCATCCGCGAGGCCTCCGCCGCCCCGGCCATGGCGGCGGAGAGCCTCAAGCCGTGGCGTCCCTGACCAGCACGTTCTTGATCTCCGTACATATCAAGTGGCGGAGGTCGTTCACCGCGGTGAACGGCGCTGCGACTTGGGTGAAGCGCGCTCGAAGGCAAGTCCTGACTCACTTCGGCTGGACTTTCGTCCGGCTCCGAGGCGCGAGATCCTGGTACTCCGACTGTGGACCAGCGAACAAATGCGGGCTGGTGCGCCTCTCACGCGTCGTAAAGCCCACCTCATGCTCATGCGGCCCTCAGCGCGACGGGTACCGTCGCGCCTTCCCGAAGGAGGCCGGGCGATGAATCTCCTGTCGTACCGTGACCGCAAAAGCGCGACATCACCGCCGCGGCTCCCCGGCCGGGCCAGGAACGCACGA
>NZ_RJVR01000071.1 GCF_003999195.1 Streptomyces soli
TCTTGCGGGACCGGGAGCGGGCCGGCTTCACCGGCTCCGGTTCCGCCTCCGGGGCGGGCTCCGGGTCCGGTACCGGGTCCGGGACGGGGTCCGGGCCAGCGCCGTCGGCGTCGGGCTCCTGGTCGACGTCGCCGCCCTCCTCCTCGGCGTCGTCTTCCCACGCGTCGGGGTTGGTGATGGCCTCGGCCAGCTCCTCGTCCGGCTCGTCACCAGGCTGCAGGATCAGCTGCTCGTTCGTCTTCGGGTGCCGCACGTGCACCGCTGCTGCCAGCCGCCTCCCCATCACAGCACCTTCGCAGTGATGTGGCAGTCCGGGGCGAACAGCACCGGCATGGCGACGGCCGCGCCCTTGGTCCAGATCTGCACCGGGTCGTCCTTCGCACCACGGGTGATGATCAGGCCGGGGGCGTCCTCGCGGGTGATCGACGGGTTGGCGCCCCGCGACAGCGCCAGCGACTCCGCCGTGGTGCCGTACATGGTCTGGCCCCACTTCGACCGGTCCGGCGGCAGCATGATCCACCGGTCGTCCGGCAGGCACTTCGTGGCGACGTTGTCGACACGGACCTGCGCCCGGTACAGGGTGATCGGCGGCAGGCCGTAGTTGTCACGCACCACGTTGATCTGCTGCGGGGTCAGCGACGCGGTGGGCGTCGTCGCCGGGTTCACCGACCCGTAGTACGCCGCCCGGTAGGCGTTGTTGCCCGCCAGGTAGGAGAACACGCGCCGCGAGGTGATGACCATCTCGGGCATGGGCGCGCTGATGGAGTCCAGGTAGGACACCCAGCCCAGCTCATCCGCGATGGGGTCCGACGTCGGGTCGGACCACAGCTTCGGCGCGGTCGGCATGTTCGCGGCCGGGACACCGAAGTCGACGTCCAGGGTCAGGCCGTTCTCGCCGACCAGGGAGAACTTCCCGTCGGTGAGGACGTCACCGGCGGCCAGCTCCAGGCGGGAGTTGACGGCCTCGACGTGCCGCTCCACGTCGTCGTACAGCAGCTGCAGCAGCCGGTCCGCGTCAGCACCGCGGGACGTCTCCTGCAGGATCAGCTCCATCTCGCCGACCAGCAGCTTCTGGCCGAGCGCGGGCAGCATACCCTGCGTGGACGTCTGCCACGCCTGCCGGTCGGAGAACGGCACCGAGGCGTCGAAGGAGCGGTACTTGGCGGCGTTGACGTACCGGCCGGTGTTCTTGATCCGCCACATCACGTCGTTCACCGACACCTTGGCGAACACCGTCTGGGTGAGCAGGAAGTCGGCCGGGGACGGAATGTAGCGGGCGAACGTCGTCAGGTCCGCGACCGACACGTCCTTGATGAGGTCTTGCACAGTCATCGCTCAAGGCTCCTTACACGAACCGGATCTGGCAGACGGCGGACGGGGCGACCGCGGCCACGGCGACGGGCAGCTTCGCGGTCTTCACCGAGCCGTGCCACAGCAGCGCCGCAGGCACCTTCGTCTGCGCCGGCGCGAACAGCACCTCGGCGAACACGAACCCGGCCAGGTTCTGCCGGCCGTCAGCGTCGCCGACCGAGTACAGGCCGTACAGCCCGGAGGCGGTGATCTTGCCGACCGGAAGGCCGGACAGGAGCCGCGAGTAGGGGATCGTGGTGTCGGTGCTGGCGAAGAAGTGCGTGCCAGCACCGAACGTCGACATGTCCAGGGTGATGGTGTCGACGTTGTCGGTACCGTGCAGGCTCGCGAGCCAGGCACGGTCGGCCGTCAGGTTCTGGGTGAAGGTGACCGGAGAGACGGTCATGTGTCCTCCCGTGGACGCGATCAGATGGGTGATCGTCCGCTCACCAGCCGGTGGCGTCGTCCACGGGTAGGGGCGTGGTCCCCGTCAGGTCCGGCCTTGTCCCGCCGGTGGGAAGTCAGGTGGTGCGTGGAACGTCAGGTGGCGGCCGTGTAGCCCCGCTTGCGGGCCATCTCCGCCCCGGCCGCGCCCCGCTTGGGCACGTTGCCACCGCGCTGCGGGGGACCGCCCGCAGGAGAGCCACCAGGGGCGGCCGGCGGCACCTGCGCGGCGCCGAACAGCTCGGGGCGGCGCGTCTTGAGGGCGGCAGCGGCATCGGCGACGGCCTGCTCGTCGGCGTCGTCGTCGACGGCCAGCAGCCGCTCCGCGTCCCGAAGGTCATCGCCGCTCGCACCGAGGCCGACGAGGACGGCGCGGCGTACCGCGGCACGTTCCCGGGCCACGGCCAGCGCCTCACGCTGCTCCGCGACGGTCTGCGCCTCGGCGGCGGCCTGCTCGCGCCGCTCCAGGTCCGACAGGGCCGCGTTCTGGGCGTCGCGCTGCGACTGCACGAACGACGACAGGTCGTCGGTCTTGGCGAACCCCAGCTGCTCCACCAGGCGCCGCACTGCCGCACGTTCGCCCTGCTGCTTCTCCCTGGCGAGCAGCCGCGACAGCGTCTCCTGGTCCATCGGCTGCCCGGCCGGGGCAGCAGGCGGGGCAGGCGGGATAGTGGGGTCGCCGAGGAGGTCGTTGGACGGGTCGGTGGGGTCCGCGCCCACGATCGGGAAGATCGAGCGGCCGTCACGTCGGTGACCGATGGGCGTCTTCGGGTCGGGCAGCGGGCGGGCCATCACGGTGTTGTCCTCCAGCAGCAGCGCCCCCGCGCCGACGATCAGTGTAGACCTGGTTCGAGCCTGTCTCGCAGGCTTCGCTTGCTCAGAACGCCGAACCGGCTCGGCGCCCCGTGTCGTCACCTCCGCACACGAGCACCCCTGGGTCGACCTTGGCGTTGGACCGGTGGTGCGCTGGTGGTTAGCGGGGGCCGGGACCGGGTGAGCGTTGGCCCTGCCCAGATGTGATGCGCCTGTCCTCTCGGGCGGCCCGTACCGTCCACGCGGCCACCCAAGGGCTGGGCGGGAGGCCCTGCCTTCATGCCCGGCCACCGGAAGATCACCCAACCAAGAACCCTGTTCGAAACCCAGGCTCCACGATCGGTAGGACAACGGGCGCCCAGGGTGGTCAGAGGATGACCGGCAGGCCCGTACGTGGCACTCGGCACCGTCGGCGAGCACAAATAGCAATCACATGGTTACTCTGAGTGTGTGATGCTGTGGCGGTTCCTGAGCGCCCGGCCGCGGTATGCGGCCGTTATCGGCATGGCCTTGATGCTGTCCGTTCTGGTGCATCTGGGCACGACCTCGCACGACAGCGCCGGAGCCACCCCGCCGACCGCGCAGCTCCACGTACCCACCGGGTCGGAAGCTCCCGCAGCGCAGAGCGTGGGAATTGCAGCCCAGACCACCCGCCCGGCGCCGCAGCATCCGCACCTGGCCGAGCACCCGAGCCACCCGCCCCGCAAGACCCCCCATCCCCAACCGGCGTCCCCGGCGCCCGGGACAGCCCTGTTCGTGCCGCGCCCGGCGCGCGGGTCGGCCGCACCCGCCGCGCACGCCGGCGCCGCCGCCCCGGTCAGTCACAGCATCCTGCGCTGCTGAGCCGCGCCCCGCGACGTCGCCTCCCTGGGCGCGGTCGCGCGCCCGCCCAGCCAAATCCCCCGGATACCGCAGGAGTGTTCCCGCATGCCTATCGACCCCGTCGCAGCCCTCGGCGCCTACCTGCGCGCCCAGGCCCACCCTGTGTCCCGATCCCACAGCGAACCCGCGCGCCCCACGACCGGCCGACCGGATCAGCCGGCAGAACCGGAGCCGGACATGTCGGTCTTGCAGGGCCCGGCAGAAGAGGACTGACAGATTCCGGTCGCGGCTGCGGTGGGATTCGGCCACAGCCGCGACGGGAACCATCCGCGGGCGCCGGCATGTCCGCAGAACAAGATCGCTGTCCGCTCGCTGTGCGTCGAGGGAGGAGGATGACGGTGCCGTTGTCGGCTATCGTGCGTACGCGCCCCACGCCAGTCCTCGCCCTGTTACTGCTGGTGCTTGTCCATGCTGTTGGTGCCGCATTCCGGGGACGGCGGCCCGGCACCGGCGCCCGCTTTCCTCGCGGCATCAACCGCGGCCGACGACAGTGACCGCGACAGCGGCGCCGCCTGGGGCTTCCTGCACGTGGACATGCCCGACCACGACGACCACCCGCCGCGCAAGGACACACACCCCGATGTCGTCGCGGCAGCCGGCGTCGCGGCCCCGCTGCCCGCCGTTGCCGTGCCCGCCCGCGTCTGGGGCGGGGCCGCCCCCGAGCACGCCCTGGACACGCGTACGGTCCTGCGCTGCTGAGCCCGCCGGTTCCTCCACGTTCCCGATGACCCCGTGACGATCCGTGCCCCCAGGCGCACGCCTGCGCCCGGGGGCACGCTGGAGGTACGCACCATGCAGGCATTGATCGACCATGCCCGTTCCTTCCACCATCACGCCGCCGAGCGTCGTGAGGAGTTCAGCCGCTTGGCCGACGGCCAGCGGCCCCAAGCGCTGTTCATCACCTGTTCCGACTCGCGTGTCATCCCCTCGATGATCACCGGCGCCCGGCCCGGCGAGCTGTTCGAACTGCGCACGGCCGGCCAGTCCGTTCCCCCCTACCGCGCTCTGCGGCCGAGCGGCGAGGCCGCGACCATCGAATACGCCGTCCAGGTACTCGGCATCCGCGACATCGTCGTGTGCGGCCACTCCCACTGCGGCGCCGTCCGCGCCCGGATCGACGGCACCCCCCTCGGGCACGCCCCGGCGGTCCGCGACTGGCTGCGCCGAGCCGTGCAGCCCGGCCTGCCCGACCGCGGTGACCCACACCTGGCCGAGGCCGTCCAACGGCACGTCCTGACCCAGCTGGACAAGCTGCGCCGCTACCCCTGCATCCGCGCCCGCGCCGGGAATGGGGAGTTGCGTTTGCACGGCTGGTTCTACGATCTGCCCACCGGCCGGGTGCTGGCCCACCAGCCCCGCCCCGACTCCTTCCTCCCGCTGTGAGCGCCCGCCACGTAGCCCGCCCGACGGCGCCGGACCGGGCGAGGCTCACCCCCGCCACGGCCCGGGACGTGCTGCGTCGTGACCTGCCCGCCTCCGTCGTCGTCTTCCTGGTCGCCATGCCCCTGTGCGTTGGCGTGGCCGTCGCCTCGGGCGTGCCGGCTGAACTCGGCCTGATCACCGGGATCGTCGGCGGCCTGGTCACCGGCCTGCTGCCCGGCAGCAGCCTGCAGGTCAGCGGACCTGCCGCCGGGCTGACGGTGCTGGTCGCCGAAGCCGTCCGGGAGTACGGGCTGTCCGCCCTCGGTGTCCTGGTCCTGGCTGCGGGCGTACTGCAACTGCTCATGGGTGCGCTCCGGCTCGGCCGGTGGTTCCGCGCCATCTCCGTCGCCGTCGTCGAGGGCATGCTCGCCGGCATCGGCCTGGTCCTGATCGCCGGTCAGCTGTACGCCATGGCCGGCGCCCAGGCCCCGGCCGGCGGTCCGTCCAAGCTGGCCGGGCTGCCCGGCCTGCTCACCGGAGCTGTCGGTTCCCCCCAGGCCCAGGCGGCGCTCGGCCTCGGCGCGGGCACGATCGCGGTGATGACCGGGTGGAAGAAGCTGCCGCGACAGGTGCAGGTGTTGCCGGCGCCACTCGCCGCCGTCGCACTGGCCACCGCCGCCACGGCGTTCTTCGACCTGCCCGTGGCCAAGGTCGAAGTCCAGGGTCTGCTGGACGCCATCCAGCCGCCGTCACCGGCCGCCATCAGGCAGCTCGCCGACGCGGGTGTCATCGGCACCGTGCTCGCGTTCACCCTGATCGCCTCAGCGGAAAGCCTGTTCAGCGCCGCAGCGGTGGACCGCCTGCACGACGGGCCACGCACCCGGTACGACAAAGAGCTGATGGCCCAGGGCGCCGGCAACGCGGTCTGCGGCCTGCTGGGCGCACTGCCGATGACCGCCGTCATCGTGCGCAGCGCCGCCAACGTCCAAGCCGGCGCCCGCACCAAGGTGTCCCGGGTGCTGCACGGGGTGTGGCTCCTGCTGTTCGCCGCGCTGCTCCCCGCCGCGCTCGCCGTCATCCCGGTCGCCGCGCTCGCGGGCATCCTGGTCCACTCCGGCTTCAAGCTCATCCCGGCCAGGGAGTTGCGCGCGCTGTGGCACGGGCACCGCGGCGAGGCACTGATCCTGGTCACCACGGCCACAGCGATCGTCCTGGTGAACATGTTCGAGGGCGTGCTCATCGGCTTGGCCCTCGCTGTGGCGAAGTCCGCCTGGGACACCTCACACGTCCGCGTGACCGTAGAGCACCTTCCCGACCAGAGCATCCGCATCCGCCTTACTGGGAACGCCACCTTCCTGCGGCTGCCCAAGATCCTCGATGCCCTCGACGCGCTGCCCCCGGGACGCCGCATCGACTTCGATCTCGATGGCATCAACCATCTCGACCATGCCTGCCACACCGCCCTCGTCCAGTGGGCCGACCGCTATCGCACCCAGCCGGCGGTTCCCGCCGGCACGGCAGCCTGACGTGTCCGACTCCAAGGGCAGCGGCACGGGACGTGCGCCCATCACGAAGCCCGGCGCTGCCGGGGCGGAAGGTGCCGGACACCACCGGGACCCGCCGGGTCCACCGCCCGGGTCGGGGTGCGTCCCGTCCATCACTGTGGAGACGAGGTCGTTGACGAAGCCCGGGGTGTCCCGACCTGCGGAGCCGTGGGGCCGTGGTGGAAAGGCGGAGGAGGGTGAGTTCATGGCAGGCACCCGTGATCATGATGGCGGATCTTCGTACGGACGGCCGCGTTCACAGCGCCACGCCAGAGCGGCGGCCGTGGCGCCGCGCCACGGCCGCTGACCGGTCATACGGCCGGGGCAGCCTCCGCCGGGGTGGGGGCCAAGCGGCCTGAGCGGCCCAGGAGATGGACGGCTGCCGCGCAGGCCAGGCCGAGGCTGGCCAGGGACACCCAGGGCAGGGCGGCCAGGCCCGCGCGGCGGGCGGCGTCGAGGGCGGCTCCGGTGAGGAGATTGCCAGCGGTGATGCCGATGCCGCAGATGGTGTTGTAGAGGCCGTAGTGGGTGGCGACGAGCCGGTTGCCGGACAATGCGACGATGGTGTCCATCTCGAAGGGGTAGACGATCATCGTGGCGACGGCGAGCAGCAGCCCGCAGCCGATCGCTGCGGCGATGGTGCCGATGGGTACCATCAGCGGCAGGAAAGCTGCGCCCATCAGGACCAGTCCGGCGGTGATTGCCCGCTGCGGGGTCCAGCGTCGCTTGCACCAGGCGGTGACGCGGGTCTGGCCGAGGATGGTGGCGAGTCCTGAGACGGCGAACAGTGCGCCGACGGCGACCGTTGCGGTGGTCCCGTTGTGGGTGCCCTCGCGGAGGGCCATCGGCAGGGCGAGGTAGACCTGGAAGGACAGGACGTACGAGCCGGTCATGGATGCGGCGAAGAGCAGGAACGGGCGGTTGGCCAGCACCTGCCTCCACTGCCGGGCGACGCTCTCGCGCACGCCGGCCTCGGCGCCTCGGGCCGGTGGCAGGGCGCGGAGTTGTACGAGGGTGAGGGCCGCGAAGACGGCGGCTGACACCAGGCAGGTGAGCTTGAAGTCGATGCCGGTCAGGGCGAGTCCGACGAGCGGCCCGACCAGGATTCCGGCCTGGTAGAAGACGTTGAACAGGGCGAAGGCCTCGACCCGCCGCTCGCCGGCGTCGCGCGCGAGGTAGGCGCGTACGGCGGGGTTGAACAGCGCACCGGCGAAGCCGGTCGCCGCGGAGGCGGCCAGCAGCCCGGGTACGGAGTCGACCACTCCGAGGGCTGCGAAGCCGACGGTGCGCAGGGTGCAGCCGGCCACGATCAGCGGCTTGTAGCCGAAGCGGTCGGCGAGGGTGCCGCCGATCAGGAACATGCCCTGCTGGCTGAAGTTGCGCATGCCCAGAATCAGCCCGACCAGCCAGCCCGCCAGGGCGAGTTCACCGGACAGGTGCTGGGCGAGGTAGGGCATGAGCATGTAGAAGCCGAGGTTGATGGTGAACTGGTTGAGCAGCAGCAGCTGCACACTGCGGTCGAAGCAGCGGAATTGTCCGAGCATGCCTGAGGTCGTCATCGTCCAGCCTCCAGGGGATCGGTGACGCGGAGGCAGCGCGTCCAGCGGACGGCCTCCCCGTCACTGGGGCTCTTGAACTCCTCCGGCTCCTCGGCCGGCGGGGTGTCCAGCAGGCCGTGGTCGCGGCAGTAGTCGTCGTTGTAGACGGTGGACAGATAGCGGTGCGGCCCATCGGGAAAGACCGCCGCGATACGTGTGCCGCGCGGGTACGTACGGGCCGCCCACCCCGCGACCAGCGCGACCGCCCCGACGCTCCAGCCGCCGGACGCGTAGTGGAAGCGGGCCAGCTGGCGGCAGGCCCACACCGCCTCGCCCGGGGCGACCCAGTGCACCTCCGCGAACTGCTCGTACGCGACGTTGCGGGGATGGATGCTGCTGCCGAGGCCGCGCATCAGGCGGGGCCGGGCGGGCTGGCCGAAGATGGTGGAACCGGTAGCGTCCACGCCGATGACCTCCAGGTGGGGGAAGCAAGCCCGCAGGACCCGGCTGACGCCGCCCGAGTGCCCGCCGGTGCCAACGCTGCTCACCAGGACGTCGATCCGGCCGAGCTGGGCGATGAGTTCATACGCCAAGGGTTGGTACGCGTCGACATTGTCGGGGTTGTTGTACTGATCGGGGCACCACGACCCGGGTGCGGCGGCCAGGAGTTCGGCCACGCGCAGGCGGCGGGCCTCCTGCCAGCCCCCGGTGGGGTGCGGGTCGCTGACGACGTCGACCCTGGCGCCCTGGGCGCGCAGCAGCCGTTCCATGTCGGGCTCCAGGCCGGGGTCGGTCACCAGGGTCACCGAGTGGCCGTGGATGCGGCCGGCCAGGACCAGGCCGAGGCCGAAGGTACCGCTGGTGGACTCCACGACCGGCGCACCGGGGCTCAGTTCGCCGCGTTCGCGGGCTCGGGCGGTCATGTGCAGGGCAGGGCGGTCCTTGATGCCGCCGGGGTTGAAGCCCTCCAGCTTGGCCCAGAAGCCGCGCCCGGGCGGCGTGAAGGGTTCGCAGATCCACAGGAGGGGGGTGTTGCCGACCGCGCTGGCGAGCGAGCAGCCGGGGGCGTCGTGGGGAAGGGCCGTGGTGGATGGAAGGTTCATCGTGACTGCTTTCTGGTCGCGGGGAAGCGCCGTACGACAGCGGCTCACCCCGCCCGCGTGGCGGCGTGCGGGCATGGGTGAGGGACCGACGGCTCGGTCCGGGCGACGGTCTTCTAGATACGCCAGAGGCAGAGGCGGGACTGTGTGCCTGAACCTGCCGATATGGGTGCGAGGCAGTTCTGTGCGGGCTGCCGAAGGGAGTGCGGGGCACCATCGGTGCCGGGCGCGGGTGCGACGGGAGTCGCCTGTGCTCCGCGAGGCGGGCCCGCGCGGTGCCCGGTCCGTACCCATGACGACTGCGGCACGTTGCGCGCACAGTGATCGCCCGGCTGGTGCCGGGCGGGCGCGGAGGGCACGGTGTCGGCATGCACGGCATGCAGAGGGAGCACCGGGTGCACATGCAACGGTGAACCGGCGGCAGTGCAGCAGAAGGCGGCAAGCAGCGCCAGGAGCAGCGCCAGAAACCCTCTGTAACCGTGATCATGCACAGAGTGGACATTATCGGACGTATTGACCACGGAGCGTTAGCGGGAACCTCGTGTGCTTGTCGCGATCCACGTGACGACACCCCGCGTGGCCTCCGCGAGCCGGAACACCCGCCCGGTCGCTCGGGGTCGGGTGCTCCGGCAGCCTGGCTAGCGCGTGCGCCGTTCCTTCCTCTCCGTCGACTGCAGGCCGGGGGCAGGCGGATCCTCAGACGACGGGTGGCGTCTGCTGTGCCACAACTGCTCCGCCAGCAGGAACAAGCCGATGGCGAGCAGGCCGATGATGATCGTGTAGGACACGACGGCCATCGCGCTGACGTCGTCGGCGGCCGGGTCCTGCGGGACGCAGGCCGAGCCTGCCCGGCACACCGCGAAGAGGTGCGAGGGCATGTGCGGACACTCCGAAGGTGTCGGTGACGGGCACGCCGCGACCAAGGCGACGCGTGAGGGAAGTCGGCGGAGCGTCGGTGCGCTACGGCCCGCAGCGCACTACGTGGTGCAGGAGCCCGGTCAGCACTGTGTGCGGAGGCGGGGCAGGCGGGGCAGGCGGGCTGGGCAGTGGGCCGGTCGGCCGGGCGACGTGCGGCAGCCGGACCAGCAGAGCGTCCAGGAGGCGCCGGACCCACTCACGCGCGCACCCTGCGGCGGCATGGGTCAGACGCGTCGGCAATGCGCACGCCTGGTAGATGGCACCGGCCAGTGCGAGAGCTGCAAGGACGTTCAGGGCGGTCATGGCCGGGCTGTTGTGGTGCCATCCCGGTGGGAGCCGGAAGTGATCGTCCAGGTTCGCGGCAGGCACGGAGGTGCTGGTCGCCTCCAGCCAGGCAGGCAGCAGTGCCTGCACCGCCACCGCGGCGGCTGCGGCGACGCGGCGCATGCCGGCGTAGAACACGGGAAACGAGCAGACGAACACCGCGACCGCCGCAACCGCCAGGGCAGGCCAGGAGATGGCGGAGTCGGCCACCGCATGGTGCTGTGCCGCCGCGAGGGCGCTGCCGGACAGGGCGAAGCCGGTCGCGCGCCCGGCACTGCCGAGCGCGCTGCGGTCGGTGAGGGGACGCATGCGCATGTCCGGTCCATCATGGTGTGCCCGCCACGACACGTGGGCGGTTTGCCGGATACGTGGGTACGAGGCCCGGCCGTGTGCAAGGGGCCCGACTATGCGGGATCGGCTGGTCGGTTCCGTACGGCCAGGGCGTCACTCGCCTACTTCCGGCCGCCGCGCAGCAGGCTCGGCCGGCACCTGATCGGCGCGCTCACCGGCCCGGCCATGGAGCACAACCCAGTGGACCTGCTCGACGACCTCGCCGCCGAGGCCGGCTTCACCCCGCAGGCGCCCGGCGACGTGCGCCCGTGGCTACGCTACGTGCAGGCGTCGCGGCCTGAAGCCATGCAGCGAGCGGGGCGCTGCAAACGGGTTTTCCGATAAGGCGTCCGCGTCAGTCGTGGCGGGGGATGCCGGAGAGTTGGTGGTCGGCGTGGCTGAGGGCTTCGGCGACCAGGCGGGCGAGGTGGCCATCGGTGAGGGCGTAGACGACGCGGCGGCCGTCCTTGCGGGCGGTGACCAGGCCGGCGAGGCGGAGCTTGGCCAGATGCTGACTGACCGCCGGGCGGGCGGCGCCGACGGCTTCGGTCAGCGTGGTGACGTCGGCCTCGCCTCCGCCGAGGGTGTGCAGAAGCGCGAGGCGGGTGCGGTCGGCGAGCAGGCCCAGCGTCTCGGCGGCGCGGGTGAACTGCTCGGCGCCCGGCTGTTGCGGGTGCGAACCATGCGCACCTGAGAGGTGCATGCGTGCGCTCATGCGTACATAATGGTGGAGGGCGCGGACCGTGTCCACTTGCTGCCCACCCACGAGAGGCGATCCCGTGAGCGACGAGCACCGTCACGACCACGACGACCATGACCACACCCATGGCCACGGTGACGGCGACGGCGACGGCGACGACTATGGCCATGACCACGGCCAGTCGCACAGCCACGACCACGGTCACGACCACCCGCATGAGCACGGCCACGGCCACGGCGGTGGTACGCGCTCCGGCCGCTGGGCGCGGCTGAAGCACCAGGTCGCGCATGTGGTGAAGCCGCACTCGCACGAGGCCGCCGACAAGGTCGACGCCGCGATGGAAACTTCAGCCGAGGGCATGCGCACGCTGTGGATCTCGCTGGCGATCCTGGGGGTGACCGCGATCTTCCAGGCGGCGATCGTGTTTCTGTCCGGATCGGTGGCGCTGCTGGGCGACACCATCCACAACTTCGCCGACGCGCTCACAGCGGTGCCCCTTGGTATCGCTTTCGTGCTGGGCCGCCGCGCGGCCAACCGCCGGTTCACCTACGGTTACGGCCGGGCCGAGGACCTGGCCGGGATCGTCATCCTGCTGACCATCACCGCCTCGGCCGCCTTCGCGGCCTGGGCCGCGGTCGACCGGCTGCTGAACCCCCGGGACATCGGCTACCTGCCGGCGGTCGCCATGGCCGCGGTGGTCGGCTTCATCGGCAACGAATGGGTGGCCCGCTACCGCATCCGCACCGGCAAGAAGATCGGCTCCGCGGCTCTGGTCGCCGACGGGCTGCACGCCCGCACCGACGGCTTCACCTCACTCGCCGTACTCCTGGGCGCGGGCGGCGCGGCACTCGGCTGGCGGCTCGCCGACCCTATCGTCGGCCTGGCGATCACCGTCGCGATCCTGCTGGTGCTGCGGGACGCCGCCCGCGAGGTCTTCCGGCGGATCATGGACGCCGTCGACCCCGCCCTCGTCGATGCGGCCGAGCAAGCCCTGCTCGACGTGCCAGGTGTACGAACGGTCGGTGAGCTGCGGCTGCGCTGGATCGGCCACCGGCTGCGCGCCGAGGTCGCGGTCGTCGTCGACGGTGACCTGACCGTACGCCAGGCTCACCAGGTGGCCGTCGATGCCGAGCACGCCCTGCTGCACGCGGTACCTCGGCTGGCCGCCGCCTTGGTGCACGCCGACCCGGCCCCGATGCCGGGCGCGACCGACCCGCACGCCGAACTGGCCCATCATGCCGCCTGAGAGGTGACGGGACACCGTTTTCGGCCGGATCGGTCAGATCAGGTGGCGGGGTCGCAACAAGCCGCCGCCGGTGATGGCTGATGGCTGATGGCTGATGATGGTCCGGCCATGTCGTCATCGATGAGCGGAACCGTGGGAGCGCACCGGACCGGTGCGTTCCCACGTGCTGCCCGGGCGGCGGTGTTCGCGGTGGTCAGTACCGTTCTCGCGGTCACCGCGCACCATCTGGCCTCCGGCCACCCCGTGCCGTGGGGTGCCGCTCTGTTCGCGGCCGTGGCGCTGTTCGCGGCGGCCGCGCCGGTGACGCGTGTGCTGCACTCGCTGCCGGTGGTGGCGGCCGCCACGGTGGCCGCCCAGGCAGGCCTGCACCTGTGGCTCGGCCGGGCCACCGGGCACTCTGTTCATGAGGCGCATGAGGCGCACCATGCTGCGATGCCGATGGCGCCGATGGATCCGCCCAGCCTCCACGAGGCCTGGCACGCCGGAGACCACAGCGGCTGGGTCATGACCGCCCAGCACCTGGTGGCGGCCCTGCTGGTGGCCTGCTGCCTGCAGCGCGCGGACGCCGCCACCCGGGCGGTAGCGCGTACTGCCGTGGCGGCCGGGCGACAGTTGCGGTCCTCCCTGGCCGCGCTGCTCGCCCGTTTGCCGCGCGGCGGCCGCCGACTGCCCGCCGGGGCGCAGCACGCGCG
>NZ_RJVR01000367.1 GCF_003999195.1 Streptomyces soli
CGAACCGATGACGCCAGACGGGCCGATGAGCATGCCCTACGGCTCACCTCGAACCCCGCGGAACGTTCCCTGCTCACCACACGCCTGCGAGCCACCGATGACACCGGATGAAGGACGCTCGATCCTGTAGGACTCTGTCGCCCGATTCGGCGTTCCCGAACCCGATCGGCTTAGTACTGCAACCGCACTCACGCAATCACCGCAGGTCGAGTGGGGTGCATTGCATACCGGGCATGACGTGCTGTCGGCTTTCCGGATCGCTGACCAGCTGATTCGCGACCTCATCGAGCGCGGCGATCGCCGCCATCTGCTGACGAACCGTCACGGCGTAGGAATCCTGAAACCTGCCTGACCTGCGATGACGCAAAGAGTGCGGTTGCAGTGTCAGGGCCCTTCGCCGCACCGTCGTGGTGCCACGCGACGCCGAATATCTTCTTTCCCGACCGCTTGAACAGCGTGTCGTCGACCACCACCGTGATCGGCGAGTCGGCGGGTAGCAGACACCCACGATGACATCGGCCAACGCCAGCCCCACCTGGTCTGCATACCAGCGGGTCGTAGAGAAGAACCGATGCGCGCGGCTGTGGTGCCACAAGCGTTCCAGCCCGGCGCCCGGCAGCATTCCGCACACCGCGCGCCGCCACATCTGTGCGATCAACCCGACCACCATGCCGGCGAAGGTGCGGTAACCCGGAGCGGTGAAGCAGGAACGAAAAACCCTGCCCGTGCCGATAACCTCCTCCGCCCTGATGGGGGGCCGGTGTGCGGGGTGTTCGCGATGTCGAGCGCGGGCGCTCGAATGGGTGCCCTCGCGCGGCTGGTGACCGCCCGGCATGATGATCGGCCATGCTGCTGCGACTGGCTCACCTCCGCAGCAGCCGACTGATCGTCCTGGCGTATCCGTCCGGGGGTCCTCAGTCGTATCAGACCCGAATCCGCAGGTAGTGGCGGAGGTGGGAGGCTGATACGACGACAGGTGCGCTTCCGGTTTGAGAAGATCGAGGTTCCTACGCCTGGTCTGCTCGAACATGAAAGTGCACCTGTTCGAGTGAAGAAGATATCGCGTTGCCGCCGTACCGCCTCTCGCACGCCCAGCAAGCCCTGGAGGCGGCTGAACGCCCGGGTCGGTTCGCCGGATGGGTCGTTGACCGAGAACGGCGGTCTTGTGCTGGTGGCCGAGTTGGACCGGGCGCTGGGCGTCACGGCTGCGCTGGATGCGGGGACAGGCCCCGGTCAAGGAGCGTGACCGGGGCCTGACGGGCGGGGAGTTCGTGCTGGGGTGTGCGGTGGTGCAGTTGACTGGCGAGGACCACCTGGTCGGCTTCGACCGCCTGCGGGCGGATGCGGTCGGCGAGGGGCTGCGGCCCGCACCGGTGCCGGCCGCGACCACGGCCGCCACCCTCGCGGCCCGGTTCGGGCAGCGGCAGCGTGAGGGTATCGAGACCGCGTGCGCGCAGCTGACCGGGCGGGCGGTGGGCGCGCTGCCGGTGGCGGAGCGGGCTCGGGTGCTGTACGACTAGCTGTCACACCCCGGAAGGGAGAGGCGACATGCACCACCGAACGGTCGCAGAGCAGTTCGATGAAGTACTGGTCGCCGAGGTCGGCGTATTCCACGTCGTGGCGTTCGTGGATCACGTGAGGATGCCGTCCTTGTAGTCGGCGTTGGCCTGATCGCCCCGGGCCCCCGCGGGCAGCCGGACCGACCGCGCGAACGAGCCGTAGCGGAACTCCGAGCGGTGCTTTCCCTCGGTCTCCTCGCTCCGCTCCGCGCGCAGGGTCAGCACATCCCCTGGATACTGATCTCGAGGTCCCGGTCCGGGGCGATCCCGGGGAGTTCGGTACTGATGACGTACTTGCCGTCGGTCAGCTGCTCCTCGATGCGGTGCCGTGCAGCCTCGGAACGGTCCGCACGGCCGGCATCGCGGGGAAGCCCGCCTCCAGCCAGTCGAAGAGTTCGGGCAGCGTGAACGGCCACCCCTGGCGCCTCTCCAGCTTTCCGGCCATGGCTTGACTCCTCCGTCTCTCCTTCGGTTGCCGGTGCTTACACCAGGAATCTCCCGTGCCGACCGGGGCGCTCGCCAGGGGCCGGTGGGGGGCCGCCCGGGGACGAACGGCCCTGGGCCCGGCCGTCGGCCGGGAGTTCGCTGGAACGGGGAGTTGCACGCTATGGAGGTGCTCGTGGGATACGCGAGCGCACGCCCCCGGGCGGACGGAATCGCCCGGGATCCGACAAGTACGGGAGGCGGACGATGAGCGACACCGGCTTCGGCCCGGACACACCCCCGGTCCCGCCGGGATGCGTCGTGGTGGGGGTCGACGGCTCGGACCCTGCCGTACGGGCCCTGGACCGGGCCGCCGACGAGGCGCAGCGCCGGGAGACCACCCTGCAGATCGTCCTCGGTCTGCCGTGGCCCGAGCCGGCGGAGGTCGGCTTCGGACTGGACGCAGACCGTGACCGTCCCCCGGCCGAGGCGGCCCGGACCCTCCTGCGGCTGGCGGCGATGCTCGTCGCCGACCGGCACCCCGGGCTCCCAGTCACCCTGGAGCTGTCGGCCGAACCCGCGGCCGCGGCGCTGGTGCGCTGCGGCCGTACCGCCGCGCTCACCGTCGTCGGCACCCGCGGCCGGGGCGGCTTCGCCGGGCTGCTCCTCGGCTCGGTGGGGCTGCGGGTGGCGGCGCATGCGCACAGCCCGCTGCTCGTCGTACGGGGCGAGGACGCGGCCGCCCGCCGCGGCCTGCTGCACGACAAGGTGCTGCTGGGCCTGGCGGACGAGGAAGACGCCGAAGCCGCCCGGTTCGCGTTCGAGGAGGCCGTACGGCGGAGCGCGCGGCTACGGGTGCTGCACACCTGGACGCACCCGCATCTCCATCTGGGCGAATCGTCGGTTGCCGCACAGCAGGATCTCGCAACCCAGACTCGCCAGCACAAGGAACTCGCCCGCTATTCCGTGTCCGGGTTGATCGACCGATTCCCCCAGGTGGCCGTACGCGTGGACTCCGTCTCCGGCGCTCCCGCCCGGGCGCTGGTCGAGGCGAGCAGCGCGGCGGACGTCGTGGTGATCGGCGCCCACCGGCGGGACGGCGGGCTCGGGATGCGGCTGGGGCCGGTGGCCCATGCGGTGCTGCACTACGCCCACTGCCCGGTGGTCCTGGTGCCGATCAACGACTGAGAGCACAGGAGGTGACCCATGCGTACGACACTGACACCCGGGTTCAGCGCGCTGTTCTTCCTGCTTCTGGGTGTCGCGATGACCTTCGTGGCGACCGCGGTGCCCCCGGCGCTGGACTTCTGCGAGCGGCTTCGGAGCCGCTGGCGCCGGGCCGGCCGCAGTACCGGGCGGACCCCGCAGAGGGGCCGGTCGGCCCCAGCGCGCGACGCCCTTCCCGGCACACCCTGGTGAAGACAGGCCACTGATCGACCACGACCCCGGGCGGACGCCATGGCGGAATTCGACGCCACCCCAGCGGTCCTCGACCGCGCGGGGCTCGGCGCGCTCGTGACGACGCTGGCCGCGCACGACCGGACCGTGATCGGTCCGACCGTGCGGGACGCCGCGCTCGTCCTGGCCGAGCTGGCCCAGTCATGACCACCACCACGACAGGCCTGCTCGACGCACTGCCGCCGGAAGCCCGCGAACGCCTGATGCAACTCGCCCGCGACGTGTCCTTCCCGGCCCGGACCCGGATCTTCGAGGAGAGCCACAGGGCCGACCGGTTCTGGATCCGTACCGGCTCGGTCACCCTCGACCTGCACGTCCCCGGCCAGCGCACCGCGGTCGTCGAGACCCTCGGCCCGGGCGAACCTGCTCGGCTGGTCCTGGCTCTTCCCGCCCTGCACCTGGCACCTGGGGGCGCAAACGCAGAGCCCGGTCCGGGCGGAGGAGTACGACGCGGCCGTCGTCCGCGCGCTGTGCGAGGCCGATCCGGTGTTCGGCCGGGCGGTCTCCCGCCGGGTCGCCGAGATCATCGCGCACCGCCTGCGCGGAGCGCGCACCCGGCTGCTCGACCTCTACGGCCCGCAGGGCAGCGGAACGGACCGATGAGCGCTCCCCCGCTGCCGTACCGGGTGGTCCACCGCCGCCCGGAGAACGCCGACACCGTAACCCTGGTGCTGGAGCCAGTGGCCGAGCCCCTGCCGCCGTTCCGGCCCGGGCAGTTCGCGATGCTATACGCGTTCGGGGTCGGCGAGATCCGTCTCGGTCAGTGGCATCCCCTCATCGGCCACCGCCTGGCACACACCGGACGGGCGGTCGGAGCGGTCTCGGGGCACCGTGTGCGGCGGAGCCCGGCCAATCAGTCGGCGTGCGCGGCCCGTTCGGCACCGGATGGGAACTCGGCCGCGCCGACGGCGGGGATGTCCTGATCGTCGCGGGGGCATCGGCCTCGCACCACTACGTCCGCTGGTGCGCGCGGCGCTGTCGAGGCCGGGGGAGACACCACGTCAGTCTGCTGGTCGGCGCCCGCACCGGTACGCGCTCGCGGCCGACGGCACTGTAACCGAGGCCCGACTGGTCCCGCCGACCGCACAGAACCAGGGGGCCATCGAGGAGGACCTGCGCCGGGTGGCACAGGCCGCACTGGCGGCGGGGGAAGACTCTAATACGCCTGCTCGCCTCTGGCTCGGGACGCGCCATTGCGCTCGACGTCCGCCGGACGGCCACCAACCGATTTTCACCCGCTCAGGGTGGCGCCGTCAGGCGCTCGGATCACTAGCCCCGCAACCCCTCCTGTTAAGCCGCTCCGAGACACCCGGAGGAGACATGTCGGACCCCAGAAAACGCCGTCACATCACAGTGGGTGTCGACCCGCTCAAGCCGAGTCTTCTGGCTCTCGCCTGGGGCGCCGACGAGGCCGTGCAGAGGCACCTGGCAGTGCGCCTGCTGCTCGCGGTGCCCATGGAGGAGCACACCGACGTCGCCCACAGAGTCCCCCATATCCCCTGCGGGGACGCCTCACAGGCGTGAAAATGGGTCGTGGTGGCCGTCCGTCGACGTCGCTCCCTCTTTGGGACCCTGAGCCCGGGACAGAGTCTGGCGCCGGGGCCGGCCGGAGGGGCCGCGCACTGTCGCCTTCGAGCACGCCGTTCAGATTCTCGTTTCCCCTCACGGCCCTGCGGGCGGTTGCCGCCTGGCGGATCCGTGAAGTGGAGGGGATGTGGATGGACGAGTCCGAGCCGGTCGACCAGGCGGTGGAGTTGGTGGATCGGGTCGCTGCGGTCGATGTGGCCAAGGCGTCCGGGATGCTGTGCCTGCGCGTGCCGCACGAGAGGATCGAGGGACGCCGTACCCAGCGGGTGTGGAACGTGGCGGCGACCACAAACGCCATTTTGGAGTTAGGCGATCACCTGCTCTGCCAGGGCGTCACCCGGGTGGTCATGGAGGCCACGGGCAGTTACTGGAAGCCGTGGTTCTATCTTCTCGAAGCCCGTGGCCTGGAGTGCTGGCTGGTCAACGCCCGCGACGTCAAGAACGTCCCGGGCCGTCCCAAGACCGACAAGCTTGACGCGGTGTGGCTGTGCAAGCTCGCGGAGCGGGGTATGCTCCGGCCTTCCTTCGTGCCACCTAAGCCGATCCGGGAACTGCGCGACCTGACCCGGCTGCGCTCGGTCTTCATCGGCGAGCGCAGCCGAAACAAGCAACGCACCGAGAAGGTGCTTGAGGACGCGCAGATCAAGCTCTCGTCGGTGGCCACCGACATCTTCGGTGTCTCGGGACGCGCCATGCTGGAGGCGCTGATCGGTGGGGAGCGCAGTCCGCGGGCGCTGGCCGACCTGGCCCGTGGTCGTCTGGTCTCCAAGCACGATGCACTCGTGGAGGCACTGACCGGCCAGTTCGACGATCACCACGCCTACCTGTGCCGGCTGCTGCTGGACACCATCGACCGGATCACCGTCCAGGTGGAGGAGTTGTCGCAGCGGATCACCGTTCAACTCGCCGGGATCTGCCCGCCGGAGGCGGACGAGGGCGCAAGCCGGCCCCGGGGCGCCCCGGGCGGGACCGGCGGGGCGGGTCTGTTGTCGCTGGTCGAGCGTCTGGACGAGATTCCGGGGATCGGCCGGACCGCGGCCGAGGTAATCGTTGCCGAACTCGGCCCCGACATGCGGGTCTTCCCGACCTCTGGCCACCTGGTGTCGTGGGCCAAGCTCGCACCTCGCACCATTCAGTCCGGCGGCAAGAACACCTCAGGGCCCACCGGGCACGGCAACCCGTGGCTCAAGGGGATGATCGGGGAGGCGGCCATGGCCGCGGCCCGGACCGACACCTTCCTCGGAGCCCGCTACCGCAGACTCGTCAAACACCGAGGCCACAAGAAGGCCATCGTCGCGGTGGCCCGGTCGATGCTGGTGATCGTCTGGCACATCATCAACGACCCCGCCGCCCGCTTCGAAGACCTCGGGGCCGACCACCACCAACGCCTGGTCAACCCCGCCCGCAAGACCCAAGCCCTCGTCCGCCAACTCCAGGCCCTCGGCCACCAGGTCACCCTCGCCCCCGTGGAAACCGCAACCTAGCACCACAACTCTTCCAAGCCCGTCCGCCCGGCTGACGCCGTCCGGACGCTGCCGCCTGCCCGGCTGATCTGGGGTTTTCCGTTCAGAGGGCACGCCGCACCGTCTCGCCCTGCGCAAGTGGGGTGCGGGCTCACTTGAATCAGCGGCCTACTTCGTGCGGGCGCGCCATCCGGAGGGCCCTCTCGCTGTGCCACGAATCCGCGAAGGCGCACATGATCGTCCTTGGCACTCGCCGCCTCAGCCGGGCAGAGGAGATTCTTAGCGGCGGTTCCGTGGTGTTCCCGGTGACCGCACAGGGGTCTGTCCGGTCGTTGTGGTCGGCGATCCGGAACACATCACCCAGGAGCCGCCGTACCTCGTCGTTGGCGTCGACGGCAGCGTCTCTTCTCGCGCCGCGCGGTGGCGCAGGCCGTGGAGGAGGCGAGCCTGCGCGGTGCCGCATTGCGTGCGGTCTGGGCGTGGCCACGCCCGGTGTTCTCCCTCGGCGACGAGTCGGCAGGCTTCAACGAACGCCGTCGGCTGCTCTCGGAGTCCACGGCCGGGTGGGCGGACAAGTACTCCGACGTCCCGGTGACCCACGAGGTCGTGCGCGGCCACCCTGTGGAAGAGCTGGCCCGTAGCTCTGAACATGCGCTGGCCGTTGTCGTCGGAAGACGAGGCCGCGGCGGCTACTCAAGGCTCGCCTCGGATCCGTCGATGCCGACCACCAGGGGGATCGCCACTGCTCTTGCCTCCTCCTCATGCCGGAATCCGCGCCTTTCCGAGCCCTGCCACACCGGGGTCCGCATGCGCCGCAGGAAGGTTTGGGGTACTCCTCGAATGAGGAGCGGCCGCGCATTGGCGGCACAGGCGCTCGCACATCGAGTACCCCTCACGGTCGCCTGCACGGCCACTTTCAAGGGCACCGGGACGACAGCAGTCTGGACAGGCCTGCTCGTTCACCTCATTCCAGCTTCTTACGAGACGGAGGCAGCCGCCATGGAGCCAGTCGTCACCGTGGGCCTCGACGGCTCACCCGAGAGCGTTGCCGCAGCCCGTTGGGCCGCCGACGAAGCCGAGCGGCGCAAGCTCACGCTGCGCCTGCTGCACGCGTGGCCCCTGCTGGTGCCGGAACCGACCCGCATCCCCGCGGAGGTGGATCAGAATTACTGGGCGAGGCGGATTGTGCACAACGCGCGGGCGGAGCTCCAAGCGCGCCACCCAGGCCTGGTCATCGTCGGCAATCTGGTCGCCGACGACGCCCAGGACGCACTGCTGCATGCGGCGTCGGAGTCCGAGATGCTCGTGCTCGGTTCGCGGGGGCTGGAGCCCATCCAGAGCTACTTCCTGGGTGACATCAGCATGCCCGTTGTGGCACGGGCCGAGCGGCCGGTGGTCCTGGTACGTGCCCAAACGCGCGAGGAGGGGCCATTGCCCACGCCGGGTACGGCAGGCGACGTGGTGGTGGCACTGAAACTGCACGGGCCGTGTGAAGACGTGCTCGCATTCTCCTTCGGCACCGCCGCGGCGCGGGGCTTGCCTTTGCGGGCCGTCCATGGCCGGAGCGTGCCGCTCCACGCCTACGCTCCCTGGGGCGTCGATCATGACGTCACCAAAGAGATCACGCAGGACGCACAGAAGCACCTGAGGCAGGCCCTCCGCCCCTGGCGCGAGAAGTTCCCGCGCGTGGAGGTAGCCGACAGCATCCGTCTCGAAAGCCCCGCCAGTGCCGTCGTACGGGCCGCCGAGGGCGCCGGACTCCTGGTGGTCGGCCGACGCAGGCACCATCCCCCCTTGGCACCACGCCTGGGTCCCGTAGCCCAGGCCGCCATCCATCACGCACGCTGCCCCGTCGCCGTCGTCCCCCATGACTGAGCCGAGCCACCGCAGGGAGCCGATGGTGTCAGAACATCAGGCCGACGCGTCCGTACCTCGGGCCGGTACCGGCATCGACGCCCCGCCGCTCCCGCGCGCCGAGGTCTGCGAGACCCACACCGCGGTCGTGTTCTTCGTCGGTGACCGTGTCTACAAGCTCAAGAAACCGGTCGACCTGGAGTTCCTGGATTACACGACCGTGGCGGCTCGGCAGGCCGCGTGCGAGCGGGAAGTCGCCCTCAACCGTCGCTTCGCCCCCGACGTCTACCTGGGCCTGGGGGAGATCCGCAGCCCGGACGCGGACGTACCCGAACCGCTCGTGGTGATGCGCCGCATGCCGGCGGAGCGCCGCCTGTCCCGGCTGGTCCGGGAAGGCGCGGCCGTCGACGATGCCCTACGGGCCATCGCCCGGCTGCTCGCCACGCGTCACGCGGACGCGCCCCGCAGCCGGGACGTGGACGAGCAGGGGACGCGGGACGCGCTGGCGTCGCGCTGGGAAGCAAGCTTCAGACAGGTCCGCACGCTGGCCGACGACCACGTGCCCGACGACGTGGCGGAAGTCGAGCGGCTGGTGCGCCGCTACCTCTCCGGCCGCAAGCAACTGTTCGACACGCGCATCGAGCAGGGGCGAGTGGTCGACGGCCACGGCGACCTGCTCGCCCAGGACATCTTCTGCCTCGACGACGGCCCCCGCGTCCTGGACTGCCTGGAGTTCGACGACCACCTGCGCTACGTCGACGGCCTCGACGACGCCGCCTTCCTCGCCATGGACCTGGAACAGCTGGGTGCCCCGGAGGCCGCGCGATTCTTCCTCGCCCAGTACAGCGAGTACTCCGGCGACCCGGCACCACCGTCCCTGTGGCACCACTATGTCGCCTACCGGGCGTTCGTCCGTGCCAAGGTCTCCCTGATCCAGGCACGCCAGGGCGCGCCCGACGCGGCGGCGGCCTCACAGCGACTCGTCGTGACGGCGCTGCGTCACCTGCGTACCTCCGCTGTCGGCCTGACGCTCGTCGGCGGGCTTCCGGGCAGCGGGAAGTCCACGCTCTCCGGCGCGCTGGCCGATCGCCTGGGTGTCACGCTGGTCAGCAGCGACCGCCTCCGCAAGGAACTGGCGGGCATCCCGGCC
>NZ_RJVR01000011.1 GCF_003999195.1 Streptomyces soli
AGACTCGACCGGCACACCGCCGATCACCAGGAAGAATCCTCCGCCGCACTGGCGGCTTGATCAACCCCCGAAGGATTTCCGGAACGGACCACTAAGCGAGACGCGCGCCGGGCTCGGGCGTGGCTGGTCCAACCGGCAGGGGAGAAGCGATGGCGGAACCGGTACGAGTACGCAGGCTGACCGACCAGGAGGGGCAACGACTGCAGCAGATCGTGCGCCGGGGCAGCACCAGCTCAGTGCGCTACCGCCGCGCGATGATGCTGCTGGCGTCGGCCGGCGGGGTGCGCGATGTCATCCACCGCTTCAACGAGATCGGCCTGGCCTGCTTGGACCCCAAGTGGGCGGGAGGCCGTCCCCGCCTGCTCAGCGCTGACGACGAGGACTTTGTCGTCGCGACGGCCACCACCCGCCCGGTCAGACTCGGCCAGCCTTCACCCGTTGGTCGATCCGTAAACTCGCCGCCTACCTGCGCAAAGTCCACGGACGCGTGATCCGCATCGGCCGCGAGGCCCTGCGCTGCCTCCTGTCGCGACGCGGCGTCACTTTCCAGCGCACCAAGACCTGGAAGGAGTCCACCGACCCGCAGCCAGACGCCAAGCTGGACCGAATCGAGCACGTCCTGGAGCACTTACCCGACCGTGCTTTCGCTTTCGACGAGTTCGGGCCGCTCGGCATCCGCCCCACCGCGGGATCCTGCTGGGCTCCGCAGAACCGACCCCAGCGGATCCCGGCGACCTACCACCGCACCCACGGCGTCACCTACTTTGACGGCTGCTACTCGATCGGTGACGACACCCTGTGGGGCGTCAACCGCCTCCACAAGGGCGCTGGCGCAACGCCAACACCCGCTACCCCGACGTCCTCACAGCCCAGCGACGAGAACGCGCCCGAATCCGCAGCGAGAAGGGCATGCGCTGGGGAGGACCTCGCCAACGCAGCATGACCCGCAACCCGGTGAACCTACGCGGTCAGAGCACGTGCTGGAAGAAGCCCATGGCCATCTGGCTGCGTCCGGCGTTGTGGACGCAGCGGAAGAGCACGGTGGGCTTGCCGTCGGTGTGGTGGCCTCCTGCTCCTGGACTATGAAGTAGAGGAAGGCGTTGGGGTCGGTCTGCCTGCCCTTGCACTTGAGCACCCAGCCGGGCTGGCCGCCGCCGCTGGCGTTTCCGCCGCGGTTGATCAGCGTGATGTTCACCTCTGCGGGCCGTACACATGGCCTGTGAGGTCCGGGCTTGCGCAAACGGACCTGCGCTCTTCCGGGCCATCAGATCGATGGTGCCTTTCCCAGTGCCCGGGGTGCGGTCAGGGCCCGGCCGCTCGCCTCGTGACGTTCATCAGCCGACCCGATGTAGACGAGAGTTTTGAGGACCTCGTTTACGCTGGCGCCGGTCATGGCGATCAGCCGCGCTGGGCTCCGGGCCCGCCGGGGCTGTCGGCGGCGACCTCGGCCGGGGCAACCGCATAGACACCCACGACAACGAAGCCGGCCAGGCAGAGCACCCCCAATGCGTGTGCCCACTCTGAGCCGGCCACGGTGAGCAGGCCGAACCCCGCGAGGAACAATGCCCCGGTCACACGTCCCGCCAGCCCGTGCTTCCCAGCAGCCCGCTGAGCCTGGACGGGCGGGATCCCAGAGCCCTTCAGCCGGCCGGGGTCGAAGCGGCCCCTGAGTACGAGGGAGAACAGCAGTGAGAGCGACGGGAACAGGATGATTGCGCCACCGAGCACGGCCACGGTGACAGCGATCAGCGTGTCCCTCGGCGCGGCTGCCTGCTGGACGGTCAGCCCAGGCAGGAAGTTGGGTGACTGCGCGAGCGCCCATCCCGTGACGATTGCCGCGACGGCCAGCGCGGCGCTGGCTCGCGCCGGGCCGTAACGCCGTACCCAGACCAGCAGCTGGGTAGCGAGTCCGGCGAGGGCCGAAACCACCAGCGCCGGCAGGCCGGGGCCGGTGACCAGGCCATGGTAGAGCGCTGGGGAGTCGGCACTCAGCACGCCGAGGCCGCCGAGTGCGAGTGCTCCCGCCAGGATGCCGCTCGCCAGCGCGCGCCGCCGAAACCAGTCTTCCAGGTCCGGCTCGCCCACGCGCACGGCGTCCGCACAGAGGTAGACCGCGGCCAGGAAGCCGCCGATCACGACAGCGAGTACCCCGATGAGCATCGAGGTGGGGTTCACCCAACTTGTCCATATCGCCCGCCGCGTTGCCAACCGGCACCCGCCCTGAAGCGATTCCGCCCGTGATCGTGCCCAGGGCGAATGGTGTCAAGATCGACGACAGTGCGAAGACGCTCTCGATCACCCGGCGCTCGTGCAGCCCGGACGCGCCGGCACCCAGCGCGTAGGTGGTCCCGCGGAAAATGATGCCGATAGCCGCGATGAACAACGGTACAGACAGTGTCGAGGCGACCGATCCGAAGACGACGGGGTAGGCGGTCCAGGTCACGGTCAGCACGAAGACCAGCCACACGTGGTTGGCCTCCCACACCGGCGCGAGGGCATGATGGGCATGATCCCGCCTGCGCTCCGCCTCGTGCCCCCGGCCGGCTGTGAGCTGCCAGAGCCCAGCCCCGAAGTCGGCGCCGCCGAGCACCGTGTACAGAATGAGCCCGATCAGAATGAAGTACAACGGCAGGCTGTAGAGGTGCATGTCTACTGCTCCTCGGTCGTGGTCGGCTCTGTCAACTCAAGTGGTCGAGCGGCCAGCCGACGCAGGATCCACACGACCGCCACGATGACGCCCGCGTAGACCACCGCCAGCGTCGCGTAGCCCACGGGGATGCCGACGGCGCCAGTGACAGCCTCCGAGGTGCGCATCACCTCGTATACCACCCACGGCTGACGCCCGACCTCAGTGACCACCCAGCCGCACACGAGCGCCACGAGCGAGAGCGGGCCGGCCACCGCGACCGCGCGGTAGAACCAGGCGGATTCGGGTAGTCGGTGGCGCCGCACGCGTACGAAGAGGTAGACCACTCCGAGAAGAGCGAGCAGCGACCCGATTCCGACCATCGTCTGGAAGCTGAGCCGCACCACGTTGACCAGCGGCCAATCTCCGCGCGGCACCGCGTCCAGTCCCTGAACGACCGCGTTCGGGCTGTGGAAAGCCACCAGCGACAGTCCTTTGGGGATCGCGATGCCGTATTGGACCCCGGTGTCGGTGAACCAGCCGAGCAGATGCAAGGGGGCTCCGTGGGTCGTGGCCGGTAGTCCCTCCATGGCAGCGAGCTTGACCGGTTGGATTCTGGCCACCTCGCGGCCGGCCCAGTCTCCGACCAGCATCTGTACCGGCGCAGCCAGCGCGGCCACGGTCAGCGGGATGGCGAGCGCGGTGCGTTCGTACCGTCCCCAGCGGCCGCGCAACCGGCCGACCGCGTACGCGCCGGCGACCAGGAATCCGGTGACCAGGTATCCGGCAACGTACATGTGCACGAGTTCATGCCATAGGTAGGTGTTGCCGAACAGTGCCTGCGCGGGGTGAACGTCGACCACCTTCCCGGCTTGCATGGTGAAACCGCTGGGATGATTCATCCAGGCGTTCACCGAGATCACCGTGAACGATCCGGTGAGCCCGGCCAGGGCGATCGGGATTCCGCTGGCGAAGTGCGCCCTTGGGGAGAGCCGATCCCAGCCGTAGATGTAGACACCGATAAAAATCGCTTCGATGAAGAAGGAGAAACCCTCAACGGCGAAACCGAGACCGAACACACTGCCGAAATCTGCGGTGAAGGCCGGCCACAGCAATCCCATCTCGAAACTCAGGATCGTGCCCGTGATAACGCCGACGGCGAACAGCGCGGCCATCACCCGGGTCCAGCGCCGGGCGAGCACCCGGTAGAGGCTGTCGCCGGTGCGCAGGTGCAGCCACTCGACGAAGAGCACCATCGCGGGGAAGGCGATGCCGAAGCAAACCAGCGGGATGTGGGGTCGAGTCGGCGCGGGTGGACGGTAAGCCCCGGATTGTCTCGCAGCAGTACCTGGGCAGCGGTGAGGAGGTCGCCGCGAAGCTGGCTGGACAGTCCATGGGAGCCCCGGTCCGCAGTCAGCACAAGGAGTTCGGGGCGCTGGCAGCCGTCTGGTCGGTGCTGGAGCGCTTGGGGGTCGCCTCGGCGGTGGACCAGGTCGCACCGAGACGAGCCGACGCTGCCGCGACGACCGGCACGTACATCGCGCTGGCTGCCGCGAACCGGGTGGTCGCCCCCTGCTCGAAAGCAGCCTTCGCTCGGTGGCGGGAGTCCACGGCAGGCCCACGCTTCACCAAGGTGCCCGCCAGCGCCGTGGATCACCGCCGCTTCTGGGAGGCCATGGACCTGCTGGAGGAGGACCTGCTGGCCGGTATCGAGGCGGAGCTGGGGCGCCGCATCGTCACCGAGTTCGGCCCCGACCTTTCGGGGCTGATCCTCGGCATGACCAACTTCGCCACCTTCATCGACTCCGGCAACGACAAAGCCGAGCTGGCCCAGCGCGGCAAGGCCAAACAGAAACGCGTCGACCTGCGCCTGATCGGCCTGGCACTGGTGGTCACCCGTGACGGCGGGGTCCCGGTCCTGTCCCGCGCCTACCCCGGCGACCGCCGCGACGTCACCCAGTTCACCGGAGTCATCGACGATCTCCTCGACCGCTACCGCGCGCTGACCCAGCAGGTCGAGTCGCTGACCGTGGTCTACGACGCCGGACAGAACTCCACCGCCAACTATCGCCCCTCGCCAACAGTCAGGCGACGCCCTCGGCGGCCTGCAGTAGGTACACCGCAGGTTGATGACGATCTCAAAATGGTTCTCGTCCACTCCTTGAGGACGGGTGGCCGGCCGAGCGACCCAGTTGGCCCATTCGGCAGGTCGGTGAGGGCGCGGACAAACAGCACGGACATCCTCTCTGCCGGAGCCGACTGCTTCTTGGCACGCCGTGGCCCACACGACGTCCGGCAGGCGGTACGTGCAGATCCCCGTGACATCCGGCCGGGCAGGTGCTGTCTTTCTGGCTGCCCCGGTGCCCGGACCTGTCCACCATCCCGCTTCCAGGAAGCATCGGCCGCCTGAGTTGGAACGGAGCTCCACTCGCGGCTGGTTTGGTAAGCGCTGACACTGGAAGTGGAACAGCAATTCAGGCGAGGGAGCCATGAGGACCATAGAGGAGACGGTTGAGGTCGCCGTCCCGGTACGCACCGCCTACAACCAGTGGACGCAGTTCAAGAGCTTCCCCCGGTTCATGGCATCGGTGAAGAGAGTCGACCAGATCAGACCCGCTATGACCCGCTGGGTGATCGGGTGGGGTCCGCTGAGCTACGAGTTCGAAGTGGAAATCGTGGAGCAGCGCCCCGATGCCTGCGTGGCC
>NZ_RJVR01000359.1 GCF_003999195.1 Streptomyces soli
CGGGCCATCGGGGTCGTGCCGTCGGCGTCGGCGGAGCCGACGGCCTGCACCTCGACGTGGTCGCCGCGAGCCACCAGGCCCACCGCTCCCGGCACCGGTCCGTTGCTGACGTGCTTCTGCAGGAGGTCGTGCAGGTTGGTCATCGGTCCACCGTCAGGGGGTCGTCGGCTTCAGGTAGGTGTGGAAGACGCCCTCCGGGTCGTACGCGGCCTTGAGGGCCTGGAGGCGCCGCCACACGGCAGGAGTGTACGACCGCTGGGCCCGGGACGGGTCGGCGGTGAGGTCGGCTTCGGCGATGTAGTGGCCGGTTCCGTACGGCTCGACGGCGTGCATGGTGTCGCGGAGCCAACGGATGTTGGCGGCGTCGTCGGCCGGTTCGTCCCAGATGGCGAAGGGGGCGAGGTAGGTCTCGCCGAGGACCGAGAAGGCCATGTCGCGGGAGAGGTTGCGGTCCCGGGATGCGGGCCAGAAGGGGGCGAGGATGAGCGTCTTGTCGGAGGGGGCGTCGGAGATCGACGCGGCGAGCTTCGGCAGAAGCGTGGTGAACGGCGTGTCGGACCAGAGGGTTTCCACGGCGTTGCGGTGGGCGGCGGGCCAGAACGCGTCGGACGCCTCGTAGAGGCCGGGGAAGGTCGTCGGCTTGTCGACCGCACTGTCGAGGGCGCGGTCGGCGAACGGGCAGTCCCGGAGGGGCTCCAGGGCCCGGCGGGCGTCGTCCGGCGAGGTCCCGAAGGCGGTGCCGGTGACGGAGATGACCTTGGGGCGCGGCGAGTTCGGCGCGAGGGCCGGGGAGGCGGTCGCGAGGGTGAAGGACGCCTCGACGTTCGCCGGGAGGCGCTCGGCGGCCTCGTTGGCCCAGCGAGTGACGGGTTCGACGTCCGCCAGGGGGAAGGTGTACGTGGTTGCCGCGATCGCCGCCGGGAGTTCGTAGAGGCGTACGTGGAAGCCGGTGGCGACGCCGAAGAAGCCGGGCCCGGCACCTCGGGCCGCCCAGAAGAGGTCGGGGTACTTGTCCTGGTTGCACGTGACGACCTCGCCGTCCGCCGTGACGACCTCGACCGCCTCGACGCTCGCGCAGGCCGGCCCGAGCGCGCCGGCGTTCCAGCCGAGGCCACCGCTGAGGAGGTAGCCGCTCAGGGCGACGGATCCGCAGTGTCCGGCCGGGAAGGCCAGGCCGTACGGGGTCAGCGCGGACACGAACTCGCTTCCGCTCAGCGCCGGTTGTACGGTCGCTGTCCGCGAATCCGCGTCGATCCGGCAGCCGTTGAGCGCCGAGAGGTCGATGAGCATTCCGCCGTCGCGAAGCGGCGACCCGCACCAACTGTGCCCGTGAGCGCGGACGGCGACCCGGAGACCTTGGGAGCGGGCAAGGCGGACGGCCTCCGCGACGTCCGCTTCGGAGGTGGCCCGGACGATGAGGTCAGGGAAGCGCTGGGGCTTGAGGCCGTTCCACAGCATCGCCTCCCAGGTGCTTTCGTACGCGGCGTCACCCCGACGGATGACTTCCCCCTCGATTGCCATGGTGAACTCCTTCGCCGTCAGCCGGTGGTCAGGGCGAAAACCATGATGCACAGCCCCCAGATAAGTGCCACGAGCGCGGCGCCCGCAATATGGGTGCGCACCGAGCGCGCCCGGCTGGGCACCAGCCAGAAGGCGAAGGCCCTGTTCACCAGCGGCATCAGCAGCCAGGTCAGGATGGAGACGCTCAGCACGTTTCCGATGAACAGGCCCAGATATCCAGGCACGCCCAGGGAGCTGAGTTCCTTACCCTCCGTCAGATTGAGCACCATCACCGTGGGATAGAGCGCCAGCACCACCGACATGGCCTGTTTCCAGTTGGGCGGGACGCCCTCCTCCGCGCCTTCCCCGAAGCGGAACCAGCCGCTGAACGCCGAGCCGACCTTGCGCACGTCGTAGGAGGAGAAGTAGTCGCGCCCTTCCTCCAGGAGTTCTTGGCGCTCGGCGGATCCGAGCCAGTCGTCGAGGTGTTCCCGGGTGTCGAAGCGGAATACGACGACCCAGTGGTCCTGAATTCCCTCGACAGGTTTGAACAACTCGGTGCCCATAAAGCCCGGATGCTTTTCCTGTGCCCTCAGGACCTTGTCCTGCCACCCCATGAAGTCGTCCTCGCGCCCGGGCCGCACCTCGTGGGAGATGACCGCCGTGACGGCCTCCTGGGCGGGCTCGGCGGGCGCCGCCCCACCGGCGAGGACCTCCTGCGTCGGCGTCCCCTCGAACAACGAGCGGCTCTCGTCGAGCAGTTCACGACGCGCACCGGACTCCAGCCACGACGTCAACTGGTCAATACGGGAGAAGCGGAAGACCACGACCCATTCGCGCTCGTCGCCGGCACCCGGTGGGTACATTTCCGTACCCTCGAATCCGTCGAATCCCCGCACCATCTGGTTTGTCCGCTCCTGCCAGCGCTGGTACTCGTCATCGCGGCCTTCCCGGACTTTCTGGGAGGTCACGACGGTCACGCTGCCGCTCTGCGGGGTACCGCTTGCAGTGACACCCATGCGGAGTAGTCTAGTTCAAAAGGAATTTAACACACAAACGGGAGCAAATTCGACTCGGCAGTGCTGAGTGGAGGTCCGAAGTATGGGACACAAGGAGTTCCTCACCGAAGCTGTCCGGCTGGCCACGGAATCCGTGGAAGAAGGCTGGGGCGGCCCATTCGGCGCCGTCATCACCCGCGACGACGAAGTCGTCGCCCGTGGCCAGAACCGCGTCCTCCTCACCGGCGATCCGACCGCTCACGCGGAAGTGGAGACGATTCGCAAAGCCGTGCAGGCTCTCAATCCTGAGGCCCCCTCGATATCGCCGGAGCACCAGAACGAGAGCACGCTCGAATACATCCCGCGACCCGAAGGATCGCCCGACTCGGTGGCCGAGCGGGCCCGCATGCTCAAGGGGTGCTCGATCTACATCAGCGGCGCTCCCTGCCCGATGTGCATGAGCGCCATCTACTGGTCGCGGATCGACAACGTGTACTACAGCTGCGATCTGAAGGACACGCGCGAGATCGGTTTCGACGACTCCTTCCAGTACGAGGACTTCCAGAAGCCCCTCAGCGAGCGCAGGATCCAGGTCGCGCAGATCTTCCCCGAGATCGGCGCCCAGGCCTACCAGGCCTGGACGGACAAGAAGGACCGCCACCCGTACTGACCTCGCGTCAGAGGACGGCAACCCCGGACAGCCCCTGAGACCGGGCGAGTTCGTGGCCGAGTTGGCGTACGACGGCCATGTCGCTGAAGGGGAGCAGCTGGTCACCGATGATCTGGTGCGGTTCGCTGCCCTTGCCCGCGACGAGGACGATGTCGTCGGGCCCTGCGGCGGAGAGAGCGAAGGCGATCGCCAGGCGGCGGTCGCCGATTCGCTCGTACGGGGTGCCGGTGGCCGCGATGCCGGGAGCGATCTGGTCGAGGATGGCGTCCGGGTCCTCGGTGCGCGGGTTGTCGGAGGTCAGGACGCAGAGGTCGGAGAGGCGGCCGGCGATCTCACCCATGGCGGCCCGCTTGGTGGTGTCACGGTCGCCGCCGCAGCCGAAGACGGTGATGACGCGGCCCGTGGCGAAACCGCCGATCGCGCCCAGTACCTTCTCCAGGGAGTCCGGGGAGTGGGCGTAGTCCACGATCACCGACGTACCCAGCTCCGTGACCTGCCGCTCGAAGCGCCCCGGCACCGGCGGCATCAGATGCAGCGCGGCGACAATCGCGCCGAGGTCGTGGCCCAGGACATGGCAGGCGGCGACAGTGGCGAGGGCGTTCGACACGGAGAAGCGTCCCGGGACGGGGATCGCCGCCGGATACGTGCGGCCCCCGTGGTGCAGGGTGAAGCGGGTGCCGGAGGCGTCCATCACGAGGTCGGTCGCGCGGTAGTCGGCGTCGGTGTCGACGGCGTACGTGGTGGTCGCGGCTCCCGGCATCAGGGTCTGGATGCGGGCGCCGACCGGGTCGTCGGCGTTGACCACGGCGCGGCGGCACAGGCCCTGGAAGAGCCGGAGCTTGGCGTCGCGGTAGCTCTGCATGGTGCCGTGGTCGTCCAGGTGGTCCTGGGTGAGGTTGGTGAAGACGCCGACGTCGATGTGGGCGTCGTCGACCCGGTGGGTGAGCAGCGCCATGGAGGTGGCCTCAAGCACCACGGCGGTCGCCCGGCGGTCGCGCATGTAGCCGAGGACGTACTGCAGGTCCGGGGCCTCGGGGGTGGTGAGGACCGACCGGGGCATCGGCACCAGTACGTCGCCGACGCGGCTGCCCGCCGTCCCGATGACGCCGACGCTCGCGCCCTCGGCGATCCGTAGGACCGACTCGACCATGTACGAGACCGAGGTCTTCCCGTTCGTGCCGGTGATGGCCACGATGTCCATGCCGCGGCCGGGCTCGCCGTGGTAGCGGGCGGCGAGCGCCGACGCCGTCACCCGGATGTCCGGTACGCCTACGACGCACACACCGCCCAGCACGAGCGGGGCGTCGCCGCCCTCCTGCACAAGGACCGCCACCGCACCCAGCTCGACGGCCTGCGCCACGGCCCGTGGACCGGGGCCGCCCTCGGTGTGGCCGGGTACGGCGACGTAGAGCGAGCCGGGGGTCGTGCGGTGAGCGTCGAAGGTCATGCCGGCGCTGATCCAGGCGGTGCCGGTGTCGCCCTGGAGAACCTGGTGGGTGTGGCCGTCGAGCAGTTCGTTCAGTTTCATGACTGTCCCCTCGAAGGCGGCTCTCCGGCACGCCGCACGTGTGCCGAGTGCCGAACGGAAGCCCGGAGGGGGACCGCAGGAGGACCGCAGGGGAAAGCAGCGCCAGGGCTACTCAGCCCCGGGAGTCTACGCCCGGCAAACCGATGATCCCGTTCCGCCGGAGTACGCTGGCCGGACCCAGGACATTTCACGCGCCGGCCCCCTGCCGCCGTCTTCCTGCGGTGAGTGGATACACCGGGCACGGGTCCGGGGACGGGCCGAGTGCCGATGACCACTGATTCTCCGCTCGCTGCTGACCGGACGGCAGGCAGTGACTTCGCCGGACTGTCCCGGCTGATCACCAGCGCGGGCCTGCTCGAACAGCGTCCTGGCTACTACCTGGCCCGGATCGGCGGCGTCGGTCTGCTGTACGCGGGCGTGTGGGCGGCCTTCGCGGTGCTGGGCAACTCCTGGTGGCAGCTGCTGACCGCAGGCGTGCTCGCGGTGCTGTTCGCCCAGGTCGCGCTCGTCGCGCACGACCTCGCGCACCGCCAGGTCTTCCGGCTGCGCCGCCCCAGCGAGACGGCGGGGCGTATCGCCGGGAACCTGTGCATCGGCATGAGCTACGGCTGGTGGCAGGACAAGCACACCCGCCACCATGCCAACCCCAACCACGAGGACCTCGACCCCGACGTCCTGCCCGACATCCTGGTCTGGTCCTCCGACCAGGCACGAGTGGCGCGCGGGCTGCCGCGCTGGATCGGCGCCCGCCAGGCGTACTGGTTCTTCCCGCTGCTCACCCTCGAGGGCATGAACCTGCATGTCGCCGGCTTCCGGGCGCTCTTCCGCCGCCGCCCCCCGCTGAAGCACCGGCGCTTGGAGGCGTCCCTGCTCTGCTTCCACGTGGTCGGCTACGCGGCCGCGCTGCTGCTGGTGCTGTCGCCGGTCAAAGCGCTGGTGTTCCTCGCGGTACACCAGGGGCTCTTCGGCCTGTACATGGGCTGCACCTTCGCCCCGAACCACAAGGGCATGCCCACCCTGACCGGAGACGACCGGCCGGACTTCCTCCGCCGCCAGGTCCTGACCTCGCGCAACGTACGCGGTGGACGCCTCGTCGACCTCGCCCTCGGCGGCCTCAACCACCAGATCGAGCACCACCTCTTCCCCAGCATGCCCACGCCCCACCTGCGGCGGGCCCGGCCCATTGTGAAGGCGTACTGCGACGAGCGCGGCGTCACGTACACCGAGACGGGGCTCGTCGCCTCGTACGTCCAGGCGCTGCGGCACCTTCACCGCGTGGGAGCGCCGCTGCGTCGCGCGACGGCCTAGGCCAAGGCCTGTCCGCGCTGGACCGCCCGGGCGGGAGATGGCCGGAGTAGAATGACGATCACCGAGAGTTTTTTCGCATGCCGGCTTCCGTGTCGGCGTCGTTTTCGGCGAGTCACAACGCCGGGCGGATGCGAAAAGCGCCCCGCCCGGGGACAGGCGCCACGCCATGGGCGTGATGACCCAGCCACTGGTCACCGGACCGGCGGTCCCCTCTCAGACCCAGCCACCGCAGCCGCTGCGCGTACGCCTGGCACCGCCCGGCGTGAAGCCAGGACGCCTGGACGGAGCCTGGTGGCCCCGGTCGCGTGACCTCGCCGCCGAACTTCCCTCCCTGATCCACGCGTTGGACCCCCGCTGGGGCCGCGTCACCCACCTCTCCGTGAACTCCGCGCTCTGGCCGGTCGTCCCCCGCAAGGTCCCGGCCACCGGCCACGTCGTGCGCGTCGGCTGGTTCAGCCCCGAGCTGGACCGGCACGGGCTCCTGGTGCTCTCGTACACCGTGGGCCGCTGGGACCTGCTGGTGATCCCCCCGGAAACCGGCCCAGCCGCGGCCGACCGGCTGATGACCGCAGCGGCCGATCCGCACGGCATCCTCACCGCGAGCGCGCTGATGGCGGCCGAAGCGGCCCTCGTACAACCGACAGGGGTGCACCCGTGATCCATCTGCTCAACGGCCGGCACGCCGAACGGATCTCGGCCTTCCACGACAGCCAGTCCCTTTTCGGCGGCGTCACCCCCCGTCGTGACCACCGCGACGGCGGACGCGGACGGCTCCGCCCGCGCGGCAGTCAGACCCGCTCCCGCCGGACGTGACGCACCGCGCCCTGCCCTCGGTTCCTTCAGATTGCGAATTCCCTTGTGAATGACGACCGTTCCCTCCCCGCACCGGGCCTCGCCGAGGTCCGCATCACCGCTGCCTCCCCCGACGTGGCACGAAAGATCGCGCAGGCGCTCCGCCGCTGGTTCGCCAGTACGGAGCAGCGCAGCTACCCCGCAGGCAGGTCGGGCAGCGGCACCCGCCTCCAGATCACCGTGGACACGACCCGCACCCCCGGGCCACCCGCCGCAAGCCGGCCATGGCTGACCCCCCGCGACAAGGCGGGCTCCGCATGACCGCCCTGCGCCTCAACCTGCTTGCCGCCGGCGCCGGCCCGCACCGCCTGGACGGCGCCTGGTGGCCGCACTCCCATGACCTCGCCCGCGAACTCCCTGCCCTGCTGGCCGCCTTGGACGACCGATGGCCCGACATCACCCGCATCACGGTCAGCCGTTCCCTCTGGCGTACCGGCCCCCGGCGCCTACGCCTCCCGGACCGCGTCCTGCACATCAACCGCTCCGACGTCGTCCACAACCCGAGCGCGGTGTGCCTGCTCTCCTACGGCGTCGGCCGCTGCGACCTCTTCGTCGTACCGCCCGGCGCCTCACCCACCGAGGGCGAGCGCCTCATGGCCGCCATAGCCGGGGACGACCTCGCGGCACCGGTGGCCGGTTAGGCCGCGCCGCGTCGCCACTACCGCCGCCAAAAGGTGGGCAGCCAGCAGCACAGCACCGAGGTGTCGTCCGGCCACGGCGCGGACTGCTCGGCCTCCCAGTCCTCGAAGGAGTCCCGGGACGGGTCGACGGTGCGCCATGCCCGGTCAACCGGCTCGTCCGGCCTGGGCGGCCGGACGTACGTGAGGCCGTGGCCGTCGCAGCGCCGGAAGATCGCCTTCGACCCGGGCATCCGGTCGAGGACGAGGTGCCCGCAGCACTGGCAGGGTTTGGGGTCAGGCACGGTTGACCGATCGCGTGATGCCGGTGGCGATGGTGGTGGCGAGGATCCAGCCGGCGGCGGTGAGGACGTAGCCGACCCATTGGGTGCCGGGGGTGGGGGTGAAGGCGGAGCCCTGGCCGAAGCTGACGACAGGGAGGAGGTGGTCGAGGGTGAAGACGACCGGGTTGAAGGTCTCCGGGCCGGCGGGGTCGTTGCGTATGGGCTGGTGGAGGGAGAAGACCACGGAGCCGGCTGCCAGGAGGCCGAGGAGCCAGAGGGGGGCGCGGGTCGGGCGGTAGCCGTAGCCGACGGTGGAGTCCTGGACGGCGCCCCAGAGGCGGGCGTACCAGGGGAGTATGCGATGGCGGGCGCGTTCCTTGGCGAGGAGGACGGTGCGGGCCTCGTTCTCGTGGCCGAGGGTGCGGTAGGCGAGGGCAAGTTGCTCGAAGGGCTGGGGAGCGTAGCCGGAGCGGTCGTGGGTCAGCCAGCGGAGCCGCTCGGGGGCGGGGAGCGGGCTCTCGAAGCGGTCGTAGCGCAGGCCGTCCAGGCGCAGGTCCGCCGGCCAGGTCTCCGGGTCGTCCCGGATGACGCCGAGCGAGGCGTGCCGGAGGTCGACGCAGCCCTCGGGGGCGTCGGTGGTGCGCAGGTCGGTCTCCCTGGCCTGGGTCTGCCACAGGCGCAGGACGGTCCGGCCGGGGCCGGCGGTCAGCCGTGCGTCGCGCAGATTCAGCTCGCCGCCGACCCGTACGGCCGTGAGCGCGGTACGGCCTTCGGCCTCGAAGCCGCCGGTGAGGTGCAGGCTCCCGGCGACCTCCAGGCCGTACGCACGCAGCGCCGTGCCGCCGGGGTTGCTGAGCCGGGCGCCCCAAAGGCGTACGCCGCCCGCGACAGTCGCGCCGGGAAGCCGCAACTCACCTTCCGTACGCATGCCGTTGCCGATGATGTCGCCCTCGACCCGCATACGGGATCCTGCCAGGGCGGTGCCGCCGGGGTTGGACAGCCGCGCGCCGGTCATGTCGAGGTCGCCGCCGACCTGTGCGCCGCGCAGGACCACCTCGCCGCCCTCGGCGGTGAAGCCGTCGCGCAGCCAGATGTGGTCCTCGACCCGGACCCGGTTGGCCGCGAGAGCCGGGCTGTCGGTCGCGCCGAACAGCCGGGCGCCATCCAGCTGGAGGATGCCGGTGATGTGGGCGGCGTCGAGCCGGAGCAGGCCGGTGAACCGGGAATCGTTGAAGCGGGCGTTGCCGTCGATGGAGGCGTTGGCCGCGTTGAGGCGGACCAGGTGACACCGCTTGACGCTGAGCTGGCGCGTCCGGGCGCCGTAGAGGCTGATCGGGTCCGCGAAGTAGCAGCCCTTGAAGGTGAGGCGGTACGGGATCTCGGAATAGTCGAGGTCGAGCCCACCGTCGACCCGGACCCCGGTGAGCCTCAGCGCCGGCACCCGGCCGGGGACGGGATCACCCGGGCCGCCCCCGAGCAGCAGCAGCGCCAGCACGGCGGCCCGGACCGTGCGCGCCGGGCCCCAGTCGGCGCTGTTGGCCGGGTCGTCGACCTCCGGATCACAGGCTCGGAGGTCGACCTCCTCGCCCCGCGCGAAGGCGTCCCGTATCTGTCGTTCCGTCGGAGTCAGATCCTCTTCCCGCACACGGGGAAGGGTATCCGCCGTACGGATCAACCAACCTTCGCCAGCGGGCTCTTGGCACCGCTCGCGGCGAAGTAGAGCAGCCCGGAGACGATGACGCCGGCGCCCCCGCCAGCAGCGCCGCCATCGAGGCGTTGAAGGAGCTGGAGACCGACACCCTCCCCGCCGGCGAACTCCTCAACGTCCTCCAGGACGCGGTCCGCCGCGCCGGGCAGGCCGTCCAGGACCTCGACACAGCCGCCGACTCGGGCACGGGCTCGGCCGCCGACTCCGGCACGACGCTCACCGACGACCCCCGACCGCGAGCAGGCCGTACGGGACCTCGTCGGCCTGGCCAACCAGGTCGGCGGCCCGGACAACGTGACGTGTGTGGTGGCCGATGTGGTGGAGCCGGGGCTCTAGGTACGGCTGTGGCTCCACGTCTCGTACGGCTCGGAGGACCCGCCGGAGGACCCGCCGGCGGCCAGGGGCCCCTCCGAACCCTCGGCCCGCGTCCAGCCCCAAGAGCGGTAAGCCGCCAGCGCCGGGGCGTTCGTCGGCTGCACGCGGGCCGTGGCGAGCGCGGCGCCGGCGCGGGTGAGGAGTTGCTCCAGGAGCCGGGTCGCGACCCGGCGACGGCGGTGGGAGGGGAGCACCATGACCTCCACGACGGTGAAGACCTGGCCGTCGGAGGTGAGGTCCTCATGCCCCGGCCAGGAGGAGTCACCGCGGTCGGTACGGAAGCCGCAGACGCACCCCACGACGGCGCCCGCCTCGCTGGCGATCATCATGTCGAAGCCGGGGTGCTGGACGTAGTCGGCGAAGCGCCACAGGAAGTCCTGGCGGTCGTTGAATTCCGTAACTGAACCGCCCCCGTAAGCCTCGACGTACAGGTCCGCGAAGGCCTCGCGCTGCTGCTCCGCCTGCCACCTGCTGAGATGCCGCAGGAACACCGTGTCCGCCATGTGTCTCATCGTGACACCGCGCGAGGATCCGGGAAATACCGCGTGGTGAGGTACGGTGTGGGCAGTATGAGCTGCGGTGACGCGCGCCCCTGCCGTAAATCTCCCGCTTCGATGAGATCTGTGCTAGCTTCGCGTCAGTTGCAGTTTTGGTACCCATGATTTCTGTGTGCGCCTGACGGGATGTGACCCTCGGGCGCATTTTCGTTTTTACGGCCGTCCGGATGGGGTCAATGCGGCGACGCGGAAATGCACGAGGTGTGTATTTCCGGCAATGCCCCTATCAGAGGAGATTGACAATGGCTACTGGCACCGTGAAGTGGTTCAACGCGGAAAAGGGCTTCGGCTTCATCGAGCAGGACGGCGGCGGCGCCGACGTCTTCGCCCACTACTCGAACATCGCCACCTCCGGCTTCCGTGAGCTGCAGGAGGGCCAGAAGGTGTCGTTCGACGTCACGCAGGGCCAGAAGGGCCCGCAGGCCGAGAACATCATTCCGGTCTGATCCGGGACGAAGCATCACCTGGCCGGGGGCCCGCACCACGACGGTGCGGGCCCCCGGTTTCGCTGCCTGCGCGGCTACCTTCGCCCGCCGTTCCGTGAGAGTCTGGCGACACTGGCCCCGCCCACCTACCCCTTGCTGAGGCATGATGCGCGTCACCATCGCCCGCCGACACTTCTACATCCACGCGATCGAGGTGGAACAGGCGATGAGCGGGGTCACTCCCGAGCCCGTCTCCGGTGCCTCGATCAAGATTGGCGGGGTCACCTACCCCCCGATGCAGGTCGGCGCCGTTGTGACCCGCCAGGACCGTCGCGACTTCAGCGCGGGCGAGGTCATCCGGGCGATGCGTGCTCTGGGCTTCACCTGCGAGACCGGTGCCAACAGCAATTCCGGCGGTATCTGAACGTTGTCAGTGGCGCCCGGCATCATGGGGTGATGCCGCCGCCCCGCCCGCACGACCCGCTCCGCTCCCTGAGCCCGGCGACCGAGTCGATGACGCTGCTCGTCGCCGCCGTGATCGTCCACGACCGCGAGAACGACCGCGTCGTCCTCATCCAGCGCGGCCCCGAGGCCAAGTTCGCCCAGGGCCTGTGGGATCTTCCCTCCGGCAAGGCCGACCCGGGCGAACCCGTCACCGCGACCGCCGTACGCGAGCTGCGCGAGGAGACCGGCATCGTCGTCGATCCGGCCTCCCTCCGCCTCGCCCAGCTCATCCACGGCGCCTGGGGCGTCGAGTCCCCCAACGGTTTCCTCACCGTCGTCTTCGCCACCCACGAGTGGTCCGGCGAGCCTCGCAACACCGAACCGGCCAAGCACTCCCATGTCGGCTGGGTCGATGTCGACGCCATCCCCGAAGCCTTCGTCCCAAGCACGTCGAACGCCCTCGCCCACTACCTGGCCGGCGCCTCGAAGGTGCTGCTTCACGGATGGGACGGCTGACGGATTTTCTGAGTAGTAGGGTCGCCGACCGTGGACTACATACTGCCTCTGCTGGCCATCTCCCTCTTCGCGTACGGACTGACGGTCTCGGCCATGGAGAGCAAGATCAAGCGCGTGGAGCGCAAGCTGGATCTGCTGCTGCAACATCTCGGTGCCGACGAGCCGACGCCCGCCGGGCTGGAGCGGGTGCGCGAGCAGCTGCGGCAGGGCCGGCAGATCCAGGCCATCAAGATCTACCGTGAGCTGACGGGCGCGGGTCTGAAGGAGGCCAAGGAAGCAGTCGACCGGCTGGACGGTCAGGGCGGCGCCGAACGGCCTTGACGGGCGCGCTCGTTGAAGGGGCTCCTTGAAGGCGCTCATCGAAGGGCCTCTTTGCAGGCGCACCTGAACGCCCCGGCATGGCCATCCGTATCCCTCACCGACCGGGATCGTCACGCACCCCCGCCGAGATCGAGATCGTGAGGACCAGCCGATGACCACCGCTCACTCCAGCCTCTCCTCCCTCCAGGCCCTCCCCGACGGGGAAGCCGAGCTCCAACTGGTCGTCCACCTGCGCTGGGAGGATCTCGCCGCCCTCGGCCGCGAGGCCAGCCGGCTCGCGGTACGCATGCAACGCCCCGTCGGCCTCGACGAGGCCGCCACCCACCACCTCCGCAGCCGCCTCGCCGCCCCACCGGCCCCGGCCCCCGCCCCGGAACCGGCGGCGCCGACCGCCGCACCGATCGCCATCACCGCAGGTCACACCGCCGGTCATGCCCAGCAGGCGCAGCAACCCGTCTCCACCGGCGCGCACGCGGCCGTCGCCGAGCACTCCGCGCGCGTGTCGTCGCTCGCCGGCCGCGCCCAGCAGGACCAGACCCCGGCGGCAGGCTGATCGGGGGGCCGGTGGCGTAGCCCTGGTGACATGCGGCCCGTGGTGGACGACGGACAGCGGCACCTCCCGCAGCCGCTCGCCGAGCAGGGCGGCATGGCGGCGGCCGGTGTCCGTGAGGCCGCTCTCGTCGGGTAGTGCCTGGCCGTGGCGGGCGAGATAGAGGTAGCGGGTCGCGTTGCGGGTCATGGCATCTGGGACGTCGATCCGCAGGGGCCGGTTGCCGTCGTGGGAGGATTCACCTGCGACGATCAGAAGATCAGCAGCCGGTCTGCGGGAGGACGAGCGCCCATGCGCGACGAGACGATCGACAACTTCCTGGAGCGGCTGGCCGCACGCGTGCCCGCCCCGGGCGGAGGCGCGGCAGCCGCCCTGCACGCGGCGCAGGGCGCGGCGCTGGTGGGCATGGTCGCCCGCTACAGCACCGGCGAGAAGTACGCGCAGCACCGCGAGACCGTCGAGCGGATCATCGCCGCGAGCGACGAACTGCGGTCCACCGCACTCCGGTTGGCGGAGGACGACGCGGCGGCCTTCACCGCCGTCACGGAGGCGTACAAGCTGCCGAAAGCCACCGACGAGGACGCGTCGGCCCGTTCCGCCGCCATCGCCGCCGCGCTGATCGGCGCGGGTCGGCCGCCGGCCGAGGTGATCGCGGTCGCGGGCCGGGTGGTCGACCTGGCCGCCGAGCTGCTGCCGATCGGCAACCCCAATGTCGTCTCGGATGTGGCCGCCGCCACCGAGGCGGCCCGCGCCGCCGCGACCACCGCCCGCGTGAACGTCGAGATCAACCTCGGCGGCATCAAGGACGAGCAGGCCCGCGCCGAACTCACCGCCTCGGCGGACGCGGTGGACGCCATCGCCGCCCGCGCCGAGCGCGTCACGGACGCCGTGCGCAAGGAGATCGCCAAGTGAGCGCCCTGGGCCTGTCGGGCAAGGAGCTCGCCGCGTCGATCCGTACGGAGACCGCCGCCCGCGCCGCCGAGCTGACGGCAGCGGGCCGGCGACCGAAGCTGGCCGTCGTCATCGCCACGGCGGACGAGTCCAGCGCCTGGTACGTACGCTCCATCGCACGCGCGGCGGAGAAGGCCGGCATCGCCTGCGACCTCGTCGACCTCGGCGCCGACGCGAGCGCGGAGGCCATCCGCGCCCGGCTGGCCGCGCTCAGCGACGACCCCGCCGTACACGGCATCATCCTGCAGACCCCGCTCCCGGAAGGAGCCGCGCTGGAGGACCTCGCCTCCGCCATCGCCTTCGAGAAGGACGTGGACGGCGCGAATCCGCTCAGCCTCGGGCGGCTGGCCGCCGGACTCCCCGCCTACGCGCCCGCAACCGCCGAGGCGGTCGTGGCGATCCTCGACCACCACAAGGTCGAGCTGACCGGCCGCCATGTCGCGGTCGTGGGCCGGTCGACGGTGGTCGGCAAGCCCGCCGCGCACCTGCTGCTCGACCGGAACGCCACGGTCACCGTCTGCCACTCGCGTACGGCCGACCTGGCCGCCGTCACGTCGGCCTGCGATGTCGTGGTGGCCGCCGTCGGGCGGGCGGGGCTGATCACCGCCGCGCATGTGCGCCCGGGGGCGGTCGTGGTCGACGTCGGCACCAATCCGGCGGAGGACGGTGGCCTGGTCGGCGACGTGGACGCGGCATCGGTCGCACCTGTGGCGGGCGCGCTGACGCCGGTGCCGGGTGGCGTCGGGCCGGTGACCACGGCTCTGCTGTTGCGGCACACAGTGGGGGCGGCGGCATTGTAGTGGCGCCACCGTAGTTGTGTGGACCGTGTGAAAGCAGAGGCCGACGAGACTGTCAGTTCCCACATTCGTATGGCAGTCTCATTTTCGTCGTCATCCTTACGACCGAAGAGAAGACCCTGTGGCGCCTCTGCCCATCACCCTTGCGGCACGACTGCTGCCCACCGTCGTCCTGGCGATCGTCGGCTGGTCCATGACGACGACCGGCAACTCGACCGCCGATGCGGGCAGCCAGGCCTCAGCTCAGTCGCCCGCGCCGTCCTCCTCGTCCTCCGGTTCCGGTACGAATTCGGGGTCGGGGTCGGGGTCGGGGTCGAAGTCCGGATCCGGGTCGGGTGCGTCGTACTCCACGCCGCCCGCGGCCTGCGGTTCGATCACGGCCGCCACCCTCAAGAAGCTCGTCCCGGACGTCAAACCGGCCGGCAAGGAGCTCAAGCTCACGGACCCGACACACCGGACCGGTTGCTCCTGGAACGCTCTCAAGGGCTTCGACTACCGCTGGCTCGACGTGACCTTCGAGGTCGCCTCCGCCGACAACGGCACGACAGGCCAGAGCGCCGCGGCGACGGCGCGCAAGACCTACACCGCGCAGAAGCAGACCTCGGCCCTGACCGGGGTCGGCGACGAGGCCTCCGTCAGCACCTCGCTGACCAAGGACGGCGGCCAGCAGACGCAGGAAGCGGTCCTCGTCGTACGCAAGGGCAACGCCCTGGTCACCGTCACCTACAACGGCAGCAACTTCGAGACCAAGAAGGCCCCGAGCGCCACCGACGTACGCCAGGGCGCGCTGTCCGCCGCCAAGGAAGCCCTCACAGCACTCGGCAAGGCCTCGACCGTCGCTTCCTGAGCGCTCCGCCCTCGGCCTACCCTTCCCGGGCCACTCGGTCATCAAGTCGATCGTGCTCGCCGACGTCCGCCTGGCCGAGAAGCCCGAGGGCCTGCTCACCGTCAACGGCACGGGCGACGCCTTCGCCTTCATCGCCCCCTTCGGCGACGGCTGGTACCGCGTCATGGGCTGGGACCGGCTCAGCCAACGCCCCGACACCGACCCCATCGACCGGCCGACGTCCGCGACATCGCCCGCCGCGCCCTCGGCACCGACTACGGCATGTACGAGGCCCGCTGGCTCTCCCGCACCACGGACCCCCGGGTCACACCGGCGACCTGGTCAGGCGACCGCCGCACCACCCTGCTCGTCCGCCCCGACGGTTACATCGCCTGGGCCTCGGACACGGCCGACTCGGCGGACCTCCGAGATGCCCTCGACCGCTGGACGGGCCCGGCCACATGACGGGGCCGTGAGGGTGCCCTTCGAGGTCCTCCGCCTCACCCCGCCTATGCTGCACACACAGCCCCTCAACTGGTGAAAGGCCCCGCGACATGAGCCCCCGCACCGCAGTCGTCACCGGCGCAAGCAGCGGCATCGGCGCCGCCACCGCCCGCAAACTCGCCACCGCCGGATACCACGTCGTCCTTACCGCCCGCCGCGCCGACCGCCTCGAATCCCTGGCCAAGGAGCTCACCGCCGCCGGCGCCTCGGTCTCCGCCCACGCCCTCGACGTCACCGACCGCCCCGCCGTCGACGCCTTCGCGGCCTCCCTCCCCGAAGTCCACGTCCTCATCAACAACGCGGGCGGTGCCTTCGGCACCGAGTACGTCGCCAAGGCCGACCCCGACGACTGGCGCGCGATGTACGAGGTCAATGTGCTGGGCGTCCTGAATGTCACGCAGGCACTCCTCCCCGCACTCACCGCCAGCGGTGACGGCACCGTCGTCATCCTGTCGTCCACGGCGGGCTTCGTCGCCTACGAGGGCGGCGGCGGTTACGTCGCCGCCAAGCACGGCGCCCACGCGATCGCGGCCACGCTGCGACTGGAACTGTGCGGCGATCCGGTCCGGGTCATCGAGATCGCGCCGGGCATGGTGAAGACGGACGAGTTCGCCGTCACCCGCTTCCGGGGGGACGCGGACAAGGCCGCGGCCGTGTACGAGGGCGTGGCCGAGCCACTCACTGCGGATGACGTCGCGGACACCGTCGTGTGGGCGGTCACGCGGCCCTCGCACGTGAATGTGGACCTGCTGGTGCTGCGGCCCAGGGCCCAGGCGGCGCAGCACAAGGTGCACCGGGTGCCCGGAGAAGGGTGACCTACTCCTCCTCCGCGAGGCGGTGGGCCTCGGCGGCCTCGCGGGCCTCGGCGGCTTCGGCGGGGGCGTTGGCCCGGGTGAAGGCATCGGCGGCCCGGGCCAGGACGGTACGGGCCGAGGCCGGCGACCACATCGAGATCGGCCCCGGAGCCACCTTCCGCGACGCGGTGGTCGGCAAGGAGGTCGACGGCGTCGAGGGCCAGGACCACCACCCCGGCGCCGGCGACCACATCGAGATCGGCAAGGGCGGCACCTTCGAAGGCCCCGTCACCGGCAAGCGCGTCGGCGGCCGCTAGCGCCGAGCAGTAGCAGCCCCAAGAACCCGGAGGGCCCGGCTCTCGCCTTCTCCCCCACCGCCTGGACGTCCTTCGTGAACGCCGTCCGGGAGGGCGACCTCCCCGCCTGAGCGGCGCAGTCAGTAGTAGCCCTTCTCGCCGTCGAGAAGCTCCCGTATGACGTCCAGGTGGCCGGCGTGCCGGGCGGTTTCCTCGATCATGTGGAACAAGAACCACCGCAAACTGGCTGCAGAAGAAGGGAAGTCCGGGTGCCGGCCCGTGTCATCCAGCGCGTGGGCCGCGATGATCTCGTTCGACACCTCACACTGCCGGTCGTACTCCTCAAGGAGCTGCGCGAGCGGGATGCCCTCGACCATCATGTCCGCGTCCTCGGGCTCCTCGAACTGCGGACCCTCGGCGGGCCGGCCCAGGAAGACGACCTCGAACCAGAGGTGTTCCACCCAGCGCAGGTGGGAGACGATGCCCGCCGTCGTCATGTACGGCGAGGCCGGAAGCAGGGGCCGGTGGGCGCTCTCGTCCGACAGGCCTTCGCACTTCCAGCGGATGACCGCGCGCTGCATGTCGAGCCAGCCGACGAGCTGGGCCCGCTCGTCGGCGTCGTAAGAAGGACGGACACGGGAAGGAGTCATGCGCGGCGACGCTACCCCAGCCCAAGTCCCATCGCACCGGAGTTTTGGCGGTGAAGTCCCCCAACCAGCGGCCGGGTGGGCAGGGGCAGGGCAGCAGCCGGAAGGGGGCAACCGTGCGCGGCTGCCCCCACCGTTCAACCCTTCACGCAGACGACCTGCTTCAGCTTCGCGACGACCTCGACCAGGTCCCGCTGCTGGTCGATGACCTTCTCGATCGGCTTGTACGCACCCGGGATCTCGTCAACCACGCCTGACTCCTTCCGGCACTCCACACCCCGGGTCTGCTCCTCCAGATCCCGAGTCGAGAACCGCTTCTTCGCCGCGCTACGACTCATCTTGCGGCCTGCGCCATGCGAGGCGGAGTTGAAGGCTGCGGCATTTCCCAGGCCCTTGACGATGTACGAACCCGTGCCCATGGACCCCGGGATGATCCCGTAGTCACCGCTTCCGGCGCGGATGGCGCCCTTGCGGGTGACCAGCAGGTCCATGCCTTCGTAGCGCTCCTCGGCCACGTAGTTGTGGTGGCAGGAAATGACATCGTCGAAGGTGACCCTGGCCTTCTTGAACTCCCGCCGGATCACGTCCTGCGAGAGGGCCATCATGATCGCGCGGTTCCGCTTCGCGTACTCCTGAGCCCAGAAGAGGTCGCGCCGGTAGGCCGCCATCTGCGGGGTGTCCGCGATGAAGACGGCGAGGTCGCGGTCGACCAGGCCCTGGTTGTGCGGGAGCTTCTGGGCCTCACCGATGTGGTAGTCGGCGAGTTCCTTGCCGATGTTGCGGGATCCGGAGTGGAGCATGATCCAGACCGAATTGTCCGAATCAAGGCATAGTTCCCAAAAGTGATTCCCCGAGCCGAGCGTTCCCATCTGCTTCACGGCCCGCTCGTGACGGAACTTGACCGCTTCCGCCAGCCCGTCGAACCCCGCCCAGAAGTCGTCCCACCCGGCGGTCGGCACGCCGTGGAAGCGGTCCGGGGTGACGGCCTCGTCGTGCATGCCTCGGCCGACCGGAATCGCCTGCTCGATCTTGGAGCGGAGGCGCGACAGGTCACCGGGAAGATCGTTCGCGGTCAGGGAGGTCTTGACCGCGCTCATCCCGCACCCGATGTCGACGCCCACCGCCGCCGGGCAGACGGCGCCGTGCATGGCGATGACGGAGCCGACGGTGGCGCCCTTGCCGTAGTGGACGTCGGGCATCACAGCGAGGCCCTTGATCCAGGGCAGGGTGGAGACGTTGCGCAGCTGCTGCATGGCGACGTCCTCGACGCCGGACGGGTCGGTCCACATGCGGATCGGGACGCGGACGCCGGGTACCTCGGTGTATGACACTTTCATCCCCAGACAAACAGGTACAACAAATCAAGTCTTATCGAAAGCAGAAATCAAGCACAAAGCGGACTAAAAAGGTCCATGATCGGGCGCCCACCCAGACCAGTGCGGTAAACATTGTGTCCACCGGTCGCGTTACCGCGCCACGGGATTTCGAGGAAGGGGCCAGGTCAGTGCTGCCATCGGGAGACCGACCCCATTCGTCCCGTGCGATGCGGCGGGCCGCGCTGTCCGTCACCGCGTTCACCGTCGCACTCGCCGCGCTGACGGCGTGCAGTTCATCGAGCGGCTCGGCCGCCGGCACAGCCGACGGCAAGGCGGCAACCGGATCGGCGAGCCCGTCGGTGGCGCCGGGGAAGTACCGGGTGCTGCCGGAGCCGTGCGGGGCGGTGAACATGAACACCCTCAAGTCGCTGGTGCCGGGCGCGAAGGACTACGCGGGCACGGCGGAGCTGACATATGACACCGACCGGCGGGTCGGTTGCGGGTGGACGGGCACGACGAGCGACGGCAATCGCTATCTGCACGTCGATTTCCTGCGCGTGGTGTCCTACGACAACGCGGTGAGCGACGAGTCGCAGGCCGCCACGGACTACGACGAGAAGGCGCTCGCGGCCGGCATCGAGACGGCGACGTCCGCCTCGGCCACCCCGTCGGACTCGGCCTCCGCCTCGACCACGCCGTCCGCCTCCGCTTCCGCCTCGGACTCCGCTTCCGTCGCGCCCCGCACTCTGAGTGGCCTTGGCAACAGCGCGTACATCGATGACGTGCTCAAGACCCAGGACTCCGGCGTGCATCGCGACATCACCATCGTGTTCCGGAAGTCGAATGTGCTGGTCACCGTCGAGTACTCGGAATGGTCGACGGACAATTCGGTCAATCCGGGAAGCCAGGAACTGCAGGACGGGGCCCGCAAGGTGGCGGGCGAAGTGGCAGATCAATTCGCCCGATAAGGCAAAACGCGTAGTCTGGCCGTTTGCTGTCTGTACGAAGTGAGCGAAGGACCCATGCAACGATCAGCCCCGCGCCCCGCCCGACTGCTCGCCTGCGCGGCCGCCGCGACCATCTCCGCAGCCCTTGTCACCGGCTGCTCCTCGGCCTCGTCGAGCTCGTCCGACAAGTCGACGGCCGGCGGTTCTGCTTCCGCCTCGACCTCGGGCTCCGCCTCGCCGAGCCTGGCCACCGCGAAGTACCAAGCGCTGCCGGAGCCGTGCAGGACGATCTCCGCCACGACCGTCACGTCGCTCGTCCCGAAGGCGAAGAACGCCTCCGGTGACGCCGCCAAGTCCTCGGACTCCTCCTCCCGGGGCGGCTGCTCCTGGAACGGCCTGGACGGATATCAGTACCGCTGGCTGGATGTGGCGCTGCAGCGCTTCGACTCGGTCGCGGGCATCGGCACGGCCCAGAGCCAGGCGGAGAAGCGGTACGCGGAGCAGCTGACCGAGACCAAGGCGGTCAGCGGCGCCAAGGCGGAAGCGGTCACCGGCGTCGGGGACGAGGCGACCGTCGTCACGGCGGGGGTGAAGAAGGACAAGGAGCAGTACGAAAACGTGACCGTGATCGCGCGGACCGGGAATGTCGTGGTGACCCTGTCCTACAACGGCGCGGGGTTCGAGACCGCGAAGACACCGAAGGCATCGGCCCTGCAGTCGGACGCGCTGAAGGCGGCCAAGGAGGCCGTGGCGTCGGTCGCGGCGAAGAACGCGTAACAACTGCCACCCCTCCTGCACCGATTACGCCGCTTTGTGCGTCTTGCTACTCATCTCATGTGACAGGCTGGCCCCGCCAGTTCGGCGAATGCAGGAGGGGCGGGCGTGGCCGCGATACCTATGACTCGGACGCACCGGATCTTGGCCGGTGTGGTCGTGACCGGGGCGGTGGTGATTGCCGCGATCGGCTTCGCGGGCTCGTACGCGGCCGTGCGGGAGTTGGCGCTGGCCAAGGGCTTCGGCTGGTTCGCGAACGTCTTCCCGGTCGGCATCGACGCGGGCATCGTCGTGCTGCTGTCCCTGGACCTGCTGCTGACCTGGCTGCGGATCCCGTTCCCGCTGCTGCGGCAGACGGCCTGGCTGCTGACCGCCGCCACCATCGCCTTCAACGGCGCCGCCGCGTGGCCGGACCCGCTGGGCGTCGGGATGCACGCCATCATCCCGGTCCTGTTCGTGGTCAGCGTCGAGGCGGCGCGGCACGCGGTGGGCCGGGTCGCGGACATCACCGCCGACCGGCACATGGAGTCCGTACGCATCACCCGCTGGATCCTCGCGCCCTGGCCGACCTTCCGGCTCTGGCGGCGGATGAAGCTGTGGGAGCTGCGCTCGTACGACGAAGTGATCCGCCTCGAGCAGGAGCGGCTGGTCTACCAGGCACGCCTGCGGGCCCGTTACGGGCGCGCCTGGCGCCGCCGCGCACCGATCGAGGCACTGATGCCGCTGCGGCTCGCGCGGTTCGGCGTACCGCTGTCGGAGACGATCCCGGCAGTGCCGGACGAGCTTTCGCCGACCACCCCGGCGCCGTCGCCCCCGGCCATCGTCGCCCCGGCCGCTGAGGCCGCAGTTCCCGTGCCGTTCCCCGCCCAGCGCCAGGCGGCCCCGCCGATCGACGCCAACGGCCTGCCCATCGCGCCCTGGGCCCCGTCCCCGACACCGCAGCCCGAGCCCATGTGGCAGCCCGAGCCGGAGGCCGTACAGCCCCGGACAGCCGCCAACGGCCGCCGTCCCCTCGCGACCGGCCCGGAGCCGGAGCCGCCGTCCGTCCCGCTCCCGGACGGCGTGTCGCGGGAGGACGCGTACTTCCACGCCTACCGCCAGCTGATCGCCGAGACCGGTGAGCGGCCCAACGCCCGGCGCCTGGTCCGCAAGCTCAACGAGCTGTACGGCGGCGACATCCTCCCGGAGAGGGCCGTGGTCAACGACCTCCGGGAGCTGCACGAGCGCTTCAGCAGCGAGATGGACGACCAGTACGTGCCGTAGTCAGGGCCGCACATTCGGCCCTGACTACCGCCTGGTCACCCGCCGAGCAGTTCCCGCACCCGGTCGGCGCCCACTGCGAGCAGCAGCGTGGGCAGCCGGGGCCCGGTGTCCCGCCCGACCAGCAGCTTGTAGAGCAGCGCGAAGAACGACCGCTGCGCCACCTTCAGCTCGGGTGTCGGCTTGACGTCCGGCTCCAGGCCGGCCTGGATCTTGGGCACCGCGTAGACGAGCGTCGTCAGCCCGTCCAGCGACCGGTGCTCGTCCAGGCCGTCGACCAGCAGCTTCAGCGCCTGCCGGTCGCTGTCCGACAGCGCCGCGAGCGTCTCTCGGTCCGGCTCGGTCCGCACCTGCGTACGGTTCTCGGGCTCGACGTGGGTGTTGACCCAGTTCACCGCGCAGTCCAGCCGCGGCCGTGCCTCGTCCAGCGAGCCGAGCGGGTGCTCGGGGTCGAAATCGCGCAGGATGCGGAGCGTCTGCTTCTCGTCCCCGGTGGTGATGTCGACGACCGACGCGAGCGTACGGAAGGGCAGCTTGCGCGGCGTCGTCGGCAGCACGCCGGACGCGGTTCCTGCGGCGCGCGAGTGGACCGCGACATCGACCGGGGCGGCCGTTCCGGCCTCGATCTTGCGCTCGAGGGCGTCCCACTCGTCGTACGTACGGGAGATCTCGTCGCCGAAGGAGATGTTGAAGGCCTGGTTCGGCCGCCGACGGGCGTACAGCCAGCGCAGCAGCTGCGGCTCCATGATCTGCAGGGCGTCCGCAGCGACCGGCACCCCGCCCTTGGAGCTGCTCATCTTGGCCATTCCGCTGATGCCGACGAAGGCGTACATCGGGCCGATGGGCGGCTCGGCGCCGAAGATCTCGCGGACGAGCTGGCTGCCGACGGTGAAGCTGGAGCCCGGCGAGGAGTGGTCGACACCGGACGGCTCGAAGTCCACACCCTTGAAGGCCCAGCGCATCGGCCAGTCGACCTTCCAGACCAGCTTGCCTCGGTTGAACTCGCTCAGCCGCACCGTCTCGGAGTGCCCGCACGCCTGGCAGGTGTAGGTCAGCTCGGTCGTCTCGTCGTCGTACGAGGTGACCGTCGTCAGGTCGCGGTCGCAGTTCGAGCAGTACGGCTTGTACGGGAAGTACTCGGCGGCGTCGGCGGCCGGCGCGGCGTCCTCGTCGTCCTGCTCCGTCTCGGGCTTCTTCTTCGTCCGGTAGCGGCCGAGCACCTCGTCGATGCGGCGCCGCTCGCGCATGGCGAGCAGGATCTGCTCGCGGTAGGTGCCGGACAGGTACTCGTGGGTCTGGCTGATCTCGGTGACCTCGACGCCCAGCGTCTTCAGCGCGGCCCGGAAGGGCGCCTTGAAGTGGTCGGACCAGGTCTCGTACTCACTTCCCTCTGGAGCCGGGACGGAGGTCAGGGGCTTGCCGATGTGCTCGGCGAAGGTGGGGGTGCCCCCGGCGGAGCCAGGGGGAGGTTCGTAACCGGCCGGGACCTTGCGGTAACGGTCGAAGTCGTCCCAGGAAAGGATGTGCTCGCACGGCACCCCCCGGCGCTTGATCTCGTCCGCCACAAGGTGCGGGACCATGATCTCGCGCAGGTTGCCGAGGTGGATCGGCCCTGAGGGGCTGATCCCGGATGCGACGATGACCTTTTTGCCCGGGGCCCGCCGCTCGGCTTCCGCGATGACGTCGTCCGCGAAGCGGGCGACCCAGTCGGCCTCGGTGCTCTGAGCCACTGTCTCGACTTCCTTCCAGAGGTTTAGGGCCTGTCCGGCGGATCATGGCCGGGTCCGCGGCGTCTGGCACGGCGCCTTGCGATGCACCGCACCTGGGGGAGCCGCGGCCTATCCGACCCTGATCCGCCGGACAGGCCCTAGCGGGTACCCACCAATTGTCCCAGAGAATATTGGGTGGTAGCCGCGTGGGATACTGAGAATCGATCTCAGCCCCCTCTCAGGAACGGCATCCATCCCATGGCCTCGGTCCCTTCCCTTTCCGCCTCGATCCAGCAGCGCGTCGCTGACGCCCTCGGTGCCGACCCGCTGCTGCGACGTAGCGACCGGGCCGACTTCCAGGCCAATGGAGTACTGGGTCTGGCCAAGCGGAACAAGGCCAATCCGCGTGAGGTCGCCGCCCAGGTCGTGGAAGCCCTCCCCACTGGCGACGACGACGGCCTGATCGCCGCCATCGAGGTCTCGGGCCCCGGCTTCCTCAACATCACGGTCAGCGACGCCGCGATCACCCGGACGCTCGCCGCCCGCGCCGCCGACGACCGGCTCGGCGTGCCCCTGAAGGCCGACCCCGGCACCACCGTGGTCGACTACGCGCAGCCGAACGTGGCGAAGGAAATGCACGTCGGCCACCTGCGGTCGTCCGTGATCGGTGACGCGATCACCAAGATCCTCGAGTTCGAGGGCGAAAAGGTGATCCGGCGGCACCACATCGGCGACTGGGGCACCCAGTTCGGCATGCTCGTCCAGTATCTGATCGAGCACCCGCACGAGCTGGACCACGAAGCCGGCGAGACGGCGGCGGGCGAGGAGTCGATGTCCCGCCTGGACCGTGTCTACAAGGCGTCGCGGAAGCTGTTCGACGCGGACGAGGACTTCAAGACCCGCAGCCGCAAGCGGGTCGTCGACCTCCAGGCCGGCGATCCCGAGACGCTGGCGCTGTGGCAGCGGTTCGTCGATGAGTCGAAGATCTACTTCTACTCGGTGTACGACAAGCTGGACATCGCCATCCGTGACGAGGACATCGTCGGCGAGTCCGGCTACAACGACATGCTCATCGAGACCTGCACGCTGCTGGAGGAGTCCGGCGTCGCTGTGCGCTCCAACGGCGCGCTGTGCGTGTTCTTCGACGACATCAAGGGCAAGGACGGCGAGCCGGTCCCGCTGATCGTCCAGAAGGCGGACGGCGGCTTCGGCTACGCCGCCACCGACCTGTCCGCGATCCGCAACCGGACAGCCGACCTGCACGCCGACACCCTGCTCTATGTCGTCGACGCGCGGCAGGCCCTGCACTTCAAGATGGTCTTCGAGGCCGCGCGGCGGATCGGCTGGCTCACCGACGAGGTCACCGTCAAACACCTGCCCTTCGGCACAGTGCTGGGCAAGGACGGCAAGCCGCTGAAGACCCGTGAGGGTGTCTCCACCAAGCTGGAGGACCTGCTGGACGAGGCGGTCCAGCGGGCGGCCGTCGTCATCCGGGCGAAGAACGAGGAGCTGTCCGAGGAAGTGGTCGCGGCGCGCGCCGCCGAGGTCGGCATCGGCGCGATCAAGTACGCCGACCTGTCCACCTCGCTCGGCCGGGACTACGTCTTCGACCTCGACCGGATGGTCTCGCTCACCGGCGACACCAGCGTCTACCTCCAGTACGCCTACGCCCGTATCCGGTCGATCCTCCGCAAGGCGGGGGACGCGAAGCCGGCGGCGCACCCGGAGCTGCCGCTGGCGCCCGCCGAGCGGGCCCTCGGGCTGCTGCTCGACGAGTTCGGCAACACCCTCGCCGGTGTCGCGGAGACGTACGAGCCGCACAAGCTGGCCTCGTACCTCTACTCGGTGGCGTCCGCCCTCGCGACCTTCTACGAGCAGTGCCCGGTCCTGAAGGCCGACACCCCCGAGACCGTCGAGAACCGGCTCTTCCTCGCCGACCTCACCGGCCGCACCCTGCGGCAGGGCATGACGCTGCTGGGTATCCGCACGCCCGAGCAGCTCTAGGGCCTGGGGGGGCGGGCCGCCGTTGTCAGTGGCCCGCCCTACAGTCATGCGGTATGGCGATGCTTCCCAACCCCCTGCCCCAGCTGGCCGATGACCCGACCGGCCACTCCCTCGGGCTCCAACTGCCGCCCGGCAGCGTCCTCGACACCCCCGAGCAGCCCGCCCTGCTCTGGTACGCGGACGAGCCGGCCGCCCCCGATTCCTGGTCGCGGCTGCTGCCCGCGCGGATGGCCGCCGGGCTCCAGCCGGTGCTGGTCGACCTCGAGGACCAGCCGCTGGAGGAGTGGGGGCTCGACCCCGACGCGATGTCCTACCCCGGCGAACACGATCCCGACGATGTCCTGGCCGAGCTGTGGGAGTACGACGAGGACTTCGTGGACGAGGACTGGCCCGGCCTGGCGCCGGCTCAGCAGCCGGCCGCCGGCACCGAACCCGACGCCAGGGCAACGGAGATCGCGGCCGCCCTCGTCCGGGACAAGTGGTCCAGCGACCTCCGCCCGGCCCTGGTCCACGCCCGCCGCAGCGCCGACATACCCGCCGCCCTCGGCTGGTACGGCCCCGTCAACCACGAGAACGACGTCGCCCGGCTCTCCGCCGTCCTGCGCTCCTGGGAGGACCGCTTCGGCATACGCGTCGTCGCCATCGGCTTCGACCAGCTCGTCGTCTCCGTCGGCGCCCCACCGAAGACCCTGGACGACGCCGAGGCCGTCGCCGCCGAGCACTACTCCTTCTGCCCCGACAACATCACCCAGGGCGACCGGGATTACGACACCCTGCGCGCCTACGCCGAACACGCCGTCCTGGGGAAGGACTTCTGGCGCTTCTGGTGGGACTGAGCTTTAGGGCCTGTCCGGCTGATCTCCGTGGCGTCGCGTGCCTCCCCCAGCCTGGCGGCTGGGTGGGGGTCCTCCCCCTGGCTTCGCCGGGGGGACCCCCACCGGCCGAAGGCTGGTGGGGGTCCCCCCGGACGGAGTCCGGGGGAGAGTGCCCACAGGCACCAGCGCTCGCGGCGTTGCCGAAATGCCCTAGTAGCTCTCCCCCAGCCTTCGGCCGGGAGGTACCCCCACCCCCAAGCTCTCGGCTTCGCTCGAGCAGGGGGGACCCCCATCGAGGGCACTCTCCCCCAGACTCCGTCCGGGGGTGCCCCCAGCGCCTTGCGATCGCAGGTGCCGCTGCGGACATCAGCCGCTGGCGCGGCGGGCCGCTCCTTCTCCCACGGAGATCGGCCGGACAGGCCCTAGCGCTTCAGCCGAGCCGCCGGGCGACCTCGGTCGCCCAGTAGGTCAGGATCATGTTCGCGCCGGCGCGGCGGATGCCCGTCAGTGTCTCCATGATCGCCCGGTCACGGTCGATCCAGCCGTTGGCGGCGGCCGCCTCGATCATCGAGTACTCCCCGCTGATCTGGTAGGCCGCCACCGGCACGTCCACCGACTCCGCGACCTTCGCCAGCACGTCCAGATACGGCATCGCGGGCTTCACCATCACCATGTCCGCGCCCTCGGCCAGATCCAGGGCCAGCTCGCGCATCGACTCCCGGAGGTTCGCCGGGTCCTGCTGATACGTCTTCCGGTCGCCCTGCAGCGACGACCCGACGGCCTCCCGGAAGGGCCCGTAGAAAGCCGACGCGTACTTCGCGGTGTACGCGAGGATGCTCACGTCCTGGTATCCGGCGCCGTCCAGTGCCTCCCGGATCACCCGGACCTGGCCGTCCATCATGCCGCTCGGGCCGACCACATGGGCGCCCGCGTCCGCCTGGACCCGGGCCATCTCGGCGTACCGGAGCAGCGTCGCGTCATTGTCGACCCGGCCGGCGGCATCCAGTACGCCGCAGTGGCCGTGGTCGGTGTGCTCGTCCAGGCAGAGGTCGGACATGACCACGATCGCGTCGCCGACCTCGCTGATGACATCCCGGATCGCCACCTGCAGGATCCCGTCCGGGTCCGTCCCCGGCGTACCCACGGCATCCTTCTTCGCATCCTCCGGCACCCCGAACAGCATGAGCCCGCCCACGCCCGCCTCGGCCGCCTCCGCGGCCGCCTTCCGCAGCGTGTCCCTCGAGTGCTGTACGACCCCCGGCATCGCGCTGATCGGCACGGGCTCGCTCACGCCCTCCCGCACGAACATCGGCAGGATCAGCTCCGCCGGATGCAGCCGCGTCTCCGCCACCATCCGCCGCATCGCCGGGCCCACCCGCAACCGCCTCGGCCGCGCCCCCGGAAACTCGCCGTACCCGCTGCCCATCGCTCCGCCTACCTCTGCCTCACACCACGCTTCCCTGTCATCCCACGGTACGCCCGTCCTACCCGCCCTTTTGCCGACGCCGTGCCGGGTCCGATCCTTCACGCCGTGCTCGCACCGCTCGGCCCCAGGGGAGCCTCTCGGGCTTCGCCCGGCTGCGCCGAACTCTCCCCCAGACTCCGTCTGGGTGGGGGTCCTCCCCCTGGCTTCGCCGGGGGTACCCCCACCGGCCGAAGGCTGGTGGGGGTACCCCCGGACGGAGTCTGGGGGAGAGTGCCCCCTCCGCCGTGCCGGGGGCACCGCCCCGTGCCTGGTGTCGTCGGCTGGGCGCGGGCCCGTGGCCGGTGAGCTTTCCCCCACCCCGCCCCTTCCCGAAACCAGGGGCGCTGCCCCTGGACCCCGGACGCGTGCGTTGTTCGGTGCCGGTCCGTGGCCGCTTAGAACCAGCCCGTCCGGCGTTTGAGGACCTGGGGGTGCCCCCGGCGACGCTGGGGGAGGATCTGGGGGTGGGGGTCCTGGTTTCGGGAAGGGGCGGGGGTCAACCGCCCGATGCAGTCAGACGCGGGCGCGGCGCCGGGAGCCGGGGCGGCGTTCGCTGGGGCGGGTGACGGGGTCGCCGGCGGCGACGGCGGAGTCACGGCGCCGGGTGCCGAAGTCCGCGAGGGCCTGGGCGAGCGCCTCCACGGACGGCTCCGGCGACATCACGTCAACCCGCAGCCCATGCTCCTCCGCCGTCTTCGCGGTCGCAGGACCGATGCACGCAATGACGGTCACATTGTGCGGCTTACCCGCGATACCGACCAGATTCCGCACCGTACTCGACGAAGTGAACAGCACCGCGTCGAACCCGCCACCCTTGATCGCCTCGCGCGTGTCCGCCGGCGGCGGCGACGCCCGCACCGTGCGGTAGGCGGTGACGTCGTCGACCTCCCACCCGAGCTCGACGAGCCCCGCGACCAGCGTTTCGGTCGCGATGTCGGCGCGCGGAAGGAACACCCGGTCGATCGGATCGAAAACGGGGTCGTAAGGAGGCCAGTCCTCCAGCAGCCCCGCCGCCGACTGCTCACCACTCGGCACGAGGTCCGGCTTGACGCCGAACTCGACCAGCGACTTCGCCGTCGACTCGCCCACCGCGGCGACCTTTATCCCGGCGAAGGCGCGCGCGTCGAGCCCGTACTCCTCGAACTTCTCGCGCACCGCCTTGACGGCATTCACCGACGTGAAAGCGATCCACTCATAGCGCCCCGTCACGAGCCCCTTCACGGCCCGCTCCATCTGCTGCGGCGTACGCGGCGGTTCAACGGCGATCGTCGGCACCTCTTGCGGCACGGCGCCGTAGGACCGGAGCTGGTCCGACAGGGACGCGGCCTGCTCCTTGGTCCTCGGGACGAGGACCTTCCACCCGAAGAGCGGCTTGGTCTCGAACCAGGAGAGCTGCTCGCGCCGCTCCACGGTCCGCTCGCCGACGACGGCTATCGCCGCGATCGGCCCCTCGGGCGTGGGGAGGGCCTTGGTGGCCTTGAGCTCGGCGGCGATGCTTGCGAGCGTGGCGGTCCACGTACGCTGCCGGGTCGTGGTCCCGGCGACGGTCACCGACAGCGGGGTGTCGGGCTTACGCCCGGCGGAGACCAGCTCGGCTGCGGCGGCGGCTACGGTCTGCAGGGTCGTGGAGACGACCAGCGTGGCGTCACTCGCGCCCGCCTCGGTCCAGCTCCGCGAGCCCGCGCTGGACGCGTCGAGGAAACGTACGTCGCCGCTCAGCGGGACACCGGCGTACGCCGGGACACCCACGGCCGCGGCGACGCCCGGCACCACCTCGAAGGGGATGCCGGCGCGGGCGCAGGCGAGCATCTCCTCGGCGGCGCCGCCGTCGAGGCCGGGGTCGCCTGCGATCGCACGGACGACCCGCTTGCCGGTGCGCGCGGACGCCATGAAAAGCTGGGTAGCGACGGCGGACGCGTCCATCGCGCCCTCGCCGGGCGTGGGTTCGGCCGTGTCCACGCCTGCCCTGGCGTGCGCGCGTACGACGTCGAGGACGTGCGGGTCGGCGATCAGCAGATCGGCGCCGGCCAGAGCCTCGACTGCCCGTAGGGTCAGCAGTCCGGGATCTCCCGGTCCGGCACCGAGGAAGGTGACGTGTCCGCAGGCGGGACTCTTGGTCCCGGAGGTCGTGGTCGCCGCGGCGGCGGTGGGGCTCAAAGTTCGCGCTCCCCCATAAGACCGGCCGCACCCTTGGCGAGCATCTCGGCGGCGAGTTCGCGGCCGAGTGCCGCGGCGTCCTCGCGAGAGGCAGGGGTGGCACCGGTGGTGGACATCTGTACCAGCGACGTGCCGTCGGTCGTGCCGACGACGCCGCGCAGGCGCAGCTCGGAAACCTGCCCGTCGGCCACAAGGTCGGCTAGCGCGCCCACAGGGGCGGAGCAGCCGGCCTCGAGGGCGGCGAGCAGTGCGCGCTCGGCGGTCACGGCGGCCCGGGTGAACGGGTCGTCGAGCTCGGCGAGCACGGAGGCCAGCTCTGCGGATTTCGCAGAGCATTCGATGGCCAACGCCCCCTGGCCGGGGGCAGGCAGTACGGCGTCGGCGGGTATCAGCTGGGTCGCCTCGGCCAAACGGCCGAGCCGGCTCAGCCCGGCGGCGGCGAGGACAACGGCGTCCAGGTCGCCCGAGGCAACATATCCGATCCGGGTGTCGACGTTGCCACGAATCGGCACCGTCTCGATCGCGAGGCCGTGCTGCCGAGCCCAGTGGTTCAGCTGTGCCAGCCGGCGCGGCGAACCGGTACCGATCTTCGCCCTGCGCGGCGAGGCGGCGAGCTGCTCGAAGGTCAGCCCGTCGCGCGCCACCAGCGCGTCCCTGGGGTCCTCGCGGACCGGGATGGCGGCCACCGTCAGCCCCTCGGGGTCGGCGGTCGGCAGATCCTTGAGCGAGTGGACCGCGAAGTCGATCTCACCGGCGAGCATCGCGTCACGCAGCGCCGACACGAAGACCCCGGTGCCCCCGATCTGCGACAGGTGCGCGCGCGAGGTGTCGCCGTACGTGGTGATCTCCACCAGCTCGACGTCCCGCCCGGTCAGCTCTCGGACCTGCTGCGCGACCTGGCCGGACTGCGCCATGGCCAGGGCGCTGCGCCTGGTGCCCAGTTTCAGTGCGTTCGGGCTACTCATGCCCGCCCTCGATTCGGTTCAGCCGTTTCGTCGGCCCGGCTGACGGCGGCGACCGCCTGCGGGTCGAGGTCGAACAGTTCGCGCAGCGCGTCCGCGTACCCGGCGCCGCCGGGTTCGCCCGCGAGCTGCTTGACCCGCACGGTGGGCGCGTGCAGGAGCTTGTCGACGACGCGGCGCACAGTCTGGGTGACCTCGGCCCGCTCGCGTTCGTCCAGGTTCGGGACCCGGCCTTCGAGGCGGGCGAGTTCGGTGGCGACCAGCTCGGCGGCCATGGCACGCAGTGCGATCACGGTCGGCGTGATGTGCGCGGCGCGCTGGGCGGCGCCGAAAGCCGCGACCTCGGCGGAGACGATTTTGCGGACCCTGTCGACATCGGCGGCCATGGGCGCGTCCTGCGCGGCCGTGCCGATGGTCTCCAGGTCGACCAGGTGGGCGCCGTCCAGCGTCCCTACCACGGGGTCGGTGTCGCGCGGCATCGCCAGGTCGAGCAGGCCGATGGGCGCGGAGGCCGTACGGGAGAGCAGCGCGCGGGCGACCGTCTCGGCGGCGATGACCTGCCCGGTCGCGCCGGTACAGGAGACCACGATGTCGGCGTGCGGCAGCTCGGCGGCCAGGTCGTCCATCCGTACCGCCCGGCCGCCGACCGCCTGCGCGAGGCGGGCGGCGCGGTCGTGGGTTCGGTTGGCGACGACGATCTCGCTGACGCCGGCGCGGGCCAGGGTGTTGGCGGCCAGCGAGCTCATGGATCCGGCGCCGACGACCAGGGCGCGCTTGCCCTTGGCCCAGCTGTCGAAGGTGTCGACGCCGCCGATGGCCTGGGCGAGCTGGTCGAAGCCGAAGCTGACCAGCGACTGGCCGGCCCGGTCGATGCCGGTCTCGGAGTGGGCGCGCTTGCCGACCCGCAGCGCCTGCTGGAACAGGTCGTTGAGCAGCCGCCCCGCCGTGTGCTGCTCCTGGCCGACGCTGAGGGTGTCCTTGATCTGGCCGATGATCTGGCCCTCGCCGACGACCATGGAGTCCAGTCCGCAGGCCACCGAGAAGAGGTGGTGGACGGCCCGGTCCTCGTAGTGCACGTACAGATAAGGGGTGAGCTCCTCCAGCGGCACCTCGCTGTGTGCCGCGAGGAGCGTGGACAGCTCGGCGACCCCGGCGTGGAACTTGTCCACGTCCGCGTAGAGCTCGATGCGGTTGCAGGTGGTGAGCACCGCGGCCTCGGCGGCCGGCTCGGCGGCGACCGTCTCGTGCAGCAGCTTGATCCTGGTCTCGTCGGCGAGCGCCGCCCGTTCCAGCATGCTGACCGGGGCGCTGCGGTGGCTCAGACCGACCACGAGAAGACTCATGCCGGCATCACGGCGGGGAGGTCCCCGTCAGATCCCGGACGCTTGATCCCGCCACGTACGGTCTTCGCGGCGACCGGCGGCGTGACCGAATCGACGGCCTCGCTCAGCTCCTCGCCGGCCTTGCGCTGCTCGTGGAAGGCGAGGATCTGCAGCTCGATGGAGAGGTCGACCTTCCGTACGTCCACGCCGTCGGGCACGGTCAGCACGGTGGGCGCGAAATTGAGGATCGAGGTGACCCCGGCGGCGACAAGGCGGTCGCAGACCTCCTGGGCGGCTCCGGCCGGGGTGGTGATCACGCCGATGGACACCTGGTTGTCCTCGACGATGTCCTCCAGCTCGTCGGCGTGCCGTACGGGCAGTCCGGCGATGAGCCTTCCGGCGAGGTGCGCGTCGGCGTCGATGAGCGCGGCGATACGGAAGCCGCGGGAGGCGAAGCCGCCGTAGTTGGCGAGGGCGGCGCCGAGGTTACCCATGCCGACGATCACGACGGGCCAGTCCTGGGTCAGGCCCAGTTCGCGGGAGATCTGGTACACGAGGTACTCGACGTCATAGCCGACGCCCCGGGTTCCGTAGGAACCGAGGTACGAGAAGTCCTTGCGGAGCTTGGCGGAGTTGACCCCGGCGGCCGCCGCGAGTTCCTCGGACGACACGGTGGGCACCGAGCGCTCGGAGAGCGCGGTCAGAGCCCGCAGGTACAGCGGAAGACGGGCGACGGTGGCCTCGGGGATCCCTCGGCTGCGGGTCGCCGGTCGGTGAGTTCGGCCAGTTGCCACGATGCTCCTGCGGGTAGAGCGTGGACGACAGGCGCCACAGTCCCTATGGTCGCCCCGTGTACGCCAATCTATGTCTTTGTGAACGCGTGCACAAAGATGGTGTCCGATTTGCCCGGGGGAAGTGACCGGCATCACGCGCTCTCATTTCCGACATAAGAGACAATTTTCTGCGCCGGAACGTTCCTGCTGCGCGCCACCTCCGTGCTCCGGCGTCCCACCCATGGTGCCTCGACCGCTGCCATCTGCGGCCAGTCCAGCGCCGCCGCCTTCACGACCGCTCCCACCGCGTACGGCTGACGCGCGTGCGAGTGCCGCTCCACCGGCTCGGTCACATACCGCGTGAACAGCCGCGCCGTGGCCCGCGCGTCACCCAGCGCGGTGTGCGCGGACCAGCCGGTGACCCCGGCCGCCTGGGCGCAGGCCCGCAGGCTCAGGGCTCCGGGCAGGGCGCCGCGCAGCGCCGCCATGCGCATCGTGCACATCTCCGGTACGGCGGGGAATTCGACGCCGATACGGGCGTACTCGGCGGCCAGAAACGCCCGGTCGCAGCCCACGTTGTGCCCCACCAGCACCCTGCCGCACAGCAGCCTCAGCAGTTGCGGCGCGATCTGCGCGAAACGCGGGGCTCGGGCAGCCAGCACATGGTGGTGCTCGATGCCGTGGATATGAGTCGGCCCCACCGGGCCCTCGGGGTCGACCAGGGTGGAGAACTCGCCCTCCACGGTCAGTTCGGCGTCGAGGAGCACCACCGCCACCTCGACCACGCGATTGCGCCGCGAACTGGACCCGGTCGCCTCAAGGTCCACCACGGCGAAACCCCCGTGCACCCCCTGAAACCTGCCCGGGAGCACGCCGTCACCATCCTTAGACACGCACCCCCGCTGCAGAACTTCTGCAAAACGACCTCGATGGTAATCGAAGCCACGGGCGGAAAGGAACGTGACCATTTCGCCCACCGGGGGCCACGCGGCCCGGCTCAGCCGCCCAGCGCGCGCCTCAGCCGGCCCTCGTCCACCCGCCAGAAGGTGTGCTGTTCGCCGTCCACCAGGACGACGGGGATCTGTTCCCAGTACGCGCGGTACAGCTCCTCGTCCTGGTTGATGTCGCGCTCCTCCACCGCCGCTCCCAGCTCCGCGGCGACTTTCTCGATCACCACGCGTGCGTCGTCGCACAGATGGCAGCCGGGTTTGCCGATGAGCGTCACAGTCCTCATGCCCGCCATTGTGCCCCCGGGCCCGCTCGGGTTCCGGCCCACCGCTGGCCCGGAGTAACAGATCCGTCGCAAGGAGTTCACCCGACCGCTCCATGCCCGCATCGGGACTGCTGAACAGACTGACTATGCTCGCCACATGGCCGCTCTGCGATGGCTCACCCCCCGTAGGCGCTCCGCGACCGCGCGCAGCGTCCTGGCAGGCGAGGCCGCGGCCGAGGCCGCCCTCGCGGCTCCGCTGCCCAAGCAGGCGGAACCCGCGGAAGAAGGCGTGCCCGCCGCACCGCCGGAGTTCCCCGTCGTCGGGGACCCGCACGCCGCCGCCTTCTTCGACCTCGACAACACGGTGATGCAGGGCGCGGCCCTCTTCCACTTCGGCCGGGGCCTGTACAAGCGGAAGTTTTTCCACAAGCGCGACCTGGTCCGCTTCGCCTGGCAGCAGGCGTACTTCCGGATGGCCGGCTCCGAGGACCCCGAGCACATGCAGGAGGCGCGCGACAGCGCCCTGTCGATCGTCAAGGGGCACCGCGTCGAGGAACTCATGTCCATCGGCGAGGAGATCTACGACGAGTACATGGCCGGCAAGATCTGGCCCGGCACCCGCGCCCTCGCCCAGGCCCACCTGGACGCCGGCCAGCGGGTCTGGCTGGTCACCGCCGCCCCCGTCGAGACCGCCACGATCATCGCCCGCCGCCTCGGCCTCACCGGCGCACTGGGCACCGTCGCCGAGCACATCAACGGCGTCTACACCGGCCGCCTGGTCGGCGAACCGCTGCACGGCCCCTCCAAGGCCGAGGCCGTCAAGGCGCTGGCCGTCGCCGAGGGACTCGAACTCTCGCGCTGCGCCGCGTACAGCGATTCGTCGAACGACATCCCGATGCTCTCTTTGGTCGGACATCCGTACGCGATCAATCCTGACGCCCGGCTGCGCAAGCACGCCCGCCGCGAAGACTGGCGGCTGCGCGACTACCGGACGGGCCGCAAGGCGGCGAAAATCGGCATCCCCGCGGCCGCCGGAGTCGGCGCCGTGGCCGGGGGCGCGGCGGCCGCCGTGGCCCTGCAACGCCGCCGCCGCTAGGGACACGCGCGGTCACGACACCGGTCACGGCAGGCCGGCCGAGCCCATCCCTTCGGTCTTCCCCCTCTGGGCCCACCCCAGTCCCCGCTGTGTCACACAGCCACAACACGCACTCCACGCGAGCATTTCACGACCCCATATGGTCAATTCCGTTTTCACGTTCGATAATTGAGTGGTCACCAATCCGCCAGAGAGTGGGCGGAATCGGCGATTTCAGCGACTCGGTGTAGCGTCTCCTGCACGAAGCGTTATTCTCCTCAGACGCAATCCGGTTCCCACGCGTCGCTACGACGGGTGAACGGTTCCGTACTGCACGTGATGGAAGTTCTGCCTCTGGGAGTCCCGTGTACCCACACACCGGGGTTGACGCCTCTGGCTTGGCTACGTTGCGCGCACTGGTGGCCGACCACCTGCGCGCCCTTGTCCCCACGTACGCCATGCCCGCCCTCGCCACGCCCGTGCCCGCCGGTTCCGCTTACGGTCCGCTCTACGCCATGGCCGAGGCGGGCACCGCCGTCGGCCGCCGCACCACCCGGCACAACACACAAGCCCAGGGCGCCAACTCCGCGTCCCGCCGCCCCGCCGCCGACAGCGACAGCGGCCGCATGATGGACCTGGTCGAACGAGCCCAGGCCGGCGAGACCGAGGCCTTCGGCCGACTGTACGACCACTACTCCGACACGGTGTACCGCTACATCTACTACCGCGTGAACGGCAAGGCCACCGCCGAGGACCTCACAAGCGAGACCTTTCTGCGCGCCCTTCGCCGTATCGGGACCTTCACCTGGCAGGGCCGCGACTTCGGCGCCTGGCTGGTCACCATCGCCCGCAATCTGGTCGCCGACCACTTCAAGTCGAGCCGTTTCCGCCTCGAAGTCGTCACCGGCGAAATGCTCGACGCCAACGAGGTCGAGCGCAGCCCCGAGGACTCCGTCCTGGAGGCGCTCTCCAACGAGTCACTGCTCAAGGCCGTCCGCAAGCTCAACCCCCAGCAGCAGGAGTGCGTCACGCTCCGCTTCCTCCAGGGCCTTTCGGTCGCCGAGACCGCCCGAGTCATGGGCAAGAACGAGGGCGCGATCAAGACCCTCCAGTACCGCGCGGTGCGCACACTGGCCCGACTGCTCCCCGAAGACGCCCGGTGAGATCCGTTGCGCGAATCCGCACGATCCGATCATCATGACTGCGTAACCCAACTCGTACGGCACTCGTTGCATCAAATGCAGACCCCCCACTGCGGTGCCCTGCTCGCTTCCGGTCACTCGATCGGGTGGACAGGCTCAAGGAACGCAACCTTCCGGGCGCTTCGGGGAGTCGAGTGTGAATGACGAGAGGAGGTGCCGCCCGTGATCGCGAACCCAACAGCGCACCGGCGGGCGAACGCCTTCGCCGAGGCCCTGGAGGACGCCGGTCCCCAGGCGGTCGGCGAGCAGCAGCACGGTGCTCATGCCGCTCATGCGGCGGACCGGCATGCCGACCCGGACCAGGGCCGAATGCTGGCCCTGGCGGACGCCCTTGAGGACGTACCCCGGCCAACGCTGGACCCCGCGAAGAAGATCGAGCAGCGCGCCCAGCTGATCGCCGCCATGGAGGCGGCGCTCGCCGACGGCACCCTCAAGGTGCCCGAGCAGCGCGGCAGCAGCAGCACCCGCAACGGTGCCCACCGCTACAAACCCAGCTCCCGCTGGGGCCGCCGGCTCGCCGCCGGCGGACTGTCGGTCGGCGTCGCCGCCGGCGCCCTCGGCGGCGTCGCGGCAGCCAGCACCGACGCGCTGCCCGGCGATACGCTCTACGGCCTCAAGCGCGGCATGGAGGACATGCGGCTCAATTTGGCCGACAACGACGCCGCCCGGGGCAAGGTCTACCTCGACCTCGCCTCCACCCGCTTCCAGGAGGCCCGCCGCCTCATGGAGCGCGGCAGGAACGGCAGTCTCGACGACGCGTCGGTCGGCGAGATCGGCAAGGCCCTGTCCGGCATGCAGCAGGAGGCCTCCGAGGGCCACCGCCTGCTCAGCGCCGCCTACCGCAGGGACGGCTCCCTGCAGCCGATCGAGGCGCTCTCCGCCTTCTCCTCCAGCCACCGCCAAGGCTGGACCGAGCTGCGCAACCGCCTCCCCTCCAGGCTCACGGACGTCGGTAACCGGGTCAACTCCGTCTTCGACGCCATAGAGCAGGAAGTCGGCCCGCTCCAGAAGCTGCTCCCCCCGTCCACCGGCGGCACCGCCGACAACCGCAACGGCCCCCCCAACGGCACCCGTTCCGGCACCTCCGGCAAACCGGCGCCCTCGGTCACGGGCTCCGCCACCGGCAAATCCACCGGATCCGGCAAGTCCAGCCCCTCCTCCTCCGGCACCTCCTCCGACAACAACCTCATCGGCGGCCTCGTCGACGGCGGCTCCACCTCCACCCCCAGTAACTCCCCCTCCAGCTCCGCCGACTCCACCCAACCCTCCGTCACCCTCCCCCCGCTCCTCCCCGGCCTCCTACCGGGCCTGGGCCTGGCGGCCGAGGACGACTAGCAGCAACAAGGCGGCGGGCGGAGCTGAGAATCAGCTCCGCCCGCCGCCTTGTTGCTTCGCAAGAGGGGCCCCAAGGAGTGCCTAGAAGAACACCGAACGCCGCTGCACCAGCAGCTTGTAGAGGGTGTGCTGGATCGTCTCGCGCACCTGATCCGTCAGGTTGAACACCAGCATCGGGTCGTCCGCCGCCTCCGGCGCATAGCAGTCCGTCGGGATCGGCTCGCCGAACTGGATCGTCCACTTCGTCGGCAGCGGCACCATCCCCAGCGGCCCCAGCCAGGGGAAGGTGGGCGTCACCGGGAAGTAGGGAAAGCCCAGCAGCCTGGCGACGGTCTTGGCGTTGCCGACCATGGGGTAGATCTCCTCCGCGCCCACGATGGAGCACGGCACGATCGGCACGCCGGTCTTGAGGGCCGTGGCGACAAACCCGCCCCGCCCGAAGCGCTGCAGCTTGTAGCGCTCGGAGAAGGGCTTGCCGAGGCCCTTGAAGCCCTCGGGCATGACGCCGACGACCTCGCCGCGCTCCAGCAGCCGTTGCGCGTCCTCCGCGCAGGCAAGCGTGTGGCCGGCCTTGCGCGCAAGCTCGTTGACGACCGGCAGCACGAACACCAGGTCCGCGGCGAGCAGCCGCAGGTGCCGCCCCGCCGGGTGGTGGTCGTGTACGGCGACCTGCATCATCAGGCCGTCCATCGGCAGCGTGCCGGAGTGGTTGGAGACGACCAGGGCGCCGCCCTCGTCCGGGATGTTCTCGATGCCCTTGACCTCGACCCGGAAGTACTGGTCGTACAGCGGCCGCAGCAGCGACATCAGCACCTGGTCGGTGAGCTCCTGGTCGTAGCCGAAGTCGTCGACCTCGTAGTCGCCGGTGACGCGGCGCCGCAGGAAGGCCAGGCCGTGCGCGACCTTGCGGTCCCAGAGGCCACCCAGCAGTCGGTCGGCAAAGCCCCCGAGGGCGTCCGTAAGCGCCTCGACGGACGCGGGCAGCGACGGCTGCGCCGCCGAGCCGCCCGGGGCCTCCTGGGGCTCGGCGGACACCGGAGCCGGGTCCTCCTGCCCGTCCTGGCCACCGCCACCGGCCTGGGTCTGCGGTACGGCACTGAGCGGAGGCGGCACCGCCGGACTGCCCGGACCCGTGTCACCCTTTGTGCGGGCCCGGCCTCGGGGACGCGGTGTGCCCCGGCGCGAACGGGTGTCCTCATCGAACGGGATGACCTTGGCGTCCGCCATGGCTCGGCTCCTCCTCGTTTGGGCACTCACGTCTGGTCACCGCCCGTGGGCACCAGCGCGGCCAGCCGGTCGACGCCACGGGCCAGCCGTTCGGGCGGCAGCAGACCTGGTCCGCGGCTGCGCGCGAAGTCGCAGAAGGCACCGGCGGTGGTGAACTTCGGTGTGAATCCGAGCGTCTCACGCATCTGCGTCGTGTCCACCACCCGGCCGTGTGTCAGCAGCCTGATCTGCTCGGGCGAGAAGTCCGTGATCCCCGCCGTGCGCAGCGTCTGCGCCACCCACGTCACCGCCGGCAACAGCACCGGCACCGTCGGTTTGCCGAGCCGCCGCGCGGTCTGCGACAGCAGCAGTACCCCGTCCCCCGCCACATTGAACGTCCCGCTGTTGAGCGTGCCGCGCGCCGGGTCCCGCAGCGCGAGCAGCAGCACATCGATGACGTCGTCCTCGTGGACGAACTGCAGCCTCGGGTCATAGCCGAAGACCGTCGGCAGCACCGGCAGCGCGAAGTACTCCGACAGCGGCGTATCCGTCCGCGGCCCAAGGATGTTTGCGAACCGCAGCACCGCCACCGCCACATCCGGGCGGCGGCGCGCGAAGCCTCGTACGTACCCCTCGACCTCGACCGCGTCCTTGGCGAAGCCGCCCCTGGGCAGCGACTTGGGCGGCATCGTCTCGGTGAAGACCGCCGGGTCGCGTGGCGCCGACCCGTACACGCTGGTCGTGGACTTCACCACCAGCCGCCGTACGGTCGGTGCCTTCTGGCACGCGCCGAGCAGCTGCATCGTGCCGATGACGTTGGTCTCCTTGACCGCCGCGCGGCCGCCCTTGCCGGGCAGCGTGCCGCTGACGTCCATGTGGAGAACCGTGTCGACGCCGTGCTCGGCGAGCACTCTGGCGATCATCGGGTGGCGGATATCGGCCCGTACGAACTCGGCGCCGCCCAGATGATGCTCCGGCGGCACGGCGTCGACGCCGATCACCCGGTCGACGTCCGGCTCGCGCATGACGCGCCGTACGAGCCTTCCGGAGAGCTGCCGGGCGACTCCGGTGACGAGCACCACCTTGCCCAAGATCCGTGCCTCCCCTGGCTGTGCTGGCTGTGCGATTGCTGTGTACGCACCGTATCGGGTTGATGTTGCGCTGTGATGACGTCCGAGCCTACGAACATCGGGGAAATAAAGGACATGGCCGGAAGACGCCGCTGCCCTCCCGCCTCCGCGGATGCGGTGACGAGAGGGCAGGGAAAGCGATACGCGTAGCTCGCTTACTTCTTGTTGCGACGCTGCACACGCGTCCGCTTCAGCAGCTTGCGGTGCTTCTTCTTGGCCATACGCTTGCGCCGCTTCTTGATGACAGAGCCCACGACTACCCTCGCTTCGTTTCCACTCGGTGCGGGGCGTCCGAGCCCACACGACCTACGTCGGCCAAGCCTACCCGCCCCGAAGCGGGGAGCCTAAACCGGGCAGTACGAAGGCCGTGCAGACCGCTGTCAGGCAGATTCCCCCACCCCCACGTAGGACTCGCGAAGATAGTCATGGACGGCCTGCTCCGGTACCCGGAAGGACCTGCCCACCCGGATGGCCGGCAGATGACCGCTGTGCACCAGTCGGTACACGGTCATCTTGGAAACTCGCATCACCGCGGCGACCTCCGCCACAGTCAGGAAAACGACCTCGTTGAGAGGCCTGTCGCTAGAAGCCATGACACACCTGAACCTTCCGCACATGTCGGACACCGGCTTCCCCTCCGGCGCTCCTGCTCGCACGTGCGCTCCTCCCCAGACTAGGTGCGGGTGATGCAAGTGGGGAAGAGGAGTAGCGATCGGTTCACTACTGTGACAGACACGCTCGATTGAGTACATAGCGCGTAAGCGGTCGGTAGTAATCGGACCGCACAGCGTCATCAAGCGGAACCACGACCGACATCCGGCCCTCCGCCTGCGCCACGAACACCGCAGGATCGTCGGAATCAGCCAGTCCGATCGCCTCAATGCCCAGCTGACCTGCCCCGCATACCCATCCGTGGTCCCCCACCACGAGGCGCGGCAACCGCCGTCCGCGTCCGCCCGCCCCGGCGAGCGCGGCGCGAACCGGGAGGGGGGAGTGCGTGTGCACCCCCGGCTCACGCCCGGGCGCGATGGTGGGCGTGGCACACACGACCGCGACTCCGCCTACGTACCGCAGATAGTGGCGGCGTAGACCGAATTGCGTCGGCATGTCGATACATCGACCATGCGATGGTGTGAGAACCGGACACCCCGCCGCCGACAACGCTCCCGCCAATGCGGCGTAGAAACCATGCAGCCGTTGCGGATGTCCCGTCCCGAGCAGCACGGGTTCCCTGTGGTCCGCCGCCGATCGGATCCGGTCCGCGAACGCGTCAAGTGCCGCCACCGTACGGTCCGGGTCGATCACATCGTGCCCCGAGGTGTGTGCCGGATCAGGCGATACGCCACACCGTTCCGCCATCAACCGCAGCAACTCCCCCACCGTCCATGCCCGCTCCGGATCCAGCCCCAGCATCTGCCGCGGATCCCCCGCCGCGAACAGCCGATAGCTCCGCAGGCTCTTCTCCCGCAACGTAGCGATCGGCCCCGCCAACCGGGCCGCCAGCAGGTGCGCGCGCAGCGCGCCGACACTCAGCACGGCGCGATGCTCTCGCTATACGGGCCTGTGCTGGGCCGGAACGACCGAAATCAACCCGAACGTGTCGTCCCAGTCCAGCCCGTCCGGCGAATGAGGACTTGGGGGTTACCCCCTCTGGGGGAGGGTCCAGGGGGTGGGGGCACTCCCCCAGAGGGGGTAACCCCACCCAAACGAAGCTTTGGGGGAGAGCCCGCTGGTTTCGGGAAGGGGCGGAATTGGGGCGGAATGGGGGAGAAAAACCCCCTACGGCAACAACCCGTGCGACGGGAACACCGCCCGCCGAGTCGCAAGCACCGCCTGGTCCAACCGATCCGCCGGGTCATACCCCGCGTCATCGAACCCCCGCCAAGCCGCATCCCGCCCGTCCGTCATCCGCAGCGGCGCCAGCCTCCGCGTCCGCCGGTACACCTCGTGCCGCCACCCCTCCGGCGTCTCCGCCTCCGGCGCGATCGGCCGCCCCGCCGCGAACGCCACCAGATGCGTCCACGTACGCGGCACCACATCGACGACCTCGTAGCCGCCCCCGCCCAGGGCGACCCACCGCCCCTCCGCATGCTCATGCGCGAGGTCATGGCAGGCCTCGGCCACCGCCCGCTGCGCGTCCAGGCTTACCGCCAGATGGGCCAACGGGTCCTCGAAGTGCGTATCGGCGCCATGCTGCGTCACCAGCGCCTGCGGCCGGAACGCCGCCACCAGCTCCGGCACCACCGCGTGGAACGCCCGCAGCCATCCCGCGTCACCCGTCCCGGCCGGCAGCGCGACATTGACCGCCGAGCCCTCCGCCTCCGGCCCACCGGTCTCCTCCGGCCAGCCGGTCTGCGGGAAGAGGGTGCGCGGGTGTTCGTGCAGCGAGATCGTGAGCACGCGCGGGTCGTCCCAGAAGATCGCCTGCACACCGTCGCCGTGGTGCACGTCCACGTCCACGTACACGACCCGCTCCGCGCCCAGTTCCAGCAGCCGGGCGACCGCCAACGCCGCGTCGTTGTACACACAGAAGCCGGAAGCCGTCCCCGGCATCGCGTGGTGGAGGCCCCCCGCGAAGTTCACGGCGTGCGTCGCCTCCCCGCGCCACACGGCCTCGGCCGCGCCCACGGACTGCCCCGCGATGAGCGCCGCCGCATCGTGCATGCCCTCGAACGCCGGGTTGTCCGGCGTACCGATCCCGTACTCGATCTCCGCGGCACTCGGATCCTCCGACGCCCGCCGCACCGCGGCCACGTAATCCGGCCGGTGCACCAGCCCCAGCGTCGAGTCCCCCGCCTCGGGGGCCGCCGTGACCGTGACGCCCTCGGCCCGGTCCAGGCCGAACTCCCGGATCAGCCCGATGGTCAGTGCGAGTCGCACCGGATCCATCGGGTGACCGGGGCCGAAGTTATAGCCCGTTACCTGCTCATCCCACATCAGCTGTGCGCGGCCGCTCATGGCCGACACCGTATCTGGCCGGGTCCGCATCGAACGAGCGGGCATACAGAAGCGTGGCGCCCACGAGCACCATCGGGACCAGCATCGCCCCGCGGTAACTCCACACGTCGCCCAGCGCCCCCACCAGCGGTGAGCCGATCAGAAAGCCGACGTAATTGAAGACGTTCAGCCGCGCGATCGCCGCGTCCGAAGCCCCCGGGAAGAGCCGGCCGGCGGCGGCGAAGGTCTGCGGCACGATCACACACAGCCCGAACCCGAGGATCGTGAAGCCCAGAATCCCCACCCACGCCCCTGGCGCGGCCGCCACCACCGCGAACCCGCCCATCGCCAGCAGCGAGCCCGCCCTGACCACCGCCGCCGCCCCGAAGCGCCGCACCCCGAAGTCCCCCAGGGCACGGCCGAGCAGCGTCGTGACCATGTAGACGTTGTACGGAACCGTAGAAAGCTGGTCCGAGCTGCCCAGCACATCCTGCAGGTACTTCGGGCTCCAGTTGGAGACCGTCGAATCCCCGATGTACGCGAAGGCCATCACCATGCACAGCGGCAGCAACAGCTTCATCGCCACCGGCACCGGCGCCGCCGTCCCGGCCCCCTCGCCCTTCGCCCCCGGGACCTGGCCCTGCTCCTGGTCGACGTACCAACGGCTGGCGACCAGCACCACCGGAATCAGCACCGCCGCAACCGGCCCGTACAACACCACGAGCGACAGATGCCAGTGCGCCCCCACCCAAGCCAGCGACGCCCCCAGAATCCCGCCCAGGCTGTACGTCGCGTGGAAGCCCAGCATGATGCTGCGCCCGTACGCGTGCTGCAGGCTCACCCCCAGCACATTCATCGACGCGTCCAGCCCGCCGACGCAGATCCCGAACACCGCCAGCGACACCGCCAGCTCCCACAACCGGTCGCCCGACCCCGCACCCACCAGCGCCAGACACACCGCCGGCTGAACCCACCTCAGCACCACCGACGGCCGGACCCGCTTCAGCACATGCTCCGTCGTCACGCTGCCGACCCCGGCCAGGATCGGCACAGCGGCAAGGAAGAGCGGCAGCATCCCGTCACTGACCCCGTAACGGTCCTGCAGCGCCGGGATCCGGGTCACCAGCAGAGCGAAAACCACACCCTGCGCGAAGAAACTGACGGCCAACGAGGCCCGCCCATGCCGCAATCTGCCGTCTATGCCGTCCATGAGCGTGCAGCGTAGGGCCGGAAGCTACGCGTCGGTAGATAGCCCCGGTCAACAGTTCGTATCAGCTGAAGAGCACGCCGGGCAGCTCCGCCATATCCGCGAACAGCGTCCGCGCCCCCGCCAGCTTGCCCGGCGGCGTCATGGCAATGAACCCGTACACATCCATCCCCGCCGCCACCGCGGCCTCCACCCCGAGCGGACTGTCCTCCACCACCGCACACCGCTCCGGCGCGAACCCCATCACCCGCGCCGCATGAAGGAAGAGATCCGGCGCCGGCTTCCCACGCCCCACATCCTGCGAGCTGAAGATCCGCTCCTCCGTGAAGCGCTCGTACAACCCCGTCGTCCGGAGCCCCACCCTGATCCGCTCATGGCTCCCGGACGACGCGACGCAGTACGGAATCCCCTCCGCCTCAAGCTTCTCCAGGACGGCCGCCACGCCGGGCACAGGCTTCAACTCCCGCCGGAACGCCTCAAAAACCCTCTGATGAAAGGTGTCATCGAAGTCCGCCGGCAACCGCCGCCCGGTCCGCTCGACGACCACGTCATGGACCCGGTGCATCGCCGAGCCCATGAAGTCCCGTATCGAATCCTCGTACGTGGTGGGGTGCCCCAGCTCCGTCAGATACTCGGCGAGCATCCGGTTGGAGATGGGCTCGCTGTCCACCAGGACACCGTCGTTGTCGAAGATCACCAGGTCATAGCGCACCCGCCAACTCTAATCTCCACAACGCAAAAAAGCCTCAGCCCCCGAGCGCAAGGCTCAGGGGCTGAGGCTAATGATTGTTCGGCGGCGTCCTACTCTCCCACAGGGTCCCCCCTGCAGTACCATCGGCGCTGAAAGGCTTAGCTTCCGGGTTCGGAATGTAACCGGGCGTT
>NZ_RJVR01000141.1 GCF_003999195.1 Streptomyces soli
GTTGGTATCGGATGGGCCGTCCGGTGGGCGCGGAAGCGGGACCTGCGCTCGGTCTCGCTCACCACTCTTGAGACCGACGCCGGGTAGCGCGTCCCGGCAACTAGGCAAGCAGTGCCATCGCCCTTGACAGGGGATGGCTGCGCCTTCGACATCGTCGTAAGGCAAAGTCAGTTTTGATATCGGCTATCCGGCCACTTTTTTTGGAAGGTCACATGACGACCCAGCCTCGTGTCGTAATCATCGGAGCCGGCATCGTCGGATGCTCCCTCGCCGAGGAACTGACGGCGCGCGGCTGGACCGCGGTGACCGTGCTGGACCAGGGCCCGCTGTTCGCCACGGGGGGGTCCACCTCGCATGCTCCTGGTCTGGTCTTCCAGACCAATTCGTCGAAGACGATGACCGAGTTCGCCCGCTACACGGTGGAGAAGTTCTCCGGCCTGACGCTGGACGGACAGTGGTGCTACCAGCAGGTCGGCGGCCTGGAGGTGGCGACCACTTCGGAACGGTGGACCGATCTGCACCGAAAGGCGAGCTGGGCGGCATCATGGGGGGTCGAGGCGCGGCTCCTGGACCGGGAGGAATGCGCGGCGCGGTATCCGCTGCTGGACCGTGAGCGAGTGTTGGGCGGCTTTTACGTGCCTACCGATGGCTTGGCCAAGGCGGTCCGCGCCGCCGAAGCGCAGGCCAGGCTGGCCATTGCGCGGGGCGCCACCTTCGTACCCAACGTCAAGGTGATCGACGTCGAGCAGGCCGGTGGACGGGTCACCGGCGTGGTCACCGACTCCGGACGGCTGGACGCGGACATCGTGGTGTCCTGCGCCGGTTTCTGGGGCCCCGCGGTCGGCGCCATGGTCGGCCAGGCCGTACCACTGCTGCCGCTGGCCCACCAGTACGTCAAGACCACGCCGCTGGCTCAGCTCGTCGGCACGATCGACGAGGCCGCCGAGGCTGCCGGCCCGATCCTCCGGCACCAGGATGCCGACCTGTACTTCCGCGAGCACGGAGACCGGATCGGTATCGGCAGCTACGCTCACCGCCCGATGCCGGTGAGCCTGGACGAACTCGCCCCCTCGGCGAACTGGCCGGATGCCGGCAAGCAGCCCTCCATGCTGGCCTTCACCCCGGAGGACTTCGAGCCGAGCTGGCAGGACGCGGTCGACCTGCTGCCCGCGCTGGCCGGCACGAAGGTGGCGGACGGCTTCAACGGGATCTTCTCCTTCACCGCCGACGGTATGCCGCTGCTCGGCGAATCCCGGCACGTCAAGGGGTTCTGGCTGGCTGAGGCAGTGTGGGTCACACATTCTGCCGGTGTGGCGCGGGCGGTGGCGCAGTGGTTGGTGGACGGTCAGCCGGAGACCGACGTGCACGAGTGCGATGTGAACCGGTTCGAGGACTTCCAGTTGGCGCCGGACTATGTGCACGAGCGCTCCTGCCAGAACTTCGTCGAGATCTACGACGTGATGCACCCGTTGCAGCCGATGGAGAGCCCGCGGCCGCTACGGACCAGTCCGTTCCACGGCCTGCAGCGGGACTTGGGCGCGTACTTCCTGGAAGGCGGCGGTTGGGAGCGGCCCCATTGGTTCGCCGCCAATGAGCGACTGGTGGACGGCTTTGAGATACCCGGCCGCAACGACTGGGCCGCTCGGTACTGGTCGCCGATCGCCGGTGCCGAGGCAGTGCACACCCGGGACAAAGTCGCCCTGTATGACATGACTCCCTTGAAGCGGCTGGAAATCTCCGGCCCGGGGGCGCTGGGCTTCCTGCAGTGGATGACCACCAACAACCTGGACAAGCCGGTCGGCGCGGTCGTCTACACCCTGTTGTTGGACCGGTCCGGCGGTGTGCGCAGCGACCTCACCGTGGCGCGACTGGCCGACAACCGGTTCCAGGTCGGCGCGAACTCTGCGTTGGACACGGACTGGCTGCTGCGGCACGCGCCCACGGACGGTTCGGTGCACATCCGCGACATTACCGGCGGCACCTGCTGCGTCGGGGTATGGGGCCCGCTGGCCCGCGATCTCGTGCAGCCCCTGGTCGACACCGACTTCTCACACAAGGGTTTCGGATACTTCAAAGCGAAGCAGGCGTATCTGGGAAACGTGCCGATCACCGCGTTGCGGCTGTCCTATGTCGGCGAACTCGGTTGGGAGATCTACACATCGGCCGAGTTCGGCACTCGGCTGTGGGACACCTTGTGGCAGGCCGGACAGAACCTCGGGGTGATCGCAGCGGGCCGCAGCGCGTTCAACAGCCTGCGTTTGGAGAAGGGCTACCGGCTGTCCGGCGTCGACATGACCACCGAGCACGACCCCTACGAGTCCGGGTTGGGATTCGCGGTGCGGATGGACGCCGGTGACTTCCTCGGGCGCGCCGCGCTGGCCGGCAAGTCGCCGGACGCGGTGTCCTCGAAGCTGACCGCGTTGACCATCGACTCCCCGGACGACGTGGTGCTCGGCAAGGAAGCCGTTTACCTCGGCGGACTGCCGGCCGGTTACGTCACCAGCGCCGCCTACGGATACACCATCGGCAAGGGCATCGCCTACGCCTGGCTTCCCAGTGAGGCGAGCACTCCGGGTACCGCCGTGGAGATCGACTACCTCGGGAAGCGCGTCGCCGCCGCAGTCGCCGAGGAACCGCTGTTCGACCCGAAGATGATCAACATCCGCCGCTGAACGCCGGGAAGGGCGGCCCAGTCCGGACCGCCCTTCCCGGCTTGAACACGCCCCCTCCTCCGCCATCCAGCGGGTACCAGCGTTGATCCGCACATCTGGGGGGCACACGAGACGGCCAGGACCCCTCCTCACGCGCCTCCAACTTCGCGCGTAAGGAGGGGTCCTGGCCGTAGACCTCGTTCCCGGTGACCACTCGACCCTCTCGGAGGGGACATCGGCGTGCAGCTCCGGGAACTCCACCGAGAGGAAGCTGCCGTCGGTGCCGCGGCCGCCCGGATGACGGCCGCGGCCTGTGCACACCCTCTTTGGGAGCGGCCGCAAGTCCGACGCGCAGCTCTCGGTGAACTGCGCAGCGTTGGGCTGGATTCCGATGAGCGGGCTGGTCGTGAGTGGGCTCGGGGCGGTGCGGCGGCTCAGCTGAAGATGACCGTGCGATTGCCGTGTAGCAGTACCCGGTTCTGGCAGTGCCAGTTGACCGCCCGGGCAAGGGCGAGTCGTTCGGCGTCCCGGCCGACGAGTACGAGTTGTTCGGGGGAGAGGCGGTGGTCCACCCGGATGACTTCCTGCTCGATGATCGGGCCCTCGTCCAGGTCCGCGGTGACGTAGTGGGCGGTCGCGCCGACCAACTTCACCCCTCGGTGGTAGGCCTGGTGGTAGGGCTTCGCACCGGCGAAGCTCGGCAGGAAGGAGTGATGGATGTTGATGGCGCGCCCCTCGAGGCGCTTGCACAGGTCGTTGGACAGGACCTGCATGTAGCGCGCCAGCACCACAAGGTCGATCTGGTGCTCGTCGACTAGTTCGAGGAGCCTGCCCTCGGCCTGTGCTTTGGTCTCGGCGGTCACCGGGACGTGCTCGAATCCGAGCCCGGCCGCGAGCGCCAACGGGCGTAGGTCGGGGTGGTTCGACACCACCAGGGCAAGTTCGGCGTCCAAGGTCTCGCTGCGCCAGCGGTAGAGCAGGTCGGCGAGGCAGTGGTCGAACTTTGACACCATTATCAGGACCCGCGGCCTGTGAGCGGCGTCGCGCAACTGCCAGCGCATGCCGAACGCCTCTGCGACCGGTCCGAAGGCGTCGCGCAGCTGCTGGAGTGCCAAATCCGGGGACGGGGTTGTGAAGCTGGTGCGCAGGAACAGTTGCCCGTGCACCTGATCGTCGAACTGCTGATGCTCGCTGATGTCGCAGCCGTTCCGGACCAGGAAGGACGTCACCGAGTGGGTGATTCCCGGTCGCTCGGGGCAACTCAAGGTGAGGACGAACTGATGGGTCATGGTCACGGTGCCTCTTCCCGGTACTCGGTGCATGCGTCGACCAGCCAGGACGCGACGTAGGGCGCGAAGGACGGACGGATGAGCAACCAGACACTGGTGGCCGCGTCGTCGCGGACCAGCAGGACGACGCCGGCCTGAGCGAGCTGGGTCTGCACGCACGTCCCGCCAGGGCTGACCTGCGGGTGCAGGTCGATCGCGCACCCGCGCGCGAGAACCTCCCGCGTGAGGCTGCCGGACACGCGGAGCGTGGTCCGCTGGGCCGAGACGTCGGTGACGGTACCGAATTCGTCGCCAATTGCCGCCCGAAGGGCGTCCTGGAGTTGCGCCTGCCTTCCGGGCGGTGCGACGAGGAGCCACTCGTCCGGACCCAGCCAGAGGGCCTCCACCTCATCGGTGCCCACAAAGGTGCACGGCGCAGTCGGCAAGGCGACGCCGATGACCTCCGCGACCGATGCCGCGGCCGGGCCGTCGGCGTCGAGCCGCAGCGACAGCTGGGTGCGGAAGGGCATTTCCCGGACCTGGATGTCGGCAGGCAGCTGATCGAACGCCGCTGCCCAGTCGGCGAGCGGACTGAGCCGGATGGATGTCTCAACCGTCACGGCGAGTCCCCTCCTTGTCGTAAAGCACGGGATCGGTCACCGTCACCGGCACGACGGTGCCGTCGAAGGGGACGTACAGGGTCTCGCCGATACGCTCCCTGCCGGACCGGACGAGAGCGAGCGCGAAGGTTCGGTCCAGCGCCGCGCTGCGGTAACTCGAGGTCACGTGGCCGAGCATCGGGACCGGCGGTGGGGGCACCGTTTCGGTGGTGATGAGCTGGGCGCCTTCGGGCAGCAGCACGTGCTGGTCGACCGGCAGGAGTCCGACGAGCTGTTTGCGGTCGGGCCTGGTGTTCTCCGGCCGGGCGAAGGACCGCTTGCCGATGAAGTCGGGCTTCTTCTTCGACACCACCCACGACATGCCGAGGTCTTGGGGCGTGACGGTGCCATCGGTGTCCTGGCCGATGATCGGATAGCCCTTCTCGGCGCGCAGCACGTGCATCGTCTCGGTGCCGTAGGGCGTGATGCCGTAGGGCTTGCCCGCCGCGATCAGTGCCTCCCACACGGCCACGCCGTCCCAGGCCACGACGTTCACCTCGTAGGCGAGCTCGCCGGAGAAGCTGATGCGGCAGATGCGGGCGGGGACGCCGGCGACGGTCGCGTCGCGCCAGGTCATGAACGGAAAGGCGGCGTTGCTGACGTCCAGACCGGGCGCGACGGCGGCCAGTACGTCACGGGAGCGGGGTCCCACGAGCGGGATGGTCACCCAATGCTCGGTGACCGAGGTCAGGCTGACGCGCAGCTGGGGCCATTCCGTCTGCAGCCATTCCTCCATCCACTCCAGGACCTTGGCGGCGTTGCCGGTGGTCGTGGTGAGCAGGAATTCCTCGTCGGCGACGCGGATGACAGTGCCGTCGTCGATGACCATGCCGTCCACGCCGCACATGAGGCCGTAGCGTGCCGAGCCGACCTTCAGACTGCTCATCAGGTTGGTGTAGATCCGGTCGAGCAGCTCGCCGGCGTCGGGACCCTGAACGGTGATCTTGCCGAGCGTCGAGCCGTCCATCAGCGCGACGCTCTCCCGGGCGGTGCGGCACTCACGCAGGACGGCCGTCTCGATGTCCTCGCCGGGCAGCGGGTAGTACCAGGGGCGCTTCCACTGGCCGACGTTCTCGAACTCCGCGCCGTGCTCGACATGCCACGCATGGAGCACGGTCACCCGTGCCGGGTCGAACAACGCGCCCCGGTCCCGGCCGGCCAGCGCGGCAAAGGCCACGGGGGCGTACGGCGGCCGGAAGGTGGTCGTGCCCAGGTCGGCGATGTCCACCCCCAGCGCCTGCGCGACGATGCCGGAGGCGATGACACCCGACGTCTTTCCCTGGTCGTGCGCGGTGCCGATGGTGGTGTACCGCTTGACGTGTTCCATGGAGCGAAGGCCGGCGCCAGTGGCGCGCAGTACGTCCGCCACGGTGGCGTCGCGCTGCAGATCGACGAACCGCGCGTCGGCGCCGCCCTCGCCGGGATCGGAATCCGGATCCGGCACCGACCACAGCACACAGCCGGGCAGGCCATCGGTCTGCTCGACGGCGGCGGGCAGGCTCGCCGGCGCGGCGGCTCGGCCTAGTGCGGCCAGTGCCTGACGCGCGGCCTCTTGGCCGTCAGCGAGGCAGTCGGCGAGCATGAAGACCCCCCGGGCCGAACCCGCCGTCCGAACGGCGGGCAGCGCGCCGTCGGGAAGAAAGGCGCCTATAGCCTCCTCGTAGCGGAGCTTGCCGCGCGCCTGGCTGAACAGGTGCGCCGCCGGGTTCCACCCGCCTGAGACCAGCAACAAGTCGACCGAGACGGCCCGACGCGGGCCGAGACGACCGTCGATGAATGGTGCGACGTGCACACGCGTGATCCGGTCGTAGCCGCTGGTACCGGTCACCACATGCCCCGGCTGCACCTCGATGCGGCGCCGCAGACACTCGGCAACGAGGGAAGCAGGCACGTCGTCACGGGCGTCAAGGACGGCCGCGATGTTCGCACCGGCGTCGGCCAGTTCGATCGCGGCGCTGTAAGCGCTGTCGTTGGTGGTGAATACCGCGATGCTGCGGCCGGCCAGCACGCCGTAGCGGTTGAGGTAGGTGCGTGCCGCGCCGGCCAGCATGATGCCCGGACGGTCGTTGCCGGCGAACACCACTGGGCGTTCGTGCGCTCCAGTCGCGACAACGACCTGCTTCGCGCGGATTCGCCAGATCCGCTGCCGCGACAGGTGTGAGGGCGCGGACGCCCCGAGGTGATCGGTTCGCTTCTCCAGCGCGAGCACGAACCCGTCGTCGTAGTGGCCGAAGGCCGTCGTGCGGGTGAGCACGCGGACGTCGGGAAAGGTCGCGAGTTCGTCGGTGACCCGAGTGGCCCAGTCGGCGGCGGGTGCGCCGTCGAGGGTTTCGGTGCTTTCCAGGAGGGACCCGCCCGTCTGCGGCTGGTCGTCGACGAGTACCACGCGGGCTCCGGCTCTGGCGGCGGCGAGCGCCGCGACGAGCCCGGACGGCCCGGCTCCGACGATCAGGACATCGCAGTGCGCGTGCGTCGAGTCGTAGCGGGCCGGGTCCGGGGCGCCGCCCAGCCGGCCCTGCCCACGCAGGCCGCGGGCGACCAGGCCGTCGTACAGCTCGACGGTTGTCGCGGTCAACATGGGCTCGGGGAATGGCGCCTCGATCTGTACCAGGGCGCCCGGGTCCTCGACGCCGGCGGCCATGATGCCGCGGGGTCGCCCGTACTTGATCCCGGTCGCAACGTTGTGCACGCCGTTGGCGAGCAGCGCCGAGGCCAGGGTGTCACCGGGGTGGCCGTGGTACTGCGTGCCGTCGAAGGTGAAGGTCAACTCGGTGCCGTGGTCTATGCGGCCGCGATCGGCGAGCCGGAATTGCGCTGTCATGCGGTCGCCACCTGCGCCTGGTCCTGTCCCGTCGACGGGGCGATGGATTGTGGTGGCTGCTGCCCGGTGCGGTATACGGCGAGCAGGTCGTGCGTGGCGGTGTCACGGACGGCGTTGAACCACCGTCGGCAGCCCGCGGCGTGCATCCAGCGTTCCGCGAACGGGCCCTTGGGGTTGTCACGGAAGAACACAAACTGCGCCCATTGGGCGTCGGACAGGCCGTGTGGGTCGTCCGGATAGGCCACGTGGGCTTGGCCGCCGTAGTGGAACTCGGCCTCTTCACGGTCACCGCACCAGGGGCAGGGAATCAGCTGCATCGCGTCTCTCCTCGTAGGAACTGGCCGTGTTCAGTGGGCGACGCCGGCGGCGCCGTGCTCGTCGACCAGCGCGCCGGTGGTGAACCGGTCCAGGGTGAACGGGGCGTTGTAGGGGTGCGGCTCGTCGTGCGCGACGGTGTGTGCGAAGCACCAACCGACGCCGGGTGTGGCCTTGAACCCGCCGGTGCCCCAGCCGCAGTTGAGGTACAGGCCATCGACGGGAGTGAGTCCCACGATCGGAGAGGCGTCCGGAGTGACGTCGACGATGCCGGCCCACGTGCGCAGCAGATGGGCGCGGGCGAAGACTGGGAACAGCTCCAGGGCGGCGGACATTTGCCGCTCGATAATGTGGAACGCGCCGCGCTGGCCGTATCCGTTGTAGCTGTCGATGCCTGCGCCCATCACCAGTTCGCCCTTATGTGCCTGTGAGACGTACACGTGCACGGCGTTGGACATCACCACTGTGGGGTGCACCGGCTCCAGCAGCTCCGAGACCAGTGCCTGTAGCGGATGGCTCTGGATCGGCAGCCGCAGACCCGCCATACCGGCCAGGACGGACGAGTGGCCGGCAGCAGACAGCGCCACCTTCCCGGCAGCGATCCTGCCGCGAGTGGTCTGCACACCCACGACCCGGTCCCCCGCGACGTCGAGACCGGTGACCTCGCAGTTCTGGATCAGGTCGATCCCGTATTCATCGGCACGGCGGGCGAAACCCCAGGCGACGTAGTCGTGTTTGGCGATGCCCGCACGCGGCTGGTAGGTCGCTCCGAGTACCGGGTAGCGGATATCCGGAGAGATGTTGACGATCGGGCAGACCTTCGCGACGTCCTCGGGTTCCAGCCACTCCGCGTCGATGCCGTTGAGCTGGTTGGCGTATACCCGCCGCCTGCTGTCACGGACGTCCTGCAGACCGTGCGCCAGGTTCAGCACGCCGCGCTGGCTGAACAGGATCGGATAGTCCAGATCCTCTTCGAGTCCCTCCCAGAGCTTGAGCGAGTGCTCGTAAATCCCCGAACTCTCATCCCACAGGTAGTTCGACCGGATGATCGTGGTGTTGCGGGCCATGTTGCCGCCGGCCAGCCAGCCCTTCTCCAGCACCGCAACATTGGTGATGCCGTGGTTCTTCGCCAGGTAGTACGCGGTCGCCAGGCCGTGACCGCCACCTCCAACGATCACCACATCGTAGGAGGGCTTGGGAGCTGGATTGCGCCACAGGAAGGCAGGGTGGTCAGGTAGGCCATCTGCCGGTGACGCGCCGACTACGGACGTCGAAGTACTCATCGCGTGCCTGTTTCCTGGGTGGCCGACCGGGCGGCCGGGCAACGGAGGGACCGGTCGGCCGACACTGCCCTGGGCTCGTCCTCGAGGTCGATGCTCATCAGTCCTCTTAATATCCGGATCCACTAGAACTGATATATTAGACCATGTTGCAGTGGGCCTTAAACTGGGCCGCGACCAGGGAGGTGCCCGGCGGATCATGTCGACCGCTACCGAGAAGGATCGGCGATCACTGGCCGAACAGGCGTACCACATCATCTGTGACTGGTTGGTGACCCTGCAGATCCGTCCGGGGTCGCCGATCAATGACGAGCAGGTGGCGAACGAGCTCGGCCTGGGCCGCACGCCCGTGCGGGAGGCGCTCAAGCGGCTCGAGTCGGACCGTCTCGTCGTCGCGTATCCGCGACGCGGCACCTTCGCCACAGAGGTCCACATCACCGACCTCGGGCACATCTCCGAGGTCCGCCAGCAGCTCGAGCCCCTGGCTGCGGCCAGCGCGGCCCGTCGCATGACCCGGAGCGACCGCGCCGATCTGGAGGCCCTGCTCGCGGAACTCGACTCGGATGCGTCCAATGACGTGCGCGAACTCATCGGCCTCGACATGCGTGTGCACCGCGCCATTTACGCCGCGGCCCACAACCCCTATCTCGAGGACACTCTGATTCAGTACGACAATCTGGCGACGCGCATCTGGTGCCTGTTCGTGGATCGCCTGCCGGGGCTTGCCGGCCATGTGGGCGAGCACGGCGCCCTACTGCGCGCGGTCGTCGACGGGGACGCGAACATGGCCGCCGACCTCGCCGCCGGCCATGTGGCAGGGTTCGAGTCGGCCATCCGCAAGATCATCTGAAGGCCGCCCCCCAGCTCCCGAGTATGGCCGGCCGGGTCGGGTTCGGCGTACTCGCGCATTTCGCCCCAGGTGGGGAAGAGGGTCTGAGCCCTGACGAGCGTTCCCTTCTGGCCGGGTGCTCCCGGGACGTCCTGCGCCGGGAGCACCCGTCGGACCCGGAGCGGACGCAGAACCGGATCCGGATGTGGGACACCGCGAGCGGTGACTGCGTACGAGTCTTCGATCCACAGCCGACCGGCGCGTCCGAGCTCCGGCTCAGCGGCGACGGACGGTTCGCGGTCTCGTGCGGAGTGGAGTCCGCCGTCCGCGTGTGGGAGGTCGCCACCGGCCGTTGCCTGGGAACCCTGGACGGCCAACGGCGCAACACGGCAGGGCTGGCGATCACCACCGATGTGAACTTCGCCTTGACTGCCGACGGCGACCAGACTTTACGACTGTGGGAGCTCGACTGGGATCTCCAGCCTCCGAGCCAATCGTTTTGACGCGATGAAGGGGCGGGGTTGCCGCCCCATGGGCGTCTCGAGTAGGTCCCAGGTGCCCACTCCCTCATGGCGAAGGAGGCTCCTGGTGAGCGAGTACGACGGACATCAGTACGTGGGGATCGATCTGCATCGCAGGCGGTCCGTGAGCGAGCGACCTCGTCGTCGGCGTCTGACCTCGCTGGACGTGTCATTCGCAGTTCAGCGCTAGATCAGGCGGCTACGACCTCTGGCCTCTCGACGAGCTGACCGCGTTCGAAGCGGCCCCCCATCACCGAACCGTTCGACGCAAACGACCTCCCCACACCGGTCTGACAGTGCGGGAAGTGTGCCGGGCGGTGGGGTGGTGGTGCGGGGCGGGGGAGAGGTCTAATCCTCATGGCATCTCGTGAACGTCGGAGGGGTAACTGTGGAGCTGACACGTAAGCAGGCAGTGAAGGCAATGGTGGGGGCGGGAATCGCAGTCGCGGCGGGACTGCGGCCCGGGGTGGCGATAGCCGCGTCGGGCACCGCCAGGGGACACGGGAGCGTGATCGAGCGGGACGTGTGCGTGATCGGTGGCGGGTCCTCGGGCACGTACACCGCCTTACGACTGCAGGACTTGGGCAAGAGCGTTGTGCTGGTCGAAGGCAAGGACCGGCTCGGCGGCCACTGCGAGACGTACCACGATCCGGAGACCGGCCTGACGACCGACATCGGCGTCACCGTCTTCCACGACCAGCCCATCGTGCGCGACTACTTCGGCCGGTTCGGCGTCCCGCTGATCCCCGCGGGCGAACTCGGCGGGGGCGGTTCGGGGGCGATCTACGCCGACTTCCGCACCGGCCTCCCCGTCGACGGCTACGTCCCGCCCGTGCCCACCGCGCTCGGCACGTACTACGGCATCCTCCAGCAGTACCCGTACCTGACCGACGGCTACGACCTGCCCGACCCCGTACCGGCCGAACTCCTACTGCCCTGGGGCGCCTTCGTCACCCAATACGGCCTCGGGTCGATCGCCCAGATCGCGTTCAGCTTCGGCCAGGGCTTCAACAACATCGACCAGCTCCCCGCCGTCTACGTGCTGAAGTACTTCGGCCTCGGCGTCGTCACCGGCATTCTGACCGGCTCCTTCCTGACCACCGAGGGCCGCAACAACAGCGCGCTGTACGAGCAGGCCACCGCCCACCTCGGCGAGGACGTACTGCTCAGCACGACCGTCAGGAGCACCGAACGCGACGGCAGCAGCGGCGTACTGCTGCGCGTCAACACGCCCACCGGCCCGCGCACCATCCGGGCCGGAAAGCTCGTCATCACCGCCCCGCCGCTACTGTCCAACCTCACCGCGTTCGACACCGACGCCCGCGAGCGCGCACTCTTCAGCCGCTTCCAGCACGGCAACTACTACACCGCCTTACTCGAACTCCCCGGCGTCCCCGCCGACTTGACGGTGTCCAACACCGGCGCCGACACCCCGTGGAACCTGCCGCCGCTGCCCGCCGTCTACGCGCTCTCCCCGAGCAGCGTGCCCGGCCTGCACGACATGAAGTACGGCAGCGCCGCCCCGCTCACCGGCCCCCGGGTCCGGGCGAACATCCTCGCCGACCTCCGCCCGCCTCCAGGCCGCGGGCACCCTGCCCGCCACCCAGCCGGTGTTCAAGACGTACGCCAGCCACGCCCCGTACGAGCTGACCGTCAGTGCGTCCGACATCGCTGGCGGCTTCTACCGCGACCTGTACGCGCTCCAGGGCCGCCGCCACACCTACTGGAACGGGGCGGCTTTCCAGGCCCACGACTCCACGCTGCTCTGGCAGTACACGGAGACGCTGCTGCCGCATATCGCGAGCTGACTGCTCCCTTCCGGTACAACACCGGGGCCCCGCTGCCGTGTTGGGTCGGCGCGGGGCCCCGGCGCTCCGGCGATGAGGGAGAGAACCGCCGAACTCAGTCCCGGCCGAGCCAGCCGGGAAGCGGAGGGTTACGGTGCCTCCTCGGTTCGCGGGCGCTCGGCCAACGCGGCGCCGGGCAGGTCGAGTTCGGCGCATACAGTCTTGCCGACCGCGTCTCGGTCCAGTACGGACCAGCGGTCCGCCAGCGCCTCGACGCTCACGCAAGAAGAAGACACCCGCAGCATGGCTTCGGCCAGGCGAACCCCGCCGGCGAGGGACTCGGGGGACTCGCCGATCTCGGCGGCGCGCAGCGCCAGCGCGGGCGGTGCGGGGTCGAGTAGCTGCACACGGACCTTCGGCGGCCGGCCGTCCTGGCGGGCCACTGGTCCGCGCAGCAGCGAGTCGTTGAGCCCGATCAGGCCGAGGCCTGGCACCGCGAGCACCATGCGGGGCGCGCGGCGGGCTCCGGTGGACCATGCCAAAGAGTCGGCGGGGGCCAGTAGGTGCCCGTACGTGGTGATGCCGGCGCTTTTGACTCCGAAGCCATGCAGGAGCCATCCCCGGGCGGCGAAGGTGCTGACGATAGCGCCGATCTCGCCGGTGGCCTGGCGCCGCGTCGGGTGCCTGCGTCGTCGGTGACCGACAGGCGCAGCACGAACAGGCGCAGGGAACGGACGGTGACAGGCGGCATGGCTCGGCCCTCGGGTACGTACGGCGGGTATGCCGGCGGCCGCGCATGGCGGCGGGCGGGCACACGGGGGAGAGGCCCTGGGCGTCGGGCGGGGGCTGTTGAAGCGGGGCCCCGCCCGACGGACCTGTCTAGGCGAAGAGTCGGCCCAGGGCGGCGGCAAGCGGGATCAGGTCCTGCCGGTCGGCACGGGTCAGCGCGTACGCCGTGATCCGGGCGGCCGTCTGTCGCAGCCCGGTGCCGGTGTACCCCGCACGCTGGGCAACCAGGTATCCAAGGGCCAGGGGGCCGAACAGTTCTTCGTCCAGGGACAGGAAGAACTCTTCGCAGTCGCGCTCGTGGTCTTCGGCCATGCGGCGGGCCTGCTCGACGACCGGGCCCATGCACTCGGTCATGTGGTTTTCGGTAAGGCCCACTTCGGCCATGAGTGCGCGGTCCCGGTCCTGCGTCTCCTGTGTCGTCACGCGTTGCCCCTTCGCTGGGTCTAGGCCTGGGCGCCGTCCGGGGGCCAACTCCTTATGACATGAAGAATTCTATCATCTCTTAATGGCTGGCGGGGGAATTCACTGCGCTTTGCGCGGCCCGATCATGGCTGGCCGCTATGCTGGAGAGACATCGCGGCTCTCGCGCGGAACCGTTCTTCGGTCTCCTCGCTGGGTTGTCGGTTTGGGAAGGTCCGGCGGTTGGGCCAACCGCGCAAGCGGCCCGCTTCGGCGGACGGCCGCCGGACCGCCGCACAAGCGCACAAGGGCCTGACGCGGATTACCGCGTCCGGCCCTTCGCTGCTCCAGCGGGGCGTCCCTGAGCCGCTACGCGGCGTCGCCCTCGTCCTCGATCATGTACCAGGTCCATTCCCAACCGCCGATGTAGTACCGGCCGTCCTTGCCCGGGTGCCCGATGGCGGCTCCTTGCTTCGGGCTCTGCCCGTGGTGGGCCCATCGGATGTGCAGCACGATCGCGCGGGGCTCGCCCTCCGTGTCCGTGCCGCCCTCAATGACGTGGATGGTATCGACGGCGTCATGTCCGTACTTGGCGGCGTCGGCCTGGGTGTCGGCGGCCAGCTGCCGCACGGTGTCGAGAGTGAAGCTCGGGGAGACCCAATCGTTCCATCGGTTCGTCGGGTGTACCTGGGCTGCATAGGTTCGTTCCTCGTTGTACGAAACGCGCGTGGTGATCACGCTGGCCTCTCGTGGGGTGAGTCGTGGTCCGGGTGCCGGCGGGTGAGCCGGGGGAGAGGCGGGGGCGGGTCGTCCGGCCCCCGCCTGTGCGCTTTCCTCCGGCTCGTCCCCTCGGGGGCCTGGGCGCGGTTCCGCCGCCGGTTGGATTCCGTGGGGCGGGGCCGCGTGGCGGCGGGCGGCTTACTGGGTCGTCAGGCGGAACTGCTGCCGGTCGTGGCTGAGTTGCAGTAAGAGCCAGGTGTCGTGGTGCTGGACGGCTTCGCGGAGCATGCCAAGCAAGGTGCCGTCACTGATCCACGTGGGGTCGCACAGGTCGAAGGGCTCGGCGAAGTCGTCGCCGCCCAGGAGGGACGGGGCATCGATGCCGATGCCCCAGCCGCGATGGTCCGGGCGCGGATCTCGGCGGGGGTGGCTTCGTAGGTGGGAACGGGCACCACTTGTTGACGAGTTTGACCAGCACTTGTCGATCACCGCGCCGCGAAATGTTGATGAGAACCGACAGCACTGGGGCCACCGCAGGCACGTGTGACGGCCGTGGCCGCCCCCGGATTTCGAGGGACGATGGATGTAGGGGCACGCGTAAGGACAGCGTCGATCGGCTGGGCGGGGGCGACGGGCAGGGCAGATAGGAAGGGCGTCTGATGGCAGAGACTCGCAGGCCGGACGTGCCTTGCTCCGACGAGCAGCTGTCGCAGGTCGAGACTCGGCTGACGCAGGAAGCCAAGCTCCACCACCGGATGCCGGAGCTGCTGGACGCCGTGATGGCGATCAGCGGCAAGCTGGAGCTGTCAGTGGTACTGCGCACGATCACCGACACGACATTTGTGCAGGTCAGGATGTTTGTCGGGCGCGTCCAGAGTCCACCGGTTTGCACGCCGACGCACGCAGTTTTCGACCGCGCAGTGTCAGCCCCCAGGGTTTGAGGATCGAGATCACGGTCATGAAGACGTAGGCGGACAGAGAGACGATCGGCCCGAACAAGACGTCACCGGCGTCGGGCAGTGGTTCGCCCGCGGCGACGGCGGTGACCGCGGAGTTCACCCCAGGGCGCAGCGCGAAGACCGTGGCGGTGGTCGTGGCCAGGGTCAGCCAGAACTTCGTGTAGACCCATCGGTGTCTCGCCAGTCCCCACGGGGTGCCCAGGGACAGCACCAGGCCGCTGAGGAGGGTGAGGAACGCGACGGGGAGCAGGAGCCAGTCGGCGAAGAGCTTCATGGCTCGGACGGAGGCCTCCACGGTCCTTGCGGACCCGGTGGTGGTCGCGGTGACCCCGAGTGCGAGCAGCCCGAGCGTGAGCCCGAGCCAGCTTGCGGAGGCGGCCACATGGACGACGAGGGAAGCCCGGCGTGCGGGGCGGCTTAGTTTCACCTGAAACACCGTGCCGGGCGGGAGCGGCGAGGACGTCTGCCAGCGGGAGTAACCCCGCGTACTAGCCTCGGCGTACAGGGCGAGACGGCCGTGTGGCAAGCTGCGATGCTCTGAGTGGCCAACTGGCGTGCTCAGTCACATCTGGTCCGAGCACACGGCTGTCGCATGCGGCGACCAGAAGAACTGAGACGCCACGTCGCCGGACGCGTGCACGGCGTCGATGCCGGTCGGCGCGTGGGCCAGGGTGTTACTGGGCACAATCGTGTACTCGGCTTGGGCCCGCACGACACCGGTCGCGCCCTCCGCGTTCGACAGGCCCTCCGCGATCAGGTGGAGCACCTCCAGTTCGCGGCGGGTCAGTGACCGGACGAGGTTTTCTCTGGCCGGCCGGGAGGTGTCCGCCGGACGCAGCCGTTCGGCGAAGTGGCCGATGAGTTGGCGGGTGACGGCGGGTGCCAGCAGCGCTTCGTCCCGGGCCACCGTCCGGATGCCGCCCACCAGTTCCGCAGGCGGTGCGTCCTTGAGGAGGAAGCCGCTCGCTCCGGCCCGCAGCGCGTCGTGAACGTAGGCGTCGACGTTGAACGTGGTGACGACCAGTACCCTCGGCGGTGCCTCGACGTCGGGACCGGCGAGCCGCCGGGTCGCCTCGATGCCGTCGATCAGGGGCATCCGGATGTCCATCACGGCCACGTCGGGGCGCAGCCGCTGCGCGGCTTCCACCGCCTCGTGCCCGTTCTCGGCCTCACCGACGACCTCCATGTCGGGCTGCGCGGAGAAGATGGTGACGTAGCCGGTACGCACCAGTGCCTGGTCGTCGCAGACGAGCACCCGGATCGGCGGCGGGGAGTCGCTCACGGGGTCACTCCTGAACGGGCGCGGACGGAATCACGGCGCGGACACTGAACCCGCCGTCGGGACGGGGGCCGGCCACCAGTTCACCATCGAGGATCCGGACCCGTTCACGCAGCCCGCTCAGCCCTCGTCCGCCCGCAGGCCCCGGTGTCCGCGCCGCCGGCGCGGCCGGTGAGGAGGGGGCGGGTCCGTCGGTGGTCACCTCGGTCTCGACGTGCTCCTGGCCGTGCCGGACCAGGACCACCGTCCGCTGCCCGGCCGCGTACTTCATCGCATTGGTGAGCGTCTCCTGTACCACGCGGTAGGCGGCCAGCTCCACGTCCACTGTCCGTGGCCGTCTCACGCCGTGCTCGGTGAAGTCGACGGGCTGACCCGAGAGCCGGGCCTGTTCGACCAGGTCCCCCACCTTCCCCAGGGTGGGCGCGCGGTCCGCGCGGGCCGGGTCCGCGGCTGCCGATTCGCCGGTCGCCTCCAGCACGCCGAGCAGGTGCCGCAGTTCCGTCAGCGCCCGACGGCCGGTGTCGCTGACGGCCGCGAGTCCTTCGCCGGCACGCTCCGGCGCGGAGGTGAGCAGGAACTGCGCCGCGTCGGCCTGGACCACCATGGCCGTCACATGATGGGTGACCACGTCGTGCAGCTCCCGCGCGATACGTGCCCGCTCGGCGGCCGTGGCCACCTCGGCGGCCAGCCGCCGCCGCTCGGCCTCCTGCGCCCGCCACCTTCGCATGGCACTGCCTGCCAGCCAGAACACGGCCAGGCTCAGGTAGAAGGCGAGATAGTCCCCGAATCGCTGCGGTGAGCCCAGGCTGTGCAGGACGAGGGCCAGTACGACGTAGCCCGCACTCGCCGCCGTAGCGAGAGTGCGGCGGTAGGAGACCTGGTGGGCCCCGGCGGAGTACAGGGCCAGATAGAGGCCCACGCTCCCGAAGGTCGTCGGGCAGCCCAGTGCCTGGTGCACCGCGAACGCGGCGCCGACGACCGGCAGACAGAGGGCGGGCCTCTGTCGGCGGACCGCCAGCGGCAGGGTCTGCGCCAGGGTCAGCCCGACGCTCAGCGCGTCCGCCGGCCGCTCGGGAAGGTCGCCGAGCTGTGCCCCGATGTTCGACAGGGTCGGTACGAAGGCCAGCAGGGTGAGCACCAGCGCGAGGACGCCGTCCTTGACGGAGGCGTCCCGCTCTTCCCACCAGTCGAGCGGCGCCCGCAGGAGCGGAGTCCTCCAGGGCGCCTGCGGGACCATCACTTCCGTCTCCTCCAGTCAGCCGGGCTCAGCGGCGTGTGCGCTGCCTGGGCAGGAGACCGCCGCGCCGGTGGGCGAGGACGAGCATAGGGGCGGCGAGCAGCACACTGATGACGACGGGCACGATCGACGCCTCCAGGCCGAAGCTCCCGCCGGTCAGCAGGGCCGGGCCGTCGACGTCCGCGGTCAGCAGGCCCGCGGCTGTGTGACCGGAGACCGGGATGCCGAGCAACTGCTCGGTGGTGTTCCAGGCGAAGTGCAGACCCACGACGAACCACATGCGGCGCCGAGCAGGACGCCCGCCTCGAGGGCGATCGCCAGTGCACTCCACGCGGTGGCGTCGGGGTTGGCCAGGTGTACGCCGCCGAAGAACAGCGCGGTGATCACGAGGGCGGCGCGGCCACCGCAGAGCCGTTCCAGGGCTTGCAGGGCCAGACCGCGGAACATCAGCTCCTCCGCGCCCGCCGCGCCCGCCGCAACGGTGGCCGCGGACGCCACGATCGGCACAAGGGTATGGCCCGCCCAGGACAACGAATAGCCCCCGAGCACCGTGATAACGAGGGCGGAGACCAGGACGAACCCCAGGCCGATCCCGCCGCCCAGCAGCGCCTCGCGCGCAGCCGGGCGCCGGGCGATCTCCGGCATGGGCCGCCGCGCGAGGTAGCGCATGACCGCCCAGTACACGGCCACCGCGCCGGCCGCGCCCAACTGCGGCAACGGGCCGGGTCCGTTCGCGGTCGCACCCCAAGACCACGCCGACGCCGACCAGGCCCGTCAGCATCCAGCCCAGCGGAGAGCGGACGATCCGGCCGACCCGGCCGCCGCCCGGGCCGGAGCCCTTCGGCCGGTGGTCGGGGCCTGCGTCGTGGTGTGCGGTGGACGTCGTGCTCATCGTGGCCTCCCCTGGACATCGGTCGCACGGGCGGCGACCCACCGACCACGCTAGGAATCCGGCGACGTCCGCGAATCACCCGCGCGCGGACGACTCCTGTAGCTCTCACGGGGGATGCGCCCCCCACCGCCCGCCCCCTCTCGTCCATGCCCAACACAGCAAGACCGTCGACACCACCAACCTGAACGCCCCAGCGCCGACCCCCACGGCGAGCTCGCCGACAGCCAGTGCCTGTCCACCACCTGCGTCTGCTCAGGCCGCCTCAACTTCAACTTGCTGTACTTGACAGACAGTCGCATGGTCTGCCGACCCCGAGGTGAGAGGCCCTTGCGGCACCGCGTTTACGCAGATGGCGCTGAACCCGCCATCCCGTGCACCGCCGTCAACCGGCGTGGCCGGTGCTCAGCACCTGCGGCCTCCGGAGCGCAGCACACCGCCGGCGCCGATGGGGGTGGGCGGCGCCGGCGGTGTGGCTGGGGTCCGGAGGGAGCGGCCCGGCCCGCGGTCCCCGCGGGGCGGGCCAGGAGGGCGTGCGGGGCGGGCCAGGAGGGCGTGCGGGGCGCCCGCCCTCCTGTCGTGCGTGGTCACACTCTGGAGCGGCCGACGTCCTTCCTTCCCGGCATCACGGTGCTGCGGCCACCTGGACCGGGGATGACCACGCTGAGCTCCCGAGCACGTTGGTCGCTCGGACCTCCATGTACCAGACCTGGCGAGCGACGTTGCCCGTCGTGTAGGTCAGCGTGCCGGCGGGAATCGTGGGCGACGTCCCGGCCACCGTGGTGAAGGCGCTGGTGCTGCTCCACCGGACGGCGTAGCTGGACGCGTTGGAGACACCGCTCCAGGCCATCGTCATCCTCTCGCTGCTGCCGATCCGGGTAGCGGTTCCTCCCAGGCCTGCCGGCACCGACGGGGCCGACACCTGGACCGTGATGGGAGGCGTCGTGCTGCGCCCGGCGGCGTTCACCGCCGAGACCCGGTACTGGTAGGTCGACCCCAGAGCGACGGTGCCGTCCACGAACGTGACCGTTCCGGTTTTGTTGCGGGCCGGGGCCGTGCCGACCTGGCTGAACGTCACGCCATTGTCCGTGGACCGCTCGACGACGAACCCGGACTCGTTGGTCGCCTTGTCCTGCCAGGTGAGGCTGGCCTTCGGCCCGGTCTGCAACGCAGCGGTCAGGCCAGTCGGAGACAGCGGAACGTTGACGCCAAGCGGGTCCGATACCGACTTCACCGTCATGCTCGGGAACTCGCTGCCGTATCCGACCGTGTTGAGCGCGACGACCCGGTAGAGGTACGGCGTGGTCACCGATGCCGTCGGGTCGACGAAGGTGCGGGCCTGGTGGATGTTCGGCTGACCCAGCGGCGAGTCGACTGTGCCGACGTCGACCCATGTGGTGCCGTCGCTTGTCCGCTGGACGACGAAGGATGTCTCGTTGATCGAGTTGTCCTGCCACGCCAGCCGGATCCGGGCGCTGTTGCCCGTGCCCACGACGGCTGACGAGAGCCCGCTTGCCTTCAACGGCGGCAGCGCCAGCGACTCGGGACGCATCATGTCCATCTCCTCATGGCTGAGGATGTGGCAGTGGATGACGTACTCCCAGCCGAAGTTCACCAGCTTGTTGGTGATGGCTGCCGTCGGGTCGCCCTGCGGATCGACGTTGTTGAACATCGACGTGTCACCGAGTGGCATCGCCGGGTCGAGCGGCCGGACGGAGTTGGGCACCTCGAACGGCACCGTCGGCACGATCGGCCGCAGCGCGACGATCGTGTCCTCCAGCGGACTCATCCGCACCGTGTCCTTCCACCCCAGCTCGTTGGCGTCCGGCGGGATGATGATGTTGTCCCAGGTCACCCGGTTGAGGACTTGGACGTCGTACAGGTGGAAGTGGATCGGGTGTGTGTCCACCCCGTTGTGGGTGAACCGCCAGATCTGTGTCCCGTCCGCGTTGGTGCTGATAGGCGTCACCTTCACATCGCCCTTGGGCAGGTCGGTGCCGTCGATCAGCTCGGTCGGCGGGTTGATGTACGGGTACAACGTCACGTTCTGCGCCCCCGGCGTCGGTGGCTGCGCCTCGACGCCGAGGTTGGCTTGCATCCGGCCGAAGTCGTCGAACGTCGTCGCGTTCATCTCGTCGTGGATGGCCTTCGGCTGCAGCGGCATCGTCATCTTGGTGGTAGGTGCCTTGAGCGTGTTGAAGCCGAAGGTCGATGTGTCGTTCACACGGACCAAGCCGTCACAGGTGTTCACGGACGTGTTCTTGACATTGCAGTTGCTGCTGGCGGCAAAGCTCTTGCCGTACGCCGAGTTGTAGGCCGCCTGTCCGACGATCGTCGGGTTCTGCCCGGACTCGAAGACGCCGGAGCCGTCTGCATGGTGCTTGAAGGCGGAACGCAGCTTTGTCAGGTCGAACGCCGGAGCCGGCGTCGTGTCCGCGATGGTCACCTGCATCACGGTACGGGTGTTGGGCCCGTAACCCGGCAGAATCTTCGGTGCGCCGACCGGGCTGAGGTCGGGTGCACCCGTGTAGTAGTCGTACGACGAGACGCGTGCCGGGTAGGCCGCGGGAGCGTCGTTGTACAGGATGAGCGTCTTGCCGGCGAACTTCGAGAAGTCCACCAGCACGTCGGCCCGCTCGGCCGGCGCGAGAGCCAGCGAGTGCTTGTCCACGTTGCCGACGTCGAAGCGCGTCGGGTCGGTGATCCAGGTAGTCGGCTGCTGACCGTCGATGACGGCCGGCGCCGGCAGGAAGCCACCCTCGTTGGCGATCTGGATCCAGTCCGGCCCGGCGGCGTCGTTGTTCGCGTCCACCGGGGTGGGCGACACGTTCGGGTCGGTCTGCGCGGCCGCCAGCTCGCTCGGCTTCAGCGCCACCTCGGTCGTGCCGTCGCCCTGCTTCGGGTCGGCGGTGTACCACTGGAAGTTGAAGAACCGGTCGTCCGCGGCGTTGAGCAGCCGCATCCGGTAGGTCTTCGGCTGAAGCGTCACCTTCGGGTAGGCAACCCCGTTGACGATGGGTGTGTCGTTGAACTGCTCCATGCCCATCGAGATGTTCGGCGTGCCGGGGATCTGCTCCGGCTCGCAGTACGGGTCGGTCTGGTACTGCCAGGTCGACGGGTCGTCCAGCTTGCACTTCGGGTCGTAGTACGGGTTGGCGATCGGCCCGTACTTGGTGTCGCCGGCCGGCGGCCAGAACCACGGCCCGTACATCCAGCGCCCGTACGCGCTCATGCCCGACGGGTCGCCCGGGTTCTGCGCGGGCATGTAGACGTGCTGGTACCAGAAGCTGCCCTTGGTGCCCCAGCGCTCCGTGTTCCAGGTGGGGTCCTGACCGTAGGAGATGATCTTGCCGTTGGCGTCCTTCTGGTCCTTGAGCTGCGAGTCGTCCGGCACGAACGTGCGGTCCTGGACGAGCAGCGGGATGGTGTCACTCGCGTCGGGAATCGTGCCGCTGTTGACCAGCGCCTTCTCCGTGTCGTCGGTGATGGTGTAGCCCGCAGCCTCGCCGGCGTACACGTTCAGCCGGGTGATGCCGTAGGAGTGGTCGTGGTAGAACATCAGCCGGGCGCTCTGCTGGTTGGTGTAGTAGAACGTCGAGCAGCCGTCGTCCTTCGCGGCGCAGAGCGTCGCCCCGGAGCCGTCCACCATGTCCGGCACGTTCTGCACGCTGACACCCTGCGGCCAGTCCGTGGTCTCGCCGGCCGGGGTGATCCACTGGTGCGGGGTGCCGTCGCTGATCCACGGCGTGATGCCGCCGTGCAGGTGCAACGTGGCCCGGTTGTCCGTGAAGCAGCCGGTCTTGTCGTTCGTGCACATCGGGTTGCGCACGTCGTCCATGACGGTGCCGTCGTTCTTCGGTGCGGGCATCGTCATCGGGCCCATGCCGGAGCCCATGCCGGTGCTGTCGACCGGCAGGAACAGGTCACCGTCGGCGCCCTTCGGGAGCAGGTTCCGGAACACGATCCGCACCGGCCGGTCCTTGGTCGCGGCGATGAGGGGGCCCATCCACTGCGGTGAGGTCACGCCCGTGTACGGCAGCGGTTGCCTGGTGCCGTCCATCAGCTCGTTGTAGAGCGGGACCCGCCGCCCTGGCACTGCGTCCGTCGACAGCTGGACGTAGCCCCGCACCAGGGTCGGCGGCAGGTCCGAGGAGAACCGGGTGAGGTACTGCACGAGACCGATGACGTACTCGTCGGCCGGCTTGCCGCTGGTGGTGACAGGCTCTGGCACACCCACGGGGATGAACTTCTCCGACGGCTTCGTCGACGGTGCCTGCAGCTGCGCGACGTCAGGACAACCCGTGCCGTCCGCCCCGGGGTCGCAGGTGATCGGCAGCTCGTCCTGGAACTTCTTCATCCCGACCGAGAGGTAGCCGGCCCCCGGGTTGATGACCTTGATTCCACTGATCGCGCCGGCGTCCGTCACGGCGTTTGCCGCTGCCCCGGCGCCTCCCTTGCCCGTCGGGTCGGTGATGGTGACATCGGGCGTTCCGGTGTAACCGGAGCCGATCGTGTCCACGGTGAGCGCCACCAGCTTCAGGCTGCTGGAGACCTTCGCCTCCGTCGCGCCGGGGATCGGGTCGGACAACGTCCCGTTGTGGATCGCGACGCCGGGTGCGCTGGTGTAACCGCTGCCGGGATCGTCGACGGTCACCTTCGTGACGCTGCCGTCGGCAGCGAGATCGGCCGGGTCGACGTGACCCTTGGCCACTGCGCCGTTCGGGTCGTCGGGGAGGTCGAAGTCCACCGTCGGCATGGTGTAGCCAGACCCGCCGTCGGTGATCGTCACGGCGTCCACCCCACCGGAGGCCGTTGCGGCAGCGCCGCTACCGTCGCCGGTGATGTCGACCGCGAAGCCGCCGTAGCCGCCGCCGCCCGCGCTGACCTTGAGGCCGATCACGGCCCCGGTCGACTGGACGGTGGCCTCCGCGGTCGCTGCCGTCGTGCCACCGTCGATGGTGACCGACGTCGCGCCGGCGACGTAGTCGTGCCCTGGGGCGGTCACGTCGATGCTGGCGATGCCGCCGGTCTGCGGGTCCACTGTGGCCGTCGCCTCGGCGCCGGTCCCGGCGCCGTCAGCGGTGGACGTGATGGTCACACTGGCCTTCGACAGGGTCAGCGGGCTGTTGGCCCAGTTCGGCCACGGGCCGAAGTAGTGCGGGACCTTCGTCTCGTCCGTCGGGCTGCTCGGCCCACTGGCGGCAGCCGCCTGCGCCTGCTGGACCGGCAACAGCGGCAGACCCATCAAGGGCGACAGACCCATCAAGATCGCCAACGCCGCCCCGCCGGTCAGCGCGACGGTGCGCCATCCCGGCTTCCTCAACGGTCTAGTTGCATGTTTGGACACGCCTTCCCCTCCCCTTGGTGACCCGCCGCCGCCCGCGCGCTCGGGTCTGGCCCCCTTGACCCACCGGGAGGCGGCGAGAACGAGGGCACGAGCCCTTGCCACCGGCCGGCGGCGCGACCTGCGGGGGCCGCGCGACAACTCTGCGGCCGGCCGCCGAGTGCATGGGCAAAGATGACGCGCCTCTCATGCAGATGTCATGCAGATGTCATGGAGATATCATGACGGGGCGTCGCGAGGCCGGACTGCGCGGGACGTCGGCGCACCCAACGCGTCGTTGGCCGACGTACAGGACTACTCATGCAACGTCACCTCGGTCGGCTTCGGCGGGCTCCAAACCGGGTCGATCCCGACACTTTTTTGAGCTCGCCTGCGGAACGCCGGGGGCGGCACTTATAAAGGCCTGGGGACAACCGCAGATGACAGCCCAGGGGGCGCTGTCGGATGCGCGGCCGGGGGAGGTAGTACCATCATGGCTCGGCTGTTGGTCGTCGAGGACGAGGCGCGGCTGCGCGCCTACCTCACGCGCACGCTGGAAGCGGACGGTCACGTCGTCGAGCGCACGGGGTCCGGCCCGGACGCCGTACACCGCCTGCGAGACGGCGAGTTCGACCTGGTCGTGCTCGACCTCATGCTGCCGGGGTTCGACGGTTTCGAGGTGATGCAGCGGGCCTTCGACCGGCAACCCGACCAGCGGTTCTTCGTCCTGTCCGCCGTCATGGACGTCGCCACCCGGGTCCGTTGCCTGCAGATCGGGGCCGTCGACTTCCTCGGCAAGCCCTTCGCGTCAGCGGAGCTGGTGGAGCGTGTCCGCACCAGGCTCCGTGCGCCCTCCACCAGCACTTCCCAGCGGTGGCTTCACGTCGGGAAGGTCACCCTCGATCTCCAGCGGCAGGCGCTCAGCCTCGACGGGAGCAACGTGCCCCTGTCGCACCGCGAGTTCATGCTGCTCGGCCACCTCATGCGGCGAGCGGGGGAGGTGTGCAGCCGACGTGAGCTCCTCGCGAGCGTCTGGGGCTACGCCGACGACCTCGGGAGCAACGTGGTCGACGTGACGGTCCGCCGGATCCGCGGCAAGGTGCCCCGGCCGGTCATCGAGACGGTGCGCAATGTCGGATACGCGTTCAGTGCCGGCTGAGCGCCGCCGTCTCGTCTTCGTCGGCTGGGCGCTGTTCGCCGCGTGCAGCCAGCTGCTGCTGTTCGTCGTACCCGACCTCGAGACCGTGACGTTCCACCTGGTGTGGATCAGCATGTCCATCGTCTACGGCGTCCAGAGCTGGTCGGCCCGTCGCACGTCCGTCGTGCTGACCGTGGTCATCCTGGTCACGGGTGCTGCGCTGAGCGGGTTCGTAGCGCAGGGCTACGCCCACTGGGACGAGCTCGCCGAGGTGCCGCTGATGGCGCTGGTGTTCCTCACCATGGTCTGGCACGTACGCCGGCGGACTGCTGCCCTCGCGGAGACTCAGAGCCTTGTCGAGCGCGAGCGTCGCGCGCAGGGGGTCCAGGAGCTGTTCGTCCGCAACTGCTCACACGAGATGCGCACGCCGATCACGGTGGCCCGCTGCTACGCAGAGATGGTCCGCAACGAACTGCCGACCTCGCAGAGCAAGGACGACCTCGACGTCGTGGTGGACGAGCTGGACAAGCTCGCCGGCCTCGCCGGGCGTCTCCTCGTCCTGGCCGACGCCTACGAGTCCACCGAGTTCGATTGGGGCCCCGTCGACCTCGGCTCTCTCCTGCAGCGGACGGTCCAGCGGTGGCGGCCGGCCTCGGACCGTGGCTGGCTCCTGGACGCGCCCTCCGTCCTGGTCGAAGGTGACGAGTCCCGGCTTGAGGCTGCCCTCGACGCCCTGGTGGAGAACGCCGTGAAGTTCACCGTGGACGGGAACGCCATCGCGCTGCGCTGTCGCGCGACCCGCAACGGTGCCGTGGTCGACGTGGAGGACGCGGGCATCGGCTTCGCCCGGTCGCAGGCCGACGACGGGAGCGGCCAACCGCAATCGTCGGGTCGCCCCGGCACCGGGCTCGGCCTGGCGATCGTGCGCGCCATCGTCGAGGGTCATGGCGGTGGCCTCACCGTGCTGTCCGAGCCGCCGGGCGGCTCGTTGCTCCGGATGGTGCTGCCGCTGCACCCACCGGCGGCCGAGCCGAGGTCGGCACCGGCCGGTCCGTCAGGGCGGCCACGCCTGCGAGCGGCTCAGCTCGAAATCGAGGAGTCCGCCTGAGCTCAGCCGGCCCAGCCGCGGACGGTCAGGCCCGCAGCGACCCCGTGAGACGGGCGATGTCGGTGGTACCGACACGGCAGCACCCGCCGGGAACCGGGTACGCGGCCCGACAGCCAAGCGAACGACACGGCGAACCGCGCGACGGTGTCCGTGACCATCTCAAGCCGCTGTTCGAAGGTGTCATCGACGTCCGCGGGGATGAAGCCGTCGGCCAAGTCCACGTCGACGTAAGTTCCTACCTGGGCCTGGCCCCGGGCGGCGAGGTCGGCGGCGTATTCGGCCCGGGTGTCCCCGTCCTGTGGGGAGAGGGCCTCCTCACGGGTGAATTCCTCGAAGTCGCTCACGCTGCCCTGCACGACGCCCAGATGCGGTTCGCCTTCCTCGGACAGGCGGCGCAGGATCTCCTCGACGCGGCGGGTGTGCTCGTGGTGATCAGCACCGTAGGCGTCTTCCAGCGCAGGCCACTGGGTCAGGAGTTTGGTGAACTCTTCCTCGGGCCAGAACAGGGCGCAGGTCATGTGGGGCCGGGACAGGGCGGCGCGGCGTGCGGCGACCTCGGTGGTGAGCTTCTCGATCGAGGCCCGTAGGACGTCCGGGTCACCGCTCTCGGCGGCCCGCAGGCGTTCCGAATCCCTTCTGCTGGTACTGACGGTGCATCGGGTTCAGACCGGTGTGCTTGAGCGCCCAGACCTCCACCGGCAACCGCTCGTTGTCCGTAGCCTCCGACTCCTCACGGCATGCGATGCACGCAACGGAGAAGATCGCTACCGGCACGCCCTAGGCCGTCTCGGTGCTCAGCGTCCAGTCCGCCGGCGTAGCCGCGGTCGGGGGCGCTGATGGGCTCCCGGACGATCATCAAGGCGGCAGTCGGCCATGTTTCGTGTCGCATGTATAGGGGCGCCCATGGCGAGGCGGACGGGGCGCCGAGCGTGGACGAACTGCGCGAGGCCCTGACCGCAGCGGGCCTGCCGGAGACGGCGGGCGAGGACTGCTGTGCGGTGGACGCGCTCGACCTGGTCGGCCGGGGTGGCCTGGGTTGTCTCGCCAAGGTCGGGGTGTTTGGTGGTAGTTGGGGTGGGCCATGAAGCCTCGGACCATCCGCCAGGGCGGGAAAGTCCGCAGGTAAGGCCTGCCATGTGCAGTCGGTGTCCACGGACGCAGCGCCGCCCGCCCGGCATCATGCCGGACCGCTCGCAAGCCCGCCCGGTTGGCGGGCCTCCGGGCGGTCGGCAGGCGCACCCAGCCCCCGGGCCGGCCGTCGCGCCCCCACGGCCGGGCACGAACAGTAACCAATCGGACACAGCTAGAGGAAATGTGTTGGTTACATGTTTGCTATTGCCGGGAGCGACTTCTTTTCTTATGGTTCACAAAAAACTCCTCAGGAGGATCCATGCCCATGATCGATCCATCGGATGCCGGGGCTGAACCCGCGAACGAGCTCAGAAGAAATGTGCTCGGCCTGCCGAGCGCGTTGGGGATGTCGCTGGCCTTCATCTCCCCGACCATCGGGGTGCTGTTCATCTCGGCCCTCGTGGCGGGGAAGGCGGGCCTGTCCTCTCCGTTCGTCTTCATCCTCGGCACCGTGGGCATCAGCCTGATGGCCTCCACGCTGGCCCAGTTCACCAAGCGGGTGACCGCCGCCGGCACGTTCTACAAGTTCATCACGCTGTCCATCGGTCCCAGCGTCGGCTTCGTCGCGGGCATGCTCCTGATGTTCGCCTACGCGCTCCAGAGTCCGCTGAACTCCAATCTCTTCGGCGGCTTCGTGAGTCAGGTACTCAAGCAGGACCTTGGGATCGGTGTCCCGTGGTGGGTACTGATGATCTTGGTCGTCGTGTTCGTGGGGGCCCTCGCCTGGTACTCCGTGCACACCTCGATGAAGTTCGACATAGCCTTCCTCATCGCCGAGGTGGTGGTTGTCGGTGTGTTGCTGCTGCTCATCATCATCCGCGGCGGCGCGGAGGGGCAGGCGCCGCAGGCCTTCACCCCCACCCACTCGCCGACCGGAGTGGGCGGACTGGGAGAGGCATTCGTCTTCATCGTCATGACGTTCTTCGGCTTCGAGTCCTGCTCGACCGTCGCCGAGGAGGTGCGCAATCCGCGCCGCAACCTGCCCATCGCGCTGATCGGATCGGTGGCTGCCACCGGTCTGTGGTTCGTCTTCGCGGTCTACGCGATCATCGTCGGCTACGGTCCCTCGCACGTCGATCAGATCGCCAGCGCCACGGCTCCGCTGCACGCGCTCGCCGAGCGTTACATGGGCAACTGGTACGCCACGGTGGTGGACCTGGCCGCGGTGTCCGCGATCGTCGCGGTGCTGCTCGCCATCCACACCGCGAACTTCCGGATCCTCTACTCGCTGGGCCGCGACGGACTGCTGCCCCGCGCCCTGGGCCGGACCCACCACAAGCACGGCACCCCGCACGTGGCGATCATCGTCTACTCGGTCTTCACCCTGCTGATCGGCATCTCGGCCGGCGCGGCGTGGGGTCCGATGGCGGCCTTCGGCAACCTCGGCTACCTCTCCTCCATGGGCATCCTGCCGATCTTCGTTCTCACCAACGTCGCCCTGCCCGTCTTCATCTGGCGCAGGTACCGGTCGGAGTTCTCCTGGATCAAGCACCTGCTGTTCCCGGCGCTGTCCAGCGTCACTTTCCTCGCGGCGATGTGGCTCAACCTCCACCCCTGGCCGGCCGCTCCCCTCAACGTCTTCCCGTGGGTCGTCCTCGGCTGGGTGCTGGCCTCGATCGGCTGGCTGACCGTGCTCAGGCGCCGGGGAGCCGACTCCATCAAGCGGCTCGGCACCGTCCTGTTCGTCGAGGCGGAGGGCGTCGCGGAGCACGCGCGTCCGGACGAGGTGGCGGACGCCGTGGCCGCCGAGCGTGGGTAGCCGGTTCCAGGGTGGATTCCCCGAGGACTTTGCCCGACCCCTGCGTCTGACTTATTATTACTCAGTAAGAAACTAAACGGCGGCCGTGACAACACCCCGCTTCACGGCACATGACAGGAGAGCTTTCCCATGGGCAAACTCACAGGTCGCACGGCGCTCATCAGCGGCGGCGCCTCAGGCATCGGAAGGGCGATCGCCCAACTCTTCCTTGAGGAGGGCTGTCAGGTCGTCGTCAGCGACATCAACGCCGAGTCGCTGGAATCGGTGACCAAGGAGCTGGGTGAGTACGGCGAGGTCGCCGGTGTGGCCGGCGACGTGCGATCCATGCAGGACGCGGGACGGATGGTCGAGACCGCGATCACCCGCTTCGGCAAGCTCGATGTGCTGGTGTGCAACGCGGGCATCACCAGTGTCATGCCGATCATGGAGCTGACCGAGCAGGAGTGGGACGCGGTCCTGACGACCAACGTCAAGGGCATGTTCACCCTCGTCAAGCACGCGGTGCCGCACATGATCGCGCAGGGCGGCGGCAAGATCGTGACTCTGGGCTCCGAGATGGGCATCGTCGCGGTTCCGGAGTCTCCCGCCTACAACGCCAGCAAGGGCGCGGTGATCATGTTCACCAAGTCCATCGCGGTGGATCTCATCCAGCACAACATCAGGGTCAACTCGCTATGCCCGGGCATCACCCGTACGCCGCTGCTCCAGGCCGAGGTCGACAACAGCCTCGACCCGGAGAAGACGGCCGCCGAGCAGGCGTCGTGGGCGCCCATCATGAGGGTCGCCGACCCTCGGGAAATCGCCCAGGGCGCGCTCTTCCTGGCCGGGGACGATAGTTCGTTCGCCGTGGGGAGCTCCCTGGTGCTCGACGGTGGCTTCACCGCCAAGTGAAGATGCTGCGGCTCCATCCCGGCCTGCCCTCGTCACTGCCCGGCTCGGCCGCCGGCGGGTCCTCCCGTCCCGCCGGCCTGGAGAGCCATGTGCCGTCGGACATGCGCGTCGCCAACATGGTGCGCCTGCTCGCCGAACTGCGCGCCCATGGCAGCCTGCCCAGGTCGGATCTTGCGCGCCTGACCGGCCTGGCGGTTCCGACCGTGCACCGGCTCGTCTCGGAACTCGGTACCTTGGGGTTCGTCTCCGAGGCGGCCCCGGTGGCGGACGAGAGCCGGGTCGGCCGCCCCCCGGCGGTCTTTCGGCTACGGGGGGAGTCCGGCGTGGTCGGCGGCCTCGACGTGGGAAACGAGTCGACCAGACTCGCCCTGGCGTCGTTGGACGGGCGGGTGCTGATCTCACGCACGATGCCGACCTCCTCCATTGCGGAGTCCTTGGTCGACGGGATCATCACGCAGATCCTCGGCATGGCGCACGAGGCGAGTCTGCGGCCGGACAGCCTGGCGGCGGTCGGAGTGGGTATCGCGTCCGCCGTCGACCCGCAGACCGGGGTCCTGCACCGGCCGCCCCGGCATCTGAACTGGCACGGCATCCCGCTCGCCGGTGAGCTGCGGAAAAGACTCGGCTGCGAAGTGGTGGTCGACCAGGACGACCACTTGGCGGCCCTGGCCGAGTGCAGCAGCGTAGGCACCGTCCCAGGTGTCGGCTCGGTGGTCGTGCTGGAGATCGGCAAGGGCATCGGGGTCGGCATGGCCGTCGACTCCAGGTCCTTGACCGGGGGCCGGGGCCGGTTCGGCCGGATCGCCGAGTGGCCGGTGAGCCAGTCCGAGGGGGTGCGGCTGCCCGGCCGGACCCTGGGCGAATGCCTCGTCACGGACGGCCTGGTGGCCCAGTACGCGATCCGTGGCGGGAAGTCCGCCGTCCAGGACGGGCTCGGGCTGTTCGCGGCGGCCAGCGACGGCGACGCCGCCGCCCGCGCGGTGGTCGCCTGGGCCGCCTGGGAGATCGCCGATGTCGTGCAGCGGTTGCAGGCGATGTGCGACCCCGAGGCGGTCGTCCTCGGCGGCGGACTGGCCGGGGGATACGAGGTACTCCAACGTGAGATGACCCATCGTGCCGGCAGCGCCGACCAGATCGGCGCACTGCCGTTGCCCAGCGTGCTGGGCGACTTCGCCCCACTCACCGGGGCGCTGCTCGCCGCCCAGGACTCCGTGCTGCCCTGGCTGCTGACGCAGCTCGCCCACACCTGACGCAGTAACCGCCTGGCGGTCGGCACCCTCCGGCCCGCCTGACCAGTTCATGAGGAGAAACAATGACCAGCAGCCACCCCGCGCTGATAGCGGGTGAGCCAGTCCAGGCATCCGGACAGGTGGACATCCAGGACCCGTCCACCGGTGAGATCTTCGCGTCCACCCCCGACTGCGGGCCCGCCGAGGTCGACGTCGCCGTCGCCGCCGCACAGCAGGCGGGCCGGGCGTGGCGGCTGACAGCAGTCGCCGAGCGGGCCGCGGCGCTGCGCCGCATCGGGCAGCTCGTCCTGGACCACCAGGATGAACTCGGCCGGCTGGAGAGCAGGCAGACCGGCAAGCCGCTGGCGCAGGGCCTGCGCGACGCCGAACTGACGGCCCGTTATTTCGACTTCTACGCCAGCGCCATCGAGACTTTCTCCGGCAGCACGGTGCCGCTGAACGCGTCTAATCTGATCTACACCTCATGGGAGCCGCACGGGGTCACCGGGCACATCACCCCGTGGAACTACCCCATGCAGATCCTCGCCCGCTCCATCGCGCCCGCTCTGGCCATGGGCAACGGGACGGTGCTCAAGCCGGCCGAGGAGGCGCCGCTGACCGCGCTGCGCCTCGCCGGGCTGGCGGTTGAGGCCGGGTTGCCCACCGGTCTGTTCAACGTGGTCACCGGCCTCGGCGAGAGTGCCGGCGCGGCGCTGACCCGGCACCCCGGCATCGGCCACATTTCCTTCACCGGCTCGGTGGAGGTGGGACGGATCATCAGTACGGCCGCCGCGCAGCGAGTCATCCCGGTCACCATGGAGCTGGGTGGCAAGTCGCCGAACATCGTCTTCGCCGACGCGGACCTGGACCGGGCGGTCCCGGTCATCGTCAACTCGATCCTGCAGATGGCCGGCCAGACCTGCTCTGCCGGATCCCGGCTACTGGTCCAGGAGCAGATCCATGACGAGGTGATCGACCGGATTGCCAAGGCCTTCGCCGCCACCGAGATCGGCCCCGCGCTGGAGGACCCGCAACTCGGACCGCTCATCTCCGGGCCGCAGCGGGAGCGGGTGCTCTCGTACCTGGAGCAGGGCCGTTCCTCGGGCACCGTGGTGACTGGCGGCGAGGCGCTGAATGGGGGACGTTACGGCGACGGCTACTTCGTCCAGCCGACGCTGATCGACGACGTGGATCCCGCGGGTCCGCTCGGCCAGGACGAGATCTTCGGCCCCGTGCTGGTGGCCTCCACCTTCAAGGACCTGGACGAGGCGCTGGCGCTGGCCAACGGTACCGACTACGGCCTGGTGGCGGGGGTGTGGACGACGCACGTCGGGACCGCGCACCGGATGGTCCGTGATGTGATGGCCGGCCAGGTCTTCGTCAACACCTATGGCGCGTCCGGGGGTGTCGAGCTGCCCTTCGGCGGGTTCAAGCAGTCCGGCCACGGACGGGAAAAGGGCGCCGAGGGCCTGCGCGGCTTCGGCCAGCTCAAGACGGGTGTGATCGCGCTGTGAATGCACGGGACATGGTGCCTCGGACGCTCCCGGTGGCGCTGTCCGACGACGTCGGGCTGCCGGTCGACATAGATGACGACCGGCTGGACAGCCCCGCCGTCCTGGTGGACCTCGATGTGGTGGACGCCAACATCGAGCGCTACCAGGCGTTCGCGAACCGCCAGGGCCTGGCCCTGCGCCCGCACTCCAAGACCCACAAGAGCGTCACCGTCGCCGAACGGCAACTGGCGGCCGGAGCGGTCGGCATCACGGTCTCCGGGGCGAGCGAGGCGCTCGCCATGACGGCCGGCGGCGTGCGTGACGTACTGGTCGCCTATCCGCTCGTCGGCCGCCGCAAGCTGGAGCGCATCGCCCCGCTGGTGCGGCGGGCCGCCGGCGACGGCATCACGGTGTCATTGGTGGCCGACTCCTCCGAGGTCGTCCAGGGGTACTGCGAACTGGCCCGCAGCACCGGCCGGACCATCCCGGTACTGGTGGAGGTCGACACCGGCATGAACCGGGTGGGCGCCGACCCCGCCGCGGCGGTCAAGCTGGCCGAGGAGGTCGCCCGGTCCCAGGGGCTGGAGTTCCGCGGGGTGATGACACACGCCGGACACAGCCACGACGCGTCGGACGAACTCGGCATCGAGGCCGTGGGACGCCAGGAGGCCATGGTGATGGGCGGCGTCCGTGAGGACCTGGAAGCCGCCGGGCTGGACGTACGGGTCGTCTCGGCCGGCTCCTCCATCACCTCCGCCTACCTCACCGCGGCCGACGGGATCACCGAGATCCGCCCGGGCACCTACGTCTACAACGACCTCCGCACCCTGGGCCGCCACGCCTGCACCCCCGACGCCCTCGCCGCGACCGTGCTCGCCACCGTCGTGAGCACCTCGGGCCGGCGCGTCACGATCGACGCGGGCAGCAAGACGCTGACACCGACCAAGGACGCCACCTACGGGCACGGTCACTTGCGTCACCGCCCGGGAGTGGTCTTCACCCGGCTGTCCGAGGAACACGGCGTAATGGACGCCCGGGACGATCTGCCGATGCCCTCAGTGGGGGACAAGGTGCAGGTCCTGCCGATCCACGTCTGCGTGTGGATGGACCTGCAGGCGGAGGTGTACGGGGTCCGCGGAGGCCGCGTCGTGCAGCGGATCGCCGTCGACGCCATGCGCCACAGCCTATGAGGACCCCGCCTGCGATCCCCGTACCACCGCACAAAACCGGGGAGCGGCGCCGGGCCGCCGCTCCCCGGCCCGTTTCCGCGACCACCACTCGAGAGCCGAGGACGTCCGTCCGATGACCGTATCCGAATCCCCGCAGGCGACCATGCTGCTCAGCGGACCCGACGTCAGGTCCGTGCTCACCTGGCCGGACACCATCAGCGCCGTACGCGACTCCTTCCGGGCCGCCGCGACCGGCGGCATCATGCAGCCGGCCGCGGCCCAGGTCGGCATGGCGACCGGCTCGCTCCACCTCAAGGCCGGCGGGCTGCTCAACCCCGCCCTGCTCTCCGTGAAGGCGAACCTCCGCCCCGACGCGGCGCGCGCCCTCGGGGTCATCCTGGTCTTCGATCCCGACCAGGTGACCCTGCGCGCCGTGCTCGACTCGGCGGATGTGACGGCGTACCGCACCGCGGCCACCGCCGTGGTCGCAGCCGGCGCGCTGGGGGCGCAGGACGGCTGCTCGGTGGCGGTGCTCGGCACCGGCAGGGTGGCGGGCGGCTTCCTGGACGCCCTTCCGCACGAGGTCAAGGTCGGTGCCTTCCATGTCTGGGGGCGGGACCGCGAAGGCGCGGAGCGGTTGGCCCGGGCCGCGGGCCGGCCGGTGCCCGTCCAGGTCCATGACACCCCCGGCGCCGCGGCCGCGCAGGCGGACGTCGTGGTGACGTGCACCCCGTCGCGGTCCCCGCTGGTCTCGGCGGCGGACCTCAGGGAGGGCGCGCTGCTGCTTGCCATGGGCGCGGATTCCCCCGGCAAGCGCGAACTGGCCCCCGACGTGCTCGCCGACGCGGTCATCGTGGCCGACGACCCCGAGGCGGTCACCCGGGTGGGCGAGGTCGCCTTCCATCCGAACGGCTCCGCCGGCGCGGTCCTGGGCGATCTGGGATCGGTGATCACCGGGGCGGTGGCGCTGCCGGGCGACGCGGGCAGGACCCGGCGCGTGATCTTCGACTCGGTCGGGATCGCCTTTGTGGACACCGCGATGGCCGCACTGGTGCTGCGGACGGCGCAGGCCCGGGGCCTCGGCACGCCCTTCCACTTCGCTCCTTCGGATGCCGGCGCCGGGCAGTAGCGGGGGTACCGACCCCCGTTATGCCGCGGCGGAAGTCACTCGCGGCATAACGGATCACCACTCCAGAAGCCCGACCGGCGGCGGGCACGGCGGCGGCGGTGATCGCCTCGGGGGTGACGGGCATGTCGGTGCCCCGGAAGCGTGCGGCGGTGGGCTCGATGGCCAGGATGCCCCGCTCGGCGTCCCGTACGGCGGCGTCGAGTAATGGCTCGATCGACCCGTCCAAGAACGTAAGGCGCCTGACCGCACGACATCACCGGAGCTCACGGGGGCCGAATCGTATTTTCGAGCGGCACACGAGGTTGTCGGCCTCGGAGCCGGAGCCGGTGAACACTACGCGGCATCCTGCGCCGCCGCCGCTGATGATAGAGTTACTTAACCTAAGTTAAGTACCTCTCCACATGGGGTTGAGACCGTCCAGATGGCGACCAAAGAAGGCGCGACCACGCGAATACAGCGGCGGACACCGCGGATCGCCGCCGACCATCCGCACTACAAGTGGGTGGCACTGTCCAACACCACGCTCGGCATGCTCATCGCGACGATCAACTCCTCGATCGTGCTGATCTCCCTCCCCGCCATCTTCAACGGCATCCGCCTCGACCCGCTCCAGCCGGGGAACGTCAGCTACCTGCTGTGGATGCTGATGGGCTACATGCTGGTCACCGCGGTCCTGGTGGTCACCCTCGGCCGGCTCGGCGACATGCTGGGCCGGGTCAAGATCTATAACGCGGGCTTCCTGATCTTCACCGTGACCTCGGTGATCCTCTCGGTCGACCCGATGCACGGCGGGGGCGGCGCGCTCTGGCTGATCGGCTGGCGCGTCGCGCAGGCCGTCGGCGGCTCCATGCTCATGGCCAACTCCGCGGCGATCATCACCGACGCCTTCCCGGCCAAACAGCGCGGCATGGCGCTCGGCGTCAATATGGTGGCCGGCATCGCCGGCTCCTTCATCGGCCTGGTGCTCGGCGGCCTGCTCGCCGAGTGGAACTGGCGCTCCATCTTCTGGGTCAATGTGCCGATCGGCCTGATCGGCACCGTCTGGGCGTACCGCTCGCTGCACGACACCGGCGTGCGCCGCCCGGCGAAGATGGACTGGTGGGGCAATATCACCTTCGCCGTCGGCCTGACCGCGCTGCTGGCCGGCATCACCTACGGCATCCAGCCCTACGGCGGCCACACCATGGGCTGGACTAACCCCTGGGTGCTGGCCGGCCTGATCGGCGGCCCCGCCACGCTCCTCGTCTTCTGCCTGGTGGAGTCCCGGGTCGCCGAGCCGATGTTCCCGCTGAAGCTGTTCCGCAACGCGGCCTTCGCCGGCGGCAACGCGGCCACCCTGCTGGGCTCCATCGCCCGCGGCGGGCTGCAGTTCATGCTCATCATCTGGCTCCAGGGCATCTGGCTGCCGCTGCACGGCTACGACTATGCCAACACGCCGCTGTGGGCCGGCATCTACCTGCTGCCGCTGACCGTCGGCTTCCTCGCCGCCGGACCCATCGCCGGTTATCTGTCCGACCGGTACGGCGCCAGGCTCTTCGCCTCCGCGGGCTTCGTCGTCATGGCCGCCTCCTTCGGCGGCCTGCTGCTGCTCCCCACCGACTTCAGCTACTGGCTCTTCGCCCTGGTGGTCTTCCTCAACGGGCTCGGCGGCGGCCTGTTCGCCGCGCCCAACACCTCGATCATCATGGCCAGCGTGCCCGCCGAGGCCCGCGGCGCCGCCTCAGGTATGCGGGCCACCTTCCAGAACGCCGGCATGGTGCTGTCCATCGGCGTCTTCTTCTCCCTGATGGTGGCCGGCCTCGCCGGATCGCTGCCGCACACCCTCAGCTCCGGACTGATGGCCCAGGGCGTGCCCGCGGCCAACGCCCATCAGGTCGCCGCCCTGCCGCCGGTCGGTACGCTCTTCGCCGCGTTCCTCGGCTACAACCCGATCCAGCAACTGCTCGGCCCCGATCTGCTGGGCAAGCTCGCGCCGGCCAACGCGCACACGCTCACCGGGCGGGAGTTCTTCCCGCACCTGATTTCCGGTCCGTTCCACGATGGACTGGTCGTGGTATTCGGCCTGGCGATCGTGATGTCCTTGGTCGCGGCGGGCGCGTCCTTGATCCGCGGCCGTCGCAGTACGAGTACGCAGAACTGAACCGTTAAGGCCGAGGAGGCGCCCCGCCATGACCCAGTCCGACGGGCGTGGGGCGCCCACCCAGGCCGAACCCACCCCAGCCGCGCTCACCTCGTCGTCGTCCGCCTCCGTGGCCCGGCTGCGGCTGGTCGTCGCCCGGCTCCACCGTCAGCTTGCCCAGGCGTCCGGCAATGGCCTCGACCTCACCCATGCGCAGCTGTCCGCGCTGGCCAGGACCCAGGAGTTCGGCCCGCTGCGGATCGGCGAACTGGCCGCGTACGAGCAGGTCGCGGCGCCGTCGCTGACCCGTACCGTGGCACCGCTGGCCGCCGCCGGGCTGATCAGGAAGCAGCCCGATCCGTCCGACGGCCGCTCTTGGCTGGTCAGTATCACCGACGAGGGCGCCGAACTGCTCGACCGGGTGCGGCGGCAGCGCTCCGAGCTGCTGGCCCGCCGGGTGTCCAGGCTCACCCCCGAGCAGCGCGGCACCCTGCTCGCAGCGTTGCCCGTACTCGAACTGCTGCTGACGGAACCGGAGCCGGACCGGTCCTGACGCCCCGGGCTCAGGCCCGCGCCTCGGCCGCCCGCACCTCGCCGGCAGTTCGCGGGCGTGGGCGTCCTTCAGCAGCCGGTGGAGTCACGCTGGGCATGCTGGTCCTCCTCGACCTCACCCCGAAGCCCGACTGGATTCGCAACATCCGCGACAGCATGTGGGCTGACCACATCCCAGCCCCTGCACCTGACCAGAGGGGTCGGTGGGCCGTCGTCGTCCTAGCTATTATGAAGCCGCTGACTGAGCAAGAGATCCGTGCCGCGTTCGTGAACTGCACCAAGGGCGAGGCGAAGCGTCTGTCCGTCCCGCGCGATCTGGCCGACCGGCCCTGGGACGACCTGGACTATCTCGGCTGGCGAGATCCATAGGCCCCCGACCGCGCCTACCTGGTAACCGAGCTGGACGGCCGCCCAAGGGCCCTCGCGGCGCGCTGCCCCAGCCCTGTCTCCTGGCAGATGCGGCGCAGCATGTGCTTGGTGTGTGTGACCACCCACGCCGGCGGCGTCTCCCTGATGGTCGCGCCGAAGGCGGGGAAAGCCGGACAGCAGGGCAACTCGGTGGGCGTCTACCTCTGATCTTGGCCAGTGCTCCGCCCTTCAGGGCGGGGGTGAAGGCCATCCTTGGCCCGGAGGCGCGAAGCGCCGGAGTGCTCTGCGTCTTCGGGGTGACGGTCAGACGGGACGCTGCTGGTTTTCGATGTACTGCTTGACGACGGTCGGGGGTGCCCCGCCGCATGATCCTGCGAAGTAGGAGCCGGACCAGAAGTGTCCGCCCCACAGGTACCGGCGGACGTGGCTGTCGTACTCCTGGCGGAGCCTGCGGGAGCTGACGCCCTTGAGGGAGTTGACCAGCTTGGAGAGCTGGACCTTGGGCGGGTAGTGCACGAGCAGGTGGACGTGGTCCTGTTCGCCGTTGAACTGTTTCAGCTCGGCCTCGAAGTCGGCGCAGACCTCGCGCATGATCTCTTCGGTGCGGGTCAGCATGGCGTCGGTGAATGCCTTCCGCCGGTACTTCGTGACAAAAACCAAGTGAACGTGCAGGTTGTAGACGACGTGACGTCCGGTGCGTACGTCGGGATTAGGATTCCAGCGCGGTGACATAAACCAATGTTATGCTCTCGGTTGTGAGTCAAGACACCCTGGTCAAGCGGCAGTTCGGGCACCGTGCCCGGCTTTCGCTGTCTCCTGCCGGGGTTCGCACGGCGGATGATCAGGCGCACGCGGCCCGCACGATGTGGAATCTTCTCCACGCGTGGTGGCGGATGATGCCGAAGCACATGCGGACTCATCCGAACGCGGACGCCGCGATCCGGCAAGCCCGCCAGGACATCGACTTCCTGGCCGTCCTGCCCGCCCAGGCCGCGCAAGCGGTACTCAAGACGTACTTCCAGGCGTGGAAGAACTGCTGGGAGGGCCGCGCCGACGCCCCGACCTTCAAGGGCCGGTTCCGCACGGTGATGTCCGTGGACATCCCGCAGGGCCGCGACCTGAACATCACCCGCGTGCACCGACGCTGGGGCATGGTCAACATTCCCAAGGTGGGCCGGGTCCGCTTCCGGTGGACCAAAGACCTTCCGGTCGGCAAGCGTGCAGGCGCGGAGAACCGGATCACCGGGGCACGACTGATCAAGGACTCGCTCGGCTGGCACATCGCATTCCGCGTCCAGAGCCTGGAGCCCGCGCCGCAGCCGCACACCGGCCCTGAGGTCGGCATCGACGTCGGCGTCACCGTTCCCATCGCCCTGTCCGACGGCACCACCAACAAGCACGGTCCCTGGCTGACCGACCGCGAGCAGGCCAAGCTCCTGCGCCTGGAACGGCGCGCCGCACGGCGCAAGAAGCACCGCAAGCCCGGCGAACGCACCAGCCGCCGTCTGCACCACACCTACGACCAGATCGCAGGACTCCGCGCGAAAGCCAAGCGCCGGGCACTGGACTGGCAGCACAAGACCACCACCGACATCGCCCGCACGTACAGCGTCGTGGTGGTGGAAGCACTCACCATCACCAACATGGTCAAGTCCGCCAGCGGAACCATCCAGGAGCCGGGCAGGAACGTCGCCCGCAAGTCGGGCCTGAACCGCTCGATCAGCGCACAAGCATGGGGCCGTACGGTCACGATGCTGACGTACAAGCTCGCCAGGCGAGGCGGCACCCTGGTCAAGGTCCCGGCCCCGAACACCTCGCGGCGCTGCTCCGCGTGCGGCTTCGTCACACCCGGCAGCCGGGAGACCCAGGCCCTGTTCGTGTGCAAGAACCCCGACTGCGGCTGGTTCGGCAATGCCGACCACAACGCAGCCCGGAACGTCTTGCACCTGTACCGGATGGGCCCCGCGCTCATCCCGGCTGCCGGGAGGGCAGTCGTCAGGCGCGCGAAGCGCGTCAAGCCCGCTGCCGCAAGGTAAGCAGGAACCTCCCGGCGTCAGCCGGGAGAGCACTTCAAATATGCAGCAACCTCTCCTGCTCGCTGTACGTGCGAGGCAAGAAAGACGCGGGCGTCGGCGCACGGCTCCACGAAACGATCACTCTGGAGGAGAGGATCCAACGGACCGTGACGAACATCTCCGCGTTCGTCGCCAAGGTGACCGCATGACCTCGGACAGCCACGGCCCGCTGTCCGTGGACACGGCGAACCGCGAACCCCTACGCCGCCGGCGAGGTAGGCAGAGCACCGTTTACGGTGCGTGACACGGCGACCGGCTCGCCGGTCGTCACGATGGACCGGATGCCCATGTTGGTGCCGAGTGCGAAGAGGGCGAGCAGGAGCCGGCGCTGGAGGGTGGCGCGGTCGATGCGGTCGTAGGCGGCCACCGAGGCGAATTCGTCGGTGAAGCCAGTCGCGAAGTCGGCGTCCTTCAGCACGTCCAGGAGGTCGAGGACGCCCCACGTTGGGCGGGTGGCACGACAGGACAGATGCCTACAATGGTGAAATAGTTATCTGATGAGATCTTTCAGAGGGTGAGCGCCACGCTTGCCGCCTCAGCGGAATTGGCACCTTCGAGTTTGGCTCCGTGGGTACGGCGTGCATGCGCGTCCCTGGGGACCGAGTGGAGGAGGGAATGAGTTGTGGGCGAGAAGATCGCGGGCATTGAAATCCCCGATACGCGGCTTGCGGCCGAGGCCACGGAACTGGTCCGCGAAGCTGAGCCGCCGCTGCTGTTCGACCACTCTCGCAGGGTCTACCTGTTCGGGATGCTGCAAGGGCTACGGCGCGGCTTGAAGCCTGACCCGGAACTGCTCTACGTCGGAGCGATGTTCCACGACCTGGGTCTGACTCAGACATACCGGACCACTCATCAGCGCTTCG
>NZ_RJVR01000036.1 GCF_003999195.1 Streptomyces soli
CAGGCGCGTCGGTTCCTTACCGAGCACGGGGTCGGCGCTGACGATGTGCGCCGGGTTTGGACGGCGATCGCCCTCCATACAACGCCCGGTGTTCCGGAGTTCATGGAGCCCGAGATCGCGTTGGTGACCGCGGGTGTGGAGACTGATGTGCTCGGGATCGGCCGTGACGACCTGGATCCCGCGGCGCTCGAAGCCGTCACCGATGCGCACCCGCGACCCGACTTCAAGCGCCGGATTCTGGAGTCCTTCACCAACGGCTTCAAGGACCGGCCCGACACAACCTTTGGCACCGTGAACGCCGATGTGCTGGCCCACTTCGTGCCCGGCTTCCGGCGCATCGACTTCGTCGAGGTCATCCTGAACAGTTCCTGGCCCGAGTAGCTGGCTGGCGAAGACTCCTGCATGTGTCAGTCGACGCATGTAAACGCCGGGTCTACCGCGACCGGAGGAGAAAGAGATGAGCAATCAACCACCAACCACAACGGATGCCGGTTGTCCCGTCGCCAGCGACGAGTATTCGCTCACAGTCGCAGCCGGCGGGCCCGTCCTGTTGCAGGATGCCTACCTGATCGAGAAGCTGGCCCACTTCGTCCGTGAGCGCGTTCCGGATCGCGTGTACCACGTCAAGGGCGGCGGCGCCTTCGGCTATTTCGAGGTGACTGCCGATGTCACCGAGTGGACCAAGGCCGCCTTCCTCAATGAGGTTGGCAAGCGCACGCCGATGCTGGTCCGCTGCTCGTCGGTGGCCGGCGAAGAGGGCTACCCGGACGCGGATCGCGACGTGCGCGGCTTCGCTATGAAGTTCTACACCGAGGAGGGCAACTACGACCTCGTCGGCAACAACACGCCGGTCTTCTTCGTGCGTGACCCCATGAAGTTCCCTGACTTCATCCACTCGCAGGAGCGCATGCCCGACAGCGGCCTGCGCAGCAACAATATGCAGTGGGACTTCTGGACGCTCTCGCCGGAGTCGGCCCACCAGGTGACGATCCTGATGAGCGACCGCGGCACGCCGCGCACCTGGCGCCACATGAACGGCTACAGCAGCGACACGTACATGTGGGAGAACGCCGCGGGTAAGAAATTCTGGGTCAAATACCACTTCAAGACCGAGCAGGGCATCCAAAACTTCACCGACGCCGAAGCCATGGCCATGCGCGCCGAGGACCTCGACTGCCACCGGCGCGACCTGCGGGACGCGATCGCTCGCAACGACTACCCGTCCTGGCGCCTCGAGATGCAGATCATGCCCTACGAGGACGCGGCCAACTACCGTTTCAACCCCTTCGACATCACCAAGGTCTGGCCGCACGAGGACTACCCGCCGATCACCGTCGGGCGCTTCGTACTCGACCGCAACCCCGAGAACTTCTTCGCCCAGATCGTGCAGGCCTCGTTCGACGTGGCGAACTTTGTCCCCGGCATCGGGCCCAGCCCGGACCGAATGGTACTGGGGCGGATGTTCGCCTACGCCGACTCGAGCCGCTATCGCACCGGCCCGAACTATGAGCAACTGCCGGTCAACCGCCCACTCGACGAGGTGCACAACTACAACAAAGACGGCCCGATGCGCTACGACCACAACGGGAGCCAGCCGGTCTACGCGCCCAACAGCTACGGCGGGCCCAAGGCCGATCCGCAGCGCTACCGCGATCCGAGCTGGTTTGTGGAGGCCGCCGAGATCATGCGCACGGCCTACGAGGCACACAAGGACGACAACGACTTCATCCAGCCCGGCACGCTCTACCGCCAGGTGATGACGCCGACCGACCGGGACCATCTGGTCGGCAACATCGTCCGGCATCTGAGCCAGGGAGTGGAACGCTTCATCCAGGAGCGCGCCGTCAGCGACTACTGGACGAAAGTGGATCCCGACCTCGGCGCGCGCGTCGCCCAAGGCCTGGGCCTGAGGACTCTGCAGCCAAGCAGGTAGTAGCAAAGACAATCCGCTGACGGCGCCCGAGCAAGTGCTGCCACCCGGTCATCCCCGCCCCTGTGCCGTTGCAACGAACAGAGCCTTTCGCGGCCAGTGGAGCGGCTTTGGGCGTGTCCTGTCCGGGCTGGGATCGACCTGCCGCACAACTGGCCCTGGCAGCACACCTGGACGCATCTGTTCAACACAGTCCACGGCCCACCCGAACCCACCTGAGCCCCTTGCCCACCACCCCGCCCGCCAGGGCCCGACCGGAAGCGACTGTGGAAAAGCCGGGCAGACCAGCGGATAAAACCTGCTCATCCACAGCCACCGCCCCGAAACCGGCTCCGAACACCGCCAGAAGATCACTTTCAAACCACGTCGGTGGATTCAGGCTTAGCACACACCTGAGCCCAACGTGCGCGGGAAATCAGTCGAATCAGAGGACGGCGACGGCGAGGCGTTGGCTGCTGTCCTTGTGGTCAGGGCCTTGCTGGAGATCCGTGTTCCTGGCCTGACCGGGGTTGATCGCCGCGTAGCAGGTGGAGCAGGCGAGCCGCCGTGCTCCGGCCTGCGACTGGGGGATCACGCCGGTGGGCTGTCGGCGGACAGTGACGCCTATGACGTGATCGAGGCAGACACCGGCACCGCAGTAAGCGCAGCAGCCGACGGTGGCTTTCGGGTATGCCGACGATGCGGCTGTCGAGCATTCCAGGCAGTTCATGGACCGTTCCTCCGGTATGTGAGATGGGTGTGTGTCCGGCCTGATCTGGCCATCCTTGCCGCAGGCCAGCCGGCCGGGTGGCTGGCGGATGCGGGCTGATGGCGGGGGGTGGGCCTTGTGGTGGCCTGTCCGCCCGTGGCATCCACACTACCCCTAGAATGGACTGAGTCAAGTCTTGGGAAGTGGTGATGTGAGCGGCGAGGCGCCTGTATCCCGGCGCCGGGGTGGGGGCGCCTGGCTTGCCCGGTGCCGCCGGGCCGGCGGGAGGCGTCGGTGTCATCCGCAATCGGCAAAGCACCCCTTGGATTCGACCGAGTCGAATCCAAGGGGTGCTTTGCGCTGCTGCTGGGTGGGCCGTGCCGGAGAAGCCGCGCCGGGGGCGTGTGTGTCGTCCCGGGGCGGACCGGCGGGGGGCTGCCTATGAACCTGCGACGGTCTCCTGGCACTGCGCGCACAGCCCCCACCAGGTGATCTCGGCTTCGTCGACGGCGAACCCTTTGCTCTCCACCGGGTCCAGGCAGGGGGCGACCCCGATGGGGCAGTCGACGTCCTCGAGGACCCCGCATTTGCGGCACACCAGGTGATGGTGGTTGTCGCACACGCGCAGTTCGTAGAGCGTCGGGGAGCCGGCTGGCTCGAAGCAGCGGATCAACTGCGCGTTCGTCAGGATTTCCAGCGCGTTGTAGAGCCCCTGCCTGGACAGCCCGCTGGAGCCGGACTTGCTTGCCCCGATCCGCATCTCGAGATCCGAGGCCGTGGAATGCGGATGACCCTGCAGTGCTGTCAGGATGGCGCGGCGCGGTGCCGTGTTGCGCAGCCCTTTGCTCTTGAGTAGGTCTCCAGCTGACTGCTCCATGACTGCTGTCACTGTCACCCTCCTTCGGTGCCCGGCTTCGGCCGGTAAGGCTCATTTCCCCACCGCGCTGCTGGGCCTTGCGCGCGTCTGTCTGGATGTGCGTGACGGCCGCCGGCGGGGAACGGGGTCGACGCGGTGTTGTCGAGTGCGCGTGCATGCGCTCGGGGTTCTGGGCCTGCAACCGTAACCTCAAAACTTGACAGAGTCAACTCTGGTGCGGGTGCGGGTGCGGGTGCGGGCGCCGGAAGTGGGCCCCGACGCCCCCTGGGCCACGCGGTGCTGGACCGGCCCGGCAACGACGAGTTCCGGCTTACCGGCCCTCGCGCTCCGTTCCGATGCCGGTCGCGGCAGCGTCCGCCCGCCAGCGAAACGCAGCCCTGTGCACCTTCAGCGCAGCACCGTCGCCCCTCGGTCAGTTGACCCATACCACTCACCAAGACTTGACTCTATCCAGTCTATGAATGTAGATTCCACCACGAACCGGCGCACCGCGTCTGACTGCGAATCGCCCGCAGGGCCGTGGGCGACGGCGCACTTCCGTGGAGCGATCCGTCACGCCGGGCGTTCCCCGCGGCCCCCCATTGCGCCGAAAACGGGCCGCACACCTTCAAGGAGGTGGACCGATGTACCAGTCCGCACAGCACCTGTACCGGGCCTCCAGGCTCGGCTGGCGCACCCGGCTGCGCCGCGCTGCGGGAAGGGACGGTAACCCGCTGCGGCGGCGCATGGTCCGCGCACGGGTACGGCTGGCTTGGGCCTTGTTGCTGGCGCCCGTCCTGGTCGTGTCCGCCGCCGTGGCAACGGTGGTGTACCACGCGGGCTGGCACACTGCCGCCGTTCAGGCCGCTCACCGCCACGCGGTCAGCGCGACCACCCTCGCCGCCGCACCACCCACTGGCGCACTCCGGTGGGGGCCCGCCACCGAAGGCAAGGTCCTCGCCCAATGGCGCTACCCGGCGGACCGGGTCCGCACGGGGACGGTCACGGTACCGGAGGGCGCCGCGCAGGGATCCGTGGTGCGCATCTGGGTCGACGACGCCGGCCGCCTGGCCAGGCCGCCCCGCACGACGGACGACATCGCCTTCGCGTCCGTCAGCAGCGGGGTCGCGGCCTTTGCCGGCCTCATGCCGGCCTGCTGGTGTGCCTACGCGGCCTACGGCAGGCGCGTCGACGCCCGGATCGCAGCCGCGTGGGAGCGGGACTGGGAACGCGTGGAACCGCGCTGGTCCGGACGGTTCGGTTCGGCCTGAGCGCCGAGAACCTCGGCGGAGTCCACGCCGGTGGGAGGGCGCGCGGCGAGCAGGGCCAGGTCGTCGTGACCGTCGCCGGGACGAGCGCCGGCAAGAGCCTGTCAGAGCCGGTCCAGCCCGCGCGGCTGGTCTCGCCTCGCGGCGTACGCCGGCCGGAGACCCAGACCGGCAGGGGAGGGGAGCGGGCGTGACGGGCAAGCCGGCTCGTCGAGGGGGTCGACAGGATCGGTGGTCAGGCGGCCATACGTTCGTGGACGGGTTGAGCGAGCCATTCGTACCAGCGGGCCCCGCCTGCCCAGACAGTCGCGTACGGCCGCGTAGTGCCGCTGCCAGTCAATCGGCCACCGGGTTGCCAGTCCGGGCCGATGGCCGCCAATGCCTCAGCACGATCGGGCTGCTCCCAAAGGGCTCCGGGACGGCGCAGGTTGGACAGCCACTGGCTATGTCCCTCTGCTCAGATTTCGACGAGTACCCGGTCCAGTGTCTTGCGTACGAGGTCGGGTACCTCACAGTCCTCTGCGGGATAGCCCACGGGAATGACAGCAAACGCCTTCTCGTTGCGCGGCCTTTCCAGCACTTCGGAGAGGAACCGCTTGGGACTGGGGGTGTGAGTGAGCGCCGCAAAACCTGACAGGTGCAGGGCGGTGAGCAGCATTCCCACCGCGATTCCTACGGACTCGTCGCCGTAGTAATGCTTGTGGGTTGTGTCAATCCCCTGGTTTCGTAGAGGCCTTCTCTACGCGGCCTGACGAGGGCACGAAGAGGGAACGCCTGGCCGCCTGTCTGACGGACCTGAGGGACGAGGACCTGGCCGCAGTGGCGCAGCGGATCCTCGGCGCGGACCTCACGGTCGTCGGGCGGGGCCGACCGCTTCGCCCTCGAAGACGCCCTGTGGGCGGCGCGCCCGGAGGTGGAGATACCCGGGCGGGTCCGTCGTGACCTCGCCCGGGGGGTCGACCTTGACGTGGTGGTCCACCGCCAGGATCGCTTCGAGTGGTTTCTGGATCAGATGTGGGTGCAATCTGCTACGGGGAGCGCGGCCAGGTGAAGTCGGCGATGGCAAGTCCGACTTTCACCGGGCCACCGGCCCTTCCGCGCCGCTTCCGGTCGACTCCGCAGCCGCAGACGCTTGCTCGCCCGCATCGTCGGTCTCCCGTCGCAGCACGGGCAGGACTTCGGCTCCGACGAGGTCGATCATCTCGTGGACGGTCGCTTCGGGCAGTCCCGCCTGGTCCATCCCGAACAGCTGGCGCTGGTAGGCGCCGAAGTGCTCCCGGAACGAGAGGATCTTGTCGACGACCTGCGCGGGGCTCCCCACCGTCGCTCCGGTGGCCACCGCGGCGTCCTCCAGCGGCCCGCTGCTGGAGAGGACGGGGTGGGCGTAGTAGTAGGGCGCGTACTCGCGGAACGCGTCCTGGGAGTTGGTACGGACGTACAAGGTGGCGCCCGCTCCGACGATGGCCGTCTCCGGGGCGCCGTGGCCATGGGCCTCCCATCGCTCGCGGTAGTAGTCCACGTACTGGGCGAAGTACTCCGTGGTCATGAAGAGGTTGTTGACGAAGAAGCCGTCGCCGTAGCGCGCGGCCTGCTCGGCAATCTCCGGACTGCGGATCGAACCGTGCCACACTGCCGGCGGCTTCATGTCCAGCGGGCGCGGAATGGAGGTGAAGTTGTACAGCGGCGTGCGGAAACGTCCTGACCAGTCGACGACTTCCTCGTCCCACAGCTTCCGCAGCAGTGCGTAGTTCTCGATCGCCAGCGGGATGCCCTCACGGATGTCCTGGCCGAACCATGGGTACACCTCGGCGGTGTTGCCGCGTCCGAGCATGATGTCCACGCGCCCGTCGGCCAGATGCTGGAGCATCGCGAAGTCCTCGGCGATCTTCACCGGGTCGTTGGTGGTAATCAACGTTGTCGACGTCGACAAGATGATGCGCGAGGTCCGGGCCGCCACGTACGCCAGGAGGGTCGAGTCCGAACCGGACACGAACGGCGGGTTGTGATGCTCCCCTATCGCGAACACGTCGAAGCCCGCCTGCTCAGCATGGATGGCGATCCGCGTGATGGCCTTGATGCGTTCGTGCTCCGACACGCGCGTGCCCGACACCGGTCAGGCGTCAGGTCACCGACGCCGAAGATTCCGAACTCCATCTCTCTCCTTGCGTGGGAATCCCGGCCTTCAGGCCGGGCGGGAAACGCATCCTGAGTGCCGGAGCCGCGAAGCGGCGTAGTATGCTTCGCATCTGCCTCGGCAGTGGTCAGGGCTTGGCCGTCATGAAACTCCTTGGAGTCGAGTGAGAAGCCCCCTTGTTTACGAGGGGGAGGAGTCACGAGGTCTTCCTTCACATGTCTGAACTGATACGGGCGCGTGTCTGACTGGCACGGCCCCGTCCGGCGTTCCCACCCAGTGCGTTGTCCGGGCCGGACAGTCACGCGCGGGGGTCTGCAGACGTCAGCGCCCTGCCCGGCTGCACAGGCCGCCGAGCTAGGGGCCATCAGACCGCGTGTCTGCAGACTCTCCACGACCCGGGTGATGCGGCTCGCCGACAGGGCCGTCTCTGCTGCCAACTCCGCCATGCGCAACTCCTGGCCCTCCGTCTCCGACAGGTTCATCAGCACGCTGTACTCGGTCAGTGTCAGCCCCGCCCAGCGCAGCAGATCCTCGTCGAGCAAGCGCGGCAGCGTGATCATCACCCGTTGCAGGGCACGCCAGAAGACCTCCTGCCGGGTGGAGTTGTACGGAGGAGCGAGGGCCGGCCCGGCCGATACAGCCGGAGCCGGTCGCAGCGGAGGGGCCGGCCCGGCCGATCAGGGCTTGAGGATGAGCTTGCCCGTGGTCTGGCCGGTCTCCAGAAGACGGTGGGCCTCGGCGGCCTCGGCGAGGGGAAGTGTCTGAGTGGCCGGCGTGCGCACCTCGCCCGAAGCGACCCATCCCACCAGACGGTGAAGCGCCTTGCCCGCCTCCGGCAGGCGGTGCTCGAACCAGATGCCCAGGTTGAAGCCGATCAGGGACTGGCTGGGAGCCGGGTCGTACAGCAGCGGAGACAGTGCGGCCGGGTCCAGGCCCTCGGTGGTTCCGCTGACCGAGCCCAGGACGACCAGACGTCCGAACGGGGCCAGGGCGCGCAGCGTCTGGGCCAGGCGGGCCGGGCCCGACATCTCCAGCGCGCCGTCCACCCCGACACCGCCCGTCAGTTCCCGCACCTCTTCCGGCCAGTCCTCCTGGGTGTAGTCGATGGCGTGGTCGGCCCCGAGGTCGAGTGCGATCTGGCGCTTGGCTGGAGTGCTGGCGCCCGCGATCACAGTGTCGGCGCCCAGGAGCTTTGCGATCTGCACGGCGTACTGGCCGACGCCCCCGGCCGCGGCCGGGATGAACACGCTCTGGCCCTTTCCGAGCCCGATGAGCTCGGTGAGAATGACGGTCGCCGCCAGTCCCGTGACGACGATCCCAGCCGCGGCGTCGGAGTCGAGCCCTTCAGGGATCGGGATCACGCTGGGGGCGTAGGCAAGCGCCAGCTCCGCGTACCCGCCGGAGGCGTCGGCACCGACGGTACCGAACACCTTGGTACCGACCGCCGGGCCATCCACACCGGGCCCAAGGGCGACGACGGTGCCCGCCACCTCGGCGCCCGGCACGAAGGGCGACGGCGTGGCCACCGGGTAGACGTCGCCGCGGCGGCGCATGACGTCGGAGAAATTGACCGCAGCGGACTCCACGCGGATGAGTGCCTGGCCCGGCCCCGGCTGCGGGTCCGGGAGCTCTACCAGCCGCAGCACCTCAGGGCCGCCCTGCTCGGTCATCTGGATTGCCTTCATCGCTGTACCTCACGTTGGTTACGGATGATCTTCAATGGGACGAGAAGAAAGCTCATGAGTGGAGGCACAAGATCACTCCTGGGGAGCGACCAGGACCTTCATCGTGTGGGCCGACCGCAGGGACTCGAACGCCGACAGCGCCTGCCCGACCGGGGCGACCGCGGTGGTGAGGTCCTCGACTTGGATCGCGCCGTCGGCCAGCAGGGCGATGGCCCGCTCGAACTGACGGCTCGTGGCCCATCACCAAGCCCCCCCGGTAGACCTGCGGCAGGCCGGTGGCACGCAGGTCGCTGCCGCAGATTCCGCAGAGATCGACGTTGACGATCACCCGGCCGGCTTGCGGCTCGGGCTGGGGGCGCGGGCCGAGAATGATCTTCCGGTCGCGGTCGAGCAGCACGGCGGGTATCTCTGCCACGGCACATCACGTCCTTCCACTGCACGTCGGTGGGAAGCCGAGTCTATTCACTGTCCTAGACAGCAGAACGACCTCCATCGCGGGTCTATTCCAGAGAGGCGGAGAGTTTTTAGCGAGGTGAGCTCACTTCTATGCGACATGGATCTTCCAGCAGCATCTATGTGACCTGAACAGTGAATCTGACGACACGAGACCGAGGTACTACACGGAGCGCTCCAGCGCCACCGCAGCGACTCGGGCCTGGCGGCGCAACATCCGTCGCGTTCCGCCGCCCGCTCTCGAGCCATTGACCGACGAGCAGTCGTCCGCTGCGCTGTGCACCGTGACGTCGACCAAGGCACTGCTTCTCTCAACCACCTGCGACAGAACATGGAGGCCGCGCGCATCACCCTCGATCAGAACGACATGGCGCTCCTCACCCGGCGGGGTGACTCCTCACCGCGCAGCGGGGCCCGCCAGCCGTAGCGAACCGGTCCGATGCAGAACAGCTAGAATGATCCATGACTTCACGGCAGTCCGGACGGGGAGGCGTCCCCTCCGCCACCGCGGCCAGCAGCGGCCCCATTAGCAACGCTCTGATCCGGGTAACGCGGCTGCACGTCATGCGCGCCAGGCAGTTGTTCCGGGCTGCCGGGCTGCACCCCGGCCACGAACTGCTCCTGATGCACCTGTGGGATACCGGACCCCAGCGGCAGGCGGACCTCGCCGTGGTCTTCGACACGGACTCGGCTGCCATGACCCGCACCGTGCAACGCCTCGAGCGGGCCGGGTTCGTCCGCCGCCGGCCCGACCCGAACGACGGGCGAGCCACGCTGGTGGAGACCACCGCCGCCGGCAACGGACTACGACACTTGGTGGAGCAGCTGTGGGCGCAACTCGAAGCGATCACGACCGCCCAGATGGCACCCGCGCAGCAAAAGGCACTACTGGAGGGGCTTGAACAGGTCGAGCACAACCTGGCCGCCGGTCACGGTTCCCGCGAGGGCGAACCCGTCCGGTCCCATGGCGACTGACCGTCGCAGGCAGGGAGATTGCTGACTTATCTAGCGCCCCGCCGATGGAGACCGCTGCACCGCAACCGCAGTCACGGCCCCACGCGCCGCGCGGGCCACCTCCCGTTCACCAGGCGCGCACGCACGTGCCTGGAACGCTCACTCCACGAGGTGCAAGCTCAGCACAGCGACTACCTGGGTACCGAACCAACTCGAACAGTGCGTCGCCACGGGTGTCCAGACACGCGTAGAAGTCCTGCCGAAAATTCGGACAACACACTCAACGGGTCGACGTGGGCAACGCTATCCAGCACACTCATCATCACGGCCGTTCTGTGCCACTTCGAAGCTCGACACTCCGAAGAATCACGGGCGGCCGTACCCGTTGTCAGACAAACAGCGAACCCCGACAAGAAATGATCTTGCCGGGCTTAAACGCCAAGCTAAGGCGTTCAGACGTTGGCCGGGGCATGGCGTCCGGCTCCGAGCCCCGTCCGACAGTCCACCGTCACTTCCAGGCCGCGCTGAGCCCCCGCGCCGACACCTGCGGATAGTACAGTTGCGTTCTTTCCGAGCTCGGCCTATGGTGATGGTACGGAACTGTTCTGTACTAAATGAGAGCCTGATGCCCGACAGCACTGGCGATGCCTCGGTCCGCCGCCCCCGGGTGACCCCGGACCGGGAGATCGAACTGCTCACCGCGGCGCTGGATGTGCTGCGCGAGGTCGGCTATGACGAATTGTCGATGGACCTAGTCGCAGCCCGGGTACGCTGCAGCAAGGCCACGCTCTACCGTCTATGGCCGAGCAAGCCGCAGCTTGTCGCTGCCGCGCTCTACGCCACGCGGCCGCTGAGGCCGGAGGAGATCGACACGGGCACGCTCCGCGGCGATCTGCTGAGCATGGTCGAGCTGCTGGCCTCCCAAGCGGAGAAGGACACGGCGCTGATCGCCGCGATGGGGCACGCCGTGCTCACAGACGAGGAACTCGCCACAGCGGTGCGCACTACGTTGGTGGAGCCCTGGTTCGCTGATCTGACTGGGGTCGTCGACCGAGCTGTCGAGCGTGGCGAGCTGCCCTCCCGGCCTGCCGCCACAGACTTCCTACCGGAACTGCTTCTCAGCGTGGCGTTCAGTCGTCCGCTGTTCGGGGGCGGCCTCGCCGATAGCGACTACCTCACCAGGTGCGTCGACCATGCGCTCCTGTCCGGGCTGCTGCACTCCTGCGTCGTCGTGATGGGCCGGCGCGCCGAACGGGTGGCCGAGAAGGACGCCTGGCGCCACGTCGCGGGTCTCACCGTGGGACAGGACATCTCCGAACGGGTCGTGCAGATGGCCGGGCCCGCCCCGCAGCTGTCCATGGGGAAGTCCTTCCCCGGATTCGGCCCGATGGGTCCGGTCCTCGTCACGCCCGACGCTTTCGATGACCCCGACGACCTGGAGCTCGGCTGCTCCCTCAACGGCGAGGTCGTGCAGGAGGGCCGCACCTCCGGAATGGTCTTCTCGGCGGCCGAGCTGGTCGCGTACCTCTCCACCATCTGCCCCCTGCTGCCCGGCGACGCGATCTTCACCGGTACGGGCGCGGGCGTCGGCCTCTTCCGTACCCCGCCGGTCTTCCTCAAGCCCGGCGACCAGCTCGTCAGCTGGGTCAAGGGCATCGGGGAGCTGCGCAACCCCGTGACGGCGGGCCACGGCTACCCCGCCGACGACAACAGCCAGAACACCCAGACGGGAGACGAGTCATGACCACCACCCCGAAGCAGTACGACGTCGGCGGAGTGCTGCTGCCGCGTCCGTTCAAGATCCGGCGCTTCGGCCACCTCGGTTGACCGACCTCGAGGAAAGCGCCCAGCGCGACATCGCCTGAAAGCCATGGGTGGCCTGGGCATCCAGGAGGCGACCAAGAACTGGCTCCTGCGGGGCGGCACCCTGCAGGACGACGGGATCGGCGGCAACCTCGGCGTCCATGCCACCGTCGGCACCGGGACACGAACGGCGCTCCTGGACGACGTGATCCCACCACCCGCCTTCCTCCTCCTCGGGCGCGACCGCGACCCGGCCGAACTGCTCTCCCCGGTCCAGCGCACCGCCTGGCAGCAACTCGGCGGCTGCAGCGCCCACTTCGGACCAGGCGGCTTCACCGACACCGACGGCAAATACGCCGCATGGTTCGAGCAGCTCAACGCGTCGGTCATCCTCATCCGCCCCGACTTCCAGGTATTCGGCGGAGTCCGCACCCCGCACGGCGTGGACGGCCTGGTCCACAACCTGGCCGAACGCGTTCTGGCCTGACCCGGGCGGGGTCCCCGCGGGTACGCGAGCCCGCAAGGACCCCGCCCCGCACCATCGCCGCTTCCGCCGTACCCGTGTACGGCGGAAGCGGCGTGTGCACACCCTGTTCCTGGGAAGCTCTCGGCGCGGATGGCGCCCCCGTGCCCGGGGGATTCGCTCAGGCCAGCCCGATGGCGTCCACCAGGCCCCAGGACAGTGCGTGGGAGTTGTCCAGCGCTGTGCCGGTCAGAGTCAGGTAGAGGGTCCGCCAGCGGCCGATCCGCCGGGGGACACTGACGGTCCCTCCGGCTCCGGGAATCAAGCCCATCGCGACTTCCGGGAGCCGAAAGGCGGCGTCGGCGGTGGCTCGTACGCTTCCGGCGAAGGCCGGCCTCCGAGGCGTACGCCATCGGACTCGCCAACCGGCTCGTGCCACCCGGCGAGGCCCGTCGAGCAGCGGAGCAACTCGCTCACGAGATCGCCTCGTTCCCCCAACTGCGCCTGCGTCACGACCGGCTCTCCGCATGTGAGCAGCACGGCCTGAGCGAGCCGGACGCACTGGCGGCCGAGTACCGGCACGGCATGGTTGCGCTGACCGCAGGGGAGACCCAGACCGGCGCCGCCCGTTTCGCGGGCGGCGCGGGCCGTCACGGATCGTTCGCCGACTGAGCCGATGACCGGTCGCGCGGGCCGGGATCGGTCATCCGTCGTGTGTCCGACCGTGCTCCCCTGACACGGGAAGCGAGCGTGTCGCCTCGCGGTCCGGCGGTAAGCCGTCGGTGTCGTGCAAGCGCCCGCGGGAAAAGTGAAACTGCCTGTCACCCGGCGTCAGGGCGCCGTGGCCGTCTACTTCCCGGCCTGCATCAACCGCATCTTCGGCCCGCCGAAGGCCGAACGCCACCTGCCCTCCGTGCCGGAGGCGGTGGTCACCGTCTCCGAGCGGGCCGGGCAGCCCCTGTGGATACCGCCGGACGTGACCAGCGCGTGCTGCGCCACCGTCTGGCAGTCCAAGGGCTACCGCGAGGGCAACACGCTCATGGCCAACCTCATCATCGAGCGGGTGTGGGAGTGGAGCGACCAGGGACAGTTGCCCGTGGTGATCGACGCCGGTTCCTGCACCCTGGGCGTCACCGAGGAGATCCTGCCCTACCTCACGGACGAGAACCTCAGCCGCCACCAGGCCCTGACCATCGTCGACTCCATCGGCCTTCGGCTGGTTCGCTCGCGTCGCCGTCGGCATGGCGGCTGATGCCAGAACGGCCGTGGCGGCTTTGGCGGATCGGCTGAGCGCGACCACTGGATCCCGCCGGCTCGACGCGGGACTCACGCAGAAGATCCAGGACGAGAAGCAGCGGACTGTGTCGTACGAGGACGGGGATTCGACAGATCCACGCCGGGCGGCGCGCTACATCGAAAACGCGCTGCCGAAGGACGACCGCATCCTGCTCTTCGACGGTGGCCACGCGGCCATGGTCTGCACGAAGATCCTCACCGTGCCCCGCGCCGAGAACTGGGCACTCGGTTGGGACTTCGGAGCCATCGGCCAAGGACTGGCCATCGCGATCGGCGCCTGTTTCGCGCGACCCGGACAGCGCGTCACGCACGTGACCGCAGATTTCTCGTTCATGATGAATCTCGCCGAATTCCATACGGCCGTGCGGTGCAAGCTGCCGCTCACCGTGATCGTTTTTAACGACAATGCGGTGGGTCAGGAAAAGCACGACCTGATCCACAAGAAGCTGAATCCCTCCTACGCCGAAATCATCGAGCCGGATTTCGCGAAACTGGCGATCGGGTTCGGTGCTAAGGGCTTCACCGTGCGCACGCCGGATGACTTCGGCGAGATCGATAAGGCGCTAGCAGTAGAGGAGGGCCCCGTCGTGGTCGACATCCATATCAACGGGGAGGTCGAACTGGCGGCCAGCTGGGAGATCGCGAAACACCTCAGCAACGTGATTTTTAACCTGTGATATCGAACAATGCGTCGAACGCGATCAATTGAATCGGTAACTGCCATACGTAGAATCAGCCTTCGCCTGATCCTGTGCTCCGGCCAAGGGATACACGGGACCAGTACGAGCCTGCAGTGGGACCAACCTCACCTCGCCGGGACTGTAAAACGAACGGCACCTCTTTGTGTCAAGCCGCGGTGATCAGAGAGGTATCTGTTTGTTTGGCACTCCCCGCACCGCATAGAGATCGGCCGCGCGACCAGTAGGCTGGAGGAGTGAACTGTGCCACGTTCAGGAAGCAGTGGGAATCAAGTGTCTGGCGATGTGCCTTCATGCGTGCATGAAGGCGATTGTGTACAGCGATGCAGGTGGCCCCGAAGTCCTCACCCTGACTGAACGGCCGGTACCCGACCCCGGGCCGGGCGAGGTTCGAGTGCAGGTTCATGTGTCCGGGGTCAACCCGACGGACTGGAAGATGCGCTCGGGCGGCGTGACCGAGGGCATCTCCGAACAGGTCCCCAATCAGGATGGTGCGGGGGTCATCGACGCGGTCGGCCCCGGAGTCGATGCGGCACGGGTCGGTGAGCGGGTGTGGATCTGGGAGGCCGCATGGCAGCGGCCCGACGGCACCGCCCAGGAGTACGTGGTCCTGCCCGAGCGGCAGGCCGTCACGCTGCCCGATCGGGCGTCGTTCGACCTCGGCGCGGCGTTGGGCATCCCGGCACTCACCGCGCACCGGGCGCTGACCGTCTCGGAGGGCGGCCCCGGCCAACTCGCGCCCGGCGCCTTGGCCGGGAAGACCGTGTTGGTTGCGGGTGGTGCCGGGGCGGTCGGTAATGCCGCGATCCAACTCGCCCGGTGGGCTGGAGCGCTAGTGATCACCACGGTGAGCGGGCCCCGCAAGGCTGAACTGGCCGAAGCCGCCGGTGCCCACCATGTCGTGAACTACCACACTGACGATGCCGCCGCCGTGATCCGGGTGATCGCGCCCCATGGCGTGGACATCATCGTGGAGGTCGCACCCGCCGTGAACGCCGCCCTTGACCGCGCAGTGGCCGCCCCCCATGCGGTTATCGCCTTCTACGCCGCCAACGGCGGACTCGACCTCACGTTCCCGATCCGGGAGGCCATGACGGCGAACGTGCGCTGGCAGGGCATCTTCGTCTACACCATTCCCAAGACAGCCAAGGACGACGCCATCGCCGGTGTCCGCGCGGCGATCGGCGACGGCGCCCTGCGCGTGGGCGAAGACGCGGGCCTACCCCTGCACCGATTCCCCATCGAACGCGCCGGCGAAGCCCACGCCGCAGTAGAAAACGATGCCGTGGGCAAGGTCCTCATCGACGTCACTCCCTCGTGTCGGCTATCCGTGTAGTTGCAACATCAGCAGCTCGCTGACCTGGGATGCTGCAACTGCATCGACATTCAAGGCCAATAGCTCGCCTGCCATGACCTGGGCCCATCTTCCGACACACCGGCACCGCCGGACTGGCCACCGTGACGGGCTGACCAGCCGATGACCCGTCCAGCCCCATCGCCGGCATGCCGGTGCTGCGGGTGTGGGAGACCGAGAACGTGATCGTCTTCAAACGGTCCGGCCCGCAACGGCGAACCGGAGCGACCCGGCGCACCCCTGTTTAAGCCGTTACGGCAGATCATCGAGTCGGTCAACGAGACCTTCAAGGGCCAACTCGACCTCGAACAACACCGAGGACGCACGCCCGGCGGTGTCATCGCCCGCGTCATGCGGATTCGCTCGGCGATCCGGTGCAGGGCGGCGACGGACTGATCTGTGAGGGGCGCGCCGCTGTATCCGACGTAGGCAACGACGCCGGGGGCCAACTCCCAGGCGAGCAGGCCATTGCCGCCGAGCCCGGAGGTGACGATCGCGGGCTTGCCGTGCACTGTGCCGGCTGCCTGGGCCTTGACGGCGTATAGCCGGTCCTCGAATCCGCCGCAGCGGGCGACGGTGGTGTAGGTGAGCCCGTTGGAGAGCGCCGCGGCCTCTCCCGCGTCGTGCGAGCCGTAGCGGGCTTCGAGCAGGTAGTGGGGCCGTGACGTGCCAATGGCTGCCACCGCGAGCCCGGGCGGTGGTTCGACCGTGGGTCGGCCGGCCACGACGTCCGTCGCGGCGGCGACCTTGACCAGTTCAGGCTCTGGCAGGTCGCCCCGGATCCGTGCGTATGCGCCACCGGCCGGCCAGGTGATCGCACCGTCGCCTGCTGTTCCGGCGACACCGCCGATCCTGACCGCGCGCCCCGGGCCGGGCGCGGACACCGGAAACGTCACCATCGCGCCGTTCCTCCCCAGCGAGCCGTCGTGGCGCCGCACGGCCACCGTCCAGGGGCCTGCGTGCGCGGTGCGGTCGTGCTGGTTCAGTGCGGAGCCCCGGCTCAGGACGACTCCTTCGATCACCAGGCCGGGTGTCTGACCGGCTGCGGCCGTGGCGTCGGGGCCGTTCGGGAAGACGCTGCCGGATCGTGAGAGCGGTGACGATGTCGGTGCCGGGGCCGACCGGCTCGGCTTGTCGCGCGTGCCCACCGCGACGATGCCCACCGCGAGTACTGCGGCCGACATCACGATCGCCCCCGCCGCGATCATCGAGCGCGGTGGCGTCAAACCGTGGCCGATCCGGGCCGCTGCTGAGAATCTCCCCCATCCCTTGATCTTCGCAGGGAATCCCGGCCTTCAGGCCGGGCGGGAATGCGATCCCTGACCCGGAGGCGCGAAGCGCCGGAGCTCTCTGCGCCTCCGGGGTGACGGTCAGGATGGCCGCTTCTGGTTGTCGATGTAGTCCTTGATGATGCTCAGTGGTGCGCCGCCGCAGGACCCGGCGAAGTACGACGGGGACCAGAACACCGACCCTGTGCCGATCCGGTTGATCCGGTCGGTGTATTCCGCCCGCAGGTATCGGGAGCTGACGCCCTTCAACTGTTGACCAGCCTGGACAGGGCGACCTTCGGCGGGTAGTGAACGAGCAGATGCACGTGATCGCCTTCGCCGTTGAACTCGTGCAGCTCAGCCTCGAAGGACTGGCACACGTCCCGCATGATCGCCTCGCAGCGCGACAGCATCTGGTCGTTGAAGACCTCACGCCGGTACTTGGTGACAAACACCAAATGAACGTGCAGGCTGTAGATGACGTGATTTCCCCTTCTGAATATCAGGGTCTGGTTCCCAGCGTGGTGACATACACCAAGTGTAATAAGATCAAGCGAACTCGACCGAAGGGGGGTGGGCTGGATGATCCGTGCGTACAAGTTCCTCATGCGGCCCACCGTGGGCCAGCAGATCACGCTCGGCGAGATGCTGCGGGATCACTGCTCCCTCTACAACGGGGCCTTGCAGGAACGACGCGACGCCTACCGCCACAGCTCGAAGACGAGCGTCACGTACGGCATGCAGTCCGCGCAGCTCAAGGACATCCGGGCGTTCGACCCGGCGCGTCAGGGCCGCTGGTCGTTCAGCTCGCAGCAGGCGACGCTGCGCCGCCTGGACAAGGCGTTCGCCGCCTTCTTCCGCCGCGTCAAGTCCGGCGACA
>NZ_RJVR01000353.1 GCF_003999195.1 Streptomyces soli
CACATGCGCACATTAGCATGTGAGAACGAGTTTCAGTTAGGGATCAGAGGTGGTCAGTGGTCGTCCCAGTGACCCTGGTGAGCCGCGTGGCGGTGCCCGTCGTGCGCGTAGTCGGTGTGGTCGGTGTGGTCGCCGTGCGGGATCGCGACATGGCCGCAGTCGCCACTATGCAGGTGCTCATGGCCGGCATGGGGGCGATGGGCGAAGCAGTGGACATGATCGAACTCCTCACTCGCGCCGCCGGAAGGTCCGACATCCAGTCAATCTATTGCGACATTAGTATATAGCGACTTATGCATGTGTTGTCCCGGTCCACCCCGAAGCGCCTACCTCGGAGAGGTCAAAAAACGGCAACGATTTTCATGTTTGCCTTTCGGTCTATGGTTTTGAAACTCATTCCTATCTAGCGTGGGGGCGTCCAGGAGTGCCGGTATCCCGCTGGTGCGGCCCGGCTTGGTTGAGGAGATCCCGCGTCATGAGCTCTGTCCCGTCCCGTCCCGCTGTTCGCCGGTCGTCCCGTTACCCCCTCGCTGGTGTCGCGGCCATAACCGCGATAGCCGCCACCGCCTGCTCCACCTCGCCCTCCTCGGGCAGTGGTTCGTCCACCGCCTCGTCCTCCGGCTCCGGGGGCGGGAAGACAATCCAGGTGGTGGCGGCGGAGAACTTCTGGGGCAGCATCGCCTCCCAGCTCGGCGGCAGCCACGTCAACGTGACCAGCATCATCAACAACCCCGACGCGGACCCGCACAGCTACGAGCCGACGGCCGCCGACGCCCGCACCACGGCGGGGGCCCAGTACACGATCGTCAACGGCGTCGGCTACGACGCCTGGGCCGACAAGCTGCTGGCCGCCAACCCCGCCTCCGGCCGTACCGACCTCAAGGTCGGTGACCTGGTCGGCATCAAGCCCGGCGGCAACCCGCACCGCTGGTACTCCCCGGCAGATGTCCACCAGGTCATCGAGAAGATCACCTCGGACTACAAGAAGATCGACCCGGCCGACGCCGCCGACTTCGACAAGCTGAAGAACACCTTCGAGACCACCACCCTCGCCCCGTACAACCAGCTGATATCCGGTATCAAGGCCAAGTACGCGAACACCCCCGTCGGCGCCTCCGAGTCGATCGTGACCCCGCTCGCCCAGGGGCTGGGGCTGAAGATGCTCACCCCGGACTCCTTCCTCACCGCGGTCAGCGAGGGCACCGACCCCACCGCCAAGGACAAGGCGACCATCGACCAGCAGATCGCCGACAAGAAGATCAAGATCTACGTCTACAACAGCCAGAACGCCACCCCCGACGTGCAGGCCCAGGTGAAGGCCGCCCAGGCGAAGGGCATCCCGGTGGCCACCGTCACCGAGACCCTCACCCCGGCCGGAGCCAGTTTCCAGGCCTGGCAGGTCCGTCAGCTCCAGGGCATCGAGGCGGTCCTCGCCAAGGCCACCGGGAAGTGACCGTGAACCCGATAGCGCGCGTCCTGGAAGCCGCCCGCCACCCCGTCCCCCCGCAGCCCCCGGAAAGTGAGTCCGCATCCGGCGGAACGGTGGTGTCGCTGCGCGGCGCGGCGATGCGGGTCGGCGGGCGCACCCTGTGGTCCGGGGTCGATCTGGAGGTCGGCGCGGGCGAGTTCGTGGCTGTGCTCGGCCCGAACGGGGTGGGCAAGTCCACCCTGATCAAAGTCCTGCTCGGCGTACTGCCGCCGGCCGACGGCGAGGTCCGGGTGCTGGGCGGGCGGCCTGGGCAGGCCGGAGGGCGGGTCGGTTATCTGCCGCAGCGCCGCAGCTTCGACGCCTCGCTGCGCATGCGCGGCACCGACATCGTGCGGCTGGGCTGGGACGGCGACCGCTGGGGGATCCCGCTGCCGGGCTGGTCCCGCGCCCGGCGCAAGGCGGCCGGGGAGCGGATCGCGGAGGTGATCGAGCTGGTCGGGGCGTCGGCGTACGCTAACCGGCCGATCGGGCAGTGCTCTGGCGGTGAGCAGCAGCGGCTGCTGATCGCGCAGGCGCTCGTGCGCCGCCCGGAGCTGCTGCTGCTCGACGAGCCGCTGGACAGCCTTGACCTGCCCAACCAGGCGGCCGTGGCCGCGCTGGTCGGCCGGATCTGCCGGGAGGAGGGGGTGACCGTGGTCATGGTGGCGCACGACGTCAACCCGATCCTGGCCCGCCTGGACCGGGTGGTGTACCTCGCCGAGGGCGGCGCCGTCGCGGGCAACCCCGAGCAGGTGATCACCTCCGAGACCCTCTCCCGGCTGTACAGCACACCGATCGAGGTGCTGCGCACCTCCGACGGCAGGCTCGTGGTCGTAGGACAGCCTGAGGCCCCCGCCCTGCACACCGACCGGCATAGCGTGCCACGGCAAGGAGGCCCCGGTGCTGCTGGCTGACGCCTACCCGGCCTGGTCCTGGAACCCGGTCACCGACCTGCAGCAGATGTGGGCGTTCCCCTTCATGGTCAACGCCTTCCGGGCCGGCACCGTCGTCGCCGTCGCGGCGGCAGTCATAGGCTGGTTCATGGTGCTGCGGCGGCAGAGCTTCGCCGGCCACACCCTGGCCGCCGTCGGCTTCCCCGGCGCGGCCGGCGCCACCCTGATCGGCGTCAGCGCCACCTACGGCTACTTCGCCTTCTGCCTCACCGCAGCCCTGGTCATCGCCGCCATCCCACGCGCCGGACGGGACGCGGGAGGGGGCGAGTCGGCGCTCACCGGCACCATCCAGGCGTTCCTGCTCGCGTGCGGTTTCCTGTTCAGCGCCCTGTACAAGGGGCTGCTGGGCGGTGTCACCTCGCTGCTGTTCGGCAGCTTCCTGGGCATCACCACCACCCAGGTCTGGGTGCTGCTCGCCGTGGCGGCCGCCGTCCTGGCCGTGCTCGCCGCGATCGGGCGCCCGCTGCTGTTCGCCTCCGTCGACCCGGATGTCGCCGCCGGACGCGGCGTGCCGGTACGCCTGCTGTCCACGGTGTTCCTGATCCTGCTGGGGGCGGCGGCCGCCGAGGCCAGCCAGATCACCGGCACCCTGCTGGTGTTCGCCCTGCTGGTGATGCCCGCAGCCACCGCACAGACCCTCACCGCCCGGCCCGCCCTGAGCCTCGCGCTGTCCGTGCTCATCGCCCTCGCCGTGACCTGGCTCGGCCTGATCACCGCCTACTACTCGCCCTATCCCATCGGGTTCTACGTGACCACCTTCGCCTTCGCCGCCTACGTTCTGGCCCGGCTCGGCCGCCTGGCCGCCAGCCGGCGGCCCCGCCTCGTATCCTCGCGCGTCCCGGCAGGAGGCCCGGCATGACGACAACCGTCCTGGCCGCCCCCGGATGGGCCGCCGCGTTCAGCCACCCCTTCTTCCAGCACGCCCTGCTCGCCGGCACCGCCATCGCCGCCGCAGCAGGCCTGACCGGCTACTTCCTGGTACTGCGCGCCCAGGTCTTCACCGGCGACGCGCTCAGCCATGTCGCCTTCACCGGCGCCCTGGCCGCCCTCGCCCTCGGCTACGACATGCGCCTCGGCCTGTTCGCCGCCACCGTCGTCGTCGCTCTGCTGCTGGGCACACTGGGCAGCCGGGGCCGGGTCGACGACGTGGCCATCGGCAACGTCTTCTCCTGGATCCTCGGCCTGGGCGTCTTCTTCCTCACCCTCTACACCACCTCCCGCAGCGCGGGCAACGGCGGTGCCGGGGTCAACGTCCTCTTCGGCTCGATCTTCGGCCTGTCCGGCGCCCAGGCCGTGACCGCCGCACTGGTGGCGGCCGGCATCTGTGCGGCGGTGCTGGCCATCGCCCGGCCGCTGCTGTTCGCCTCCGTCGACGAAGCCGTCGCCGCCGCCCGGGGCGTGCCCGTACGACTGCTCGGCTTCGCCTTCCTGGCCGTGGTCGGCGCCTGCGCGGCGGAGGCCACCCAGGCCGTCGGCTCCCTGCTCATCCTCGGCCTGCTCGCCGCCCCGGCGGGCGCCGCCCAGCGCCTCACCGACCGCCCCTACCATGCGCTGGCCCTGTCCGCCGCCCTCGCCGTCGCCGAGATGTGGACCGGACTCGGCCTCAGCTACGCGGTGCCGAGCATGCCCCCGAGCTTCGGCATCCTGGCCGCCGCCACCGCCGTATACGCCGCCACCTTCGCCACCGGCTTCCGGAGGCGCTCCACGGTCCCGGCGGTCTGATATGAGCGACGACCGCACGGTCGTAGACATGATCGGACGCCGGACGCCGCAGCGGGCCACCGTACTGGCCGCCCTGAGTAGCAGCGACGACTTCACCAGCACCCAAACCCTCCACGCCCGGCTGCTGGCCGCCGGCACGCGAGTCGGGCTGAGCACCGTCTACCGAACCCTCACCGCACTGGCCGACGCCGGCCGCGCCGACGTCGTCCGCGACCCCAGCGGAGAACGCCTCTTCCGCTACCGCCCCAGCACCAGCCCCAGCACCAGCACTACCTGCTCTGCCGCGCCTGCGGCCTCGGCGTGCCCGTCGACGCCACCCTCATCGAGTCCTGGGCCGCCCAGATCACCGAGTCCTCCGGCTACGCCGACGTCCACCACACCGTCGAACTCACCGGCACCTGCCCCGACTGCCTCCAGACAACGCACACCGACAACGCGACCTGACCAGACCACCCGCCCACGCCCACCACGGACAAATGCTGCGGATGACCCACCCAGCACAAGGCCTGGTCTTCGACGAGGCCTGAGCCCCACACCGACAGCTTCCGTCCCTTGGCCGAACTGCCCACCGCCGAAGCATCCCCGCACGTCGGCCTGATCGACAACAAGTGAGCTACCTCCAGGGTTCAGCCACAGCAGTCGCAACCGGGTCGACAGCCGCACGCGTCGGTCTCGATGGTCGGCGCAGCCACGGCGGCGGGTGCAGCGCAGCAGCTCTCGCCGCGCCACGCGTCCCGGCCTTCCTTGACCGCCACAGCAGCAATGCCCAGGGCGGCAATCGGATCGGCCCACGACCAGCCGAGAGTGGCGTTGGCGACCAGGCCGGCCAGCAGTACCGCCGACAGGTATGTGCACAGCAGGGTCTGCTTGGAGCCCGCGACCGCCGAGGCGGAGCCGAGCTCGCGTCCGGCGCGGCGCTGGGCGGCGGACAGGAACGGCATCACCGCCAGCTTCAGCGACGAACAGGTAGTGGTGGCAGCGTAGGTGTGCGCGCTCGTGCGCGAGGAGCACCTCACGCTCGGTGGCGTCGAGGGTGGCCAGCATGCCGGTGGAGACCACGATGCGGCCGGGCAAGCCGGGCACGGCGAACGCCTCGGCGGCCGGGTCGTCCAGCACCACGAGCTGCCCGGGGCCGGGCAGGCAGGCGGCCTCGATGGCGGCTGCGAGCACGGCGCGGGCGCGGCGCCAGAGCATCCTGGCCGCCGTCGCAGTAGCGGCGGTGAGCAGGAGGGCGGCGAGCAGGGCGATGGACAGCGCGGCGGGGTCGTCGTGCTGGACGACCTGTCGTGAGAGGTGGCCCCCGAGATCTCGTTGGAGGATGGATCGTAAGTGGCGGGCGCGATGATGGGGCCATGGATATCGAGCTGCTGGTCGTGTCCGACTGCCCTCACACGGCACCGGCCCGGGATCTGCTGCGTCAGGCGCTGGCTGATGTCGGGCTGCCGCACCAGGGGTTCACCACCCGCGAGGTCAGCACCCCGGGGCAGGCCGCCGAGCTCGGCTTCACCGGCTCGCCCACGATCCTCATCGACGGCCGCGACCCCTTCGCCGAGGCCGGCCGGAAAACCGGACTGGCCTGCCGGGTGTACCGCGGTAGCGACGGCGCTCTGGCCGGTGTGCCCGGCCTTGTGGACCTGCGTCGCGCGCTGAAGCAGGCGGCGGACCCCGGACCGTCCCGCTCGTGACAGCCTCTGGCGGCTCAGAATGAGTGGTGGTCAGTCGTCGAGTTCGTGCCGGACGCGTCGGGAGGGGGTGAAGGTGTAGAGGTCGAGGACGTCGGGCGGGTCGACGAGGCCGGGGCCGCCATTGTTCACCCAGGTGGTGATGTCGGCTGCTGCGTCGGGGTCGTTGACCTGGCCGAGCCAGACGGGCCGGCCGCCGGCGTGGCGTCCTCCGGCGGAGGGCTGGATGACGATGACGTTGGCGTGTTCGCAGGCGTCCAGGCAGTCGGTACGCCGGACCATGGCCACACCGGCCAGCGTGGTGCGCAGGTCGGCGAGTTGGGTGGCGTGGTCCAGGTGCGGGACTTTGGTGGTGCCGCAGCAGCAGCCGCGGCAGACGGTGACGGTGGGCCGGGCCGCCCCCGGTGTGGGGGCGGCCTTCTTCTTGCGGCGGCTCACGGGCGGTTCCTGTCCGGTGCGGCGGCCCGGCGCCAGGCGGCGTCGCGCAGCAGGCGCAGCCCGTTGAGGCCGACGATGACGGTGGAGCCCTCGTGGCCCAGCACGCCCATCGGCAGCGGGAGGTGGCCGGCCAGGTCCCAGATGACCAGGCCGGAGATGAACACACCGGCGATGACCAGGTTCTGGACCACCAGGCGGCGGGCGGCGCGGGACAGCGCGATCACGGTGGGGACGGTGGCGAGTTCATCGCGGACGATGACGGCGTCGGCGGTTTCCAAGGCGAGGTCGGAGCCGGCGCGGCCCATGGCGATGCCGGTGTGGGCGGCGGCCAGCGCGGGGGCGTCGTTGACGCCGTCGCCGATGACCAGCACCTTGCGCCCGGCCGCCTCCTGCTTGCGCACGGCGGTGACCTTGTCCTGGGGCAGCAGCCCGGCACGGACGTCGGCGATGCCGACCTCGCCCGCGAGACGGGCGGCGGCGCGCGGGTTGTCACCGGTCAGCAGCATCGGCGCCGTGCCGGTCAGCGTGTGCAGGGCGGCGACGGTGGCGGCGGCGTCGGGGCGCAGCCGGTCGGCGATGCCCAGCACACCGACCGGGGCTCCGTCCCGCCGGACGAGGACCGCGGTGCGGCCGCTGTCCTCGAGCGCTTCGGCGACGACGGCGGTGCGGGCCGCAGCCGCCTGCGAGGTGTCGCTCAGCAGCCGGGCAGGGGCGCCGACCGCGATGACCTGACCGCTCACGGTGGCGCTCACCCCGATCCCGGGGGCGGAGGTGAAGTCCGTGACGGCGGGCAGGTGCAGGCAGCGTTCGCGGGCGGCACCGGTGATGGCGCGGGCCAGAGGGTGCTCGCTGGGGTGCTCGGCGGCGGCCGCCAGGGCCAGCAGGCCGTCCTCGGTCAGGCCGGAGCCTGCCAGGGGGCGGATGTCGGTGACGCGGGGGGTGCCTTCGGTGAGGGTGCCGGTCTTGTCCAGGGCGGCCACCTCGACCTGGCCGAGGCGTTCCATGACGACGGCGGACTTCACCAGGACGCCGTGGCGTCCGGCGTTGGCGATGGCGGACAGCAGCGGCGGCATGGTGGCCAGTACCACCGCGCACGGCGATGCGACGATCATGAAGGTCATCGCCCGCAGCAGCGAGCCGGCCAGGTCCGCGCCGAAGCCCAGCGGGATCGCGAAGACGGCCACGGTGGCGGCGACCATGCCGAGCGAGTACCGCTGTTCGACTTTCTCGATGAACAGCTGGGTCGGTGCCTTCGTCTCGGACGCCTCGGCGACCATCGCCACGATCCGGGCGATGACCGACTCCGAGGCGTCCCGCTCGACCCGCACCCGCAGGGCGCCGGTTCCGTTCAGTGTGCCGGCGAACACCTCGTCGCCGGTCTCCTTCACCACCGGCAGCGGCTCGCCGGTGATGGTGGCCTGGTCGGCCTCGCTGGCGCCCTCCAGCACCTGGCCGTCGGCGCCGACGCGTTCGCCGGGGCGGATGAGGATGACGTCGCCCACCGCGAGGTCCTCGGTGGCGACCGTCTCCTCACGGCCGTCCGGGGCCAGGCGGGTGGCGGTAGCCGGCGCGAGATCGAGCAGACCGCGCACCGAGTCCTGGGTGCGCGCGGTGGCCAGCGCCTCCAGTGCTCCGGAGGTGGCGAAGATGACGATCAGCAGCGCGCCGTCCATCACCTGCCCGATCGACGCCGCACCGATCGCGGCCACGATCATCAGCAGGTCGACATCGAGGGTCTTCTCCTTGAGCGCCTGCAATCCGGCCCAGGCCGGCTCCCAGCCGCCGGCGATGTAGGCGAGCGCGTACAGCGGCCCCCACGCCCAGGCCGGGGCGTCGGCCAACTGCAACGGCAACGCGACCAGGAACAGCACCAGGGCGGACGCGGCCCAGCGGGCCTCCGCCAGCGCGAACACCCGCGTACGGCGCCGCGGGGCCGTTGCCGAAGCAGCCGGCGCCACCCGGTCCGGACGCTGGAGGAGGACAGAAGACATGACAAAACAACCCTTCACGGGCGGGAGGACGCCAACACAGCCACCATACAGGATTATCTGAACAGGTCTTCAGGTGTCATGGGTAGGATGGACGGCATGGGTCACGGAGCCGACGACAAGAACACCGCCACCACCCGCGAACGCCTGGACACCGTGGGGACCGCCGACGTCGCCGCCACCCTCCAGGCCCTGGCTACCCCTTCCCGGCTGCGGATCCTCGCACGCCTCCAGGAAGGCCCCAGCGCGGTCGGCGACCTCGCCGAGGCCGTGGGCATGGAACCGTCCGCCTGCTCCCATCAGCTCCGCCTGCTGCGCAACCTCGGCCTGGTCACCGGCGAGCGCCATGGCCGCTCGATCGTCTATGCCCTCTACGACCACCACGTCGCCGAACTCCTGGAGCAGGCCCTGTTCCACGTCGAGCACCTGCGCCTCGGCCTGCGCGACACCCCCGCCGACACCTTCCCGCCCGCAGAGTCCGAACCCGCCGCCGCGGCGCGCTGACAACCGCGCTGATAACGGGGTCCCGGCAGTCAGTCGCGGCGGGGCTCGGCCCGCCGTACCCCTGCACGCAGGGCAACGGGCAGCGTGAGAGCGGCTCTCCGCCGAAGCACCGCCCGCGCACCCACCGATTTAGAGGCCGCGCAAATAGGTGGGGCGGAGGAAGGAGCGTGTCGAGGGCCGGGTCTGGCAAGGCGGTGGGGGCACTCTCCCCCAGACTCCGTCCGGGGCACCCCCACCGGCCGAAGGCTGGTGGGGGTGCCCCCGCCGAAGCCAGGGGGAGGACCCCCACCCAGCCGCCAGGCTGGGGGACGTCGTCGACCGACGACAACGCCGCCAGGCGAGAGCCATCGGCACGCGACGCCGCCCCACCTATTCGCGCGGCCTCTTACCCGCCTCCCGGCGTGCGGCACAGCCGCAATAGGGTGTTCACCTGCGAATTCAGGATGAAACGATCTCAATGGGTTAGTGGTTGGCTTGGGCGCGGCTGAGGGCGATGAGGACCTCTTGTGCGTGGGGCGTGGCGGCGATGTCCCCGAGTGAGAGCAGGCCGACGAGTCGGCCGCGGTCCACGACAGGGAGCCGGTGGAGGGCGTGGGCGCGCATCAGCGTGGCGGCCGCGCACACGGTGGTGTCGGGGGCGACGGTGACGAGGTTTCCGGAGGCCGCCTGGTGGGCCGTCGTGCTGCCGGCGATCAGGCCCTCGGCGGTGGCACGGACGGTGATGTCGCGGTCCGTGATCACGCCATGCAGGGTGTCGTCGTCGCTGGTGACGAGGATGCAGCCGACGTCGGCGTCGCGCATGCATGCGGCGACGGCGGTGAGCGAGGTGTACGGGGGAACGGTCACGGGTTGGGTGGTCATCACGTCGCGAACGAGTTCCATGGGGCCCTCCAGTGGTCGTTCTGGCACGGCGTGCAGAGGACGGCGCGGTTGGCCCGTCGCTCGGCTGCGGTTCCGGTGGTCGAGGAAGGCGTACCCGGGTGACGGGTCATCGAGCCGATGGTGAACGGGCAGGTGACGAGTAGCGGCAGTCCGCGCGTGCAGGCGTCCTCTGGGGCCGCGCGGGCTGGCACGGCGCCCACCCCCAGCTCCTCGGAGAAGGGGTCGAGCTCGGCGTGGGCCTACCCGATCAAGCTCGCGCTGCGTAGGTGGGCCGCGAAGTGCGGGCCTGCCCTCGACAGGCGCCTCGAAGCGCGTGCTGTCCGCGGCGCCGGTGACATGAACGGCCATGGCGCATGCCTCCTGGACGTGTTCAGCCATCGGGGTGGCCTGCCAGCACTCGTCGACGGCAGGCGAGGACACGCGGTGTGCCCCCGGCTTGGGGTGCCACGTGATGCGGCCACTGTCTCTCGGTCCAGGATGCGGCGTCCCGGCGCATCCGCGCAGTGGAGGCCGTCGTGCCGGCAGCCATGAAGCGGGCAGTCAGCAGCGGGGGAGGTCCTTGCTGCGGCCGCCCCGTAGGCGATCACTGCCTGGACAAAACGATGGACGCGGCCACCTCGGTGCTCCGGTAGATGTTGCAGAATGCGCCCGGCCGGTGGCGCCCAGATGGCGGGGGCGGGTAGCCGTGCTTAACCCGGGTGCAGCTGTCGTGCCGTTATGGGAGGGGATCATGGACGATCTCCGATACCGGCATCCTGCACTCGGAGAAGAACGACTCCTGGCAGCTGGAGGGCGGCAGCACTCGGGACAGCGCCTCCTCGCGGACCAAGACGGCCACCCGCATCAGGTCCTTGAAGTGCGTGTCGATCAAGGCCCAGTTGATGTAGTTCGAGCCCGGCTCGCCGAACAGCGCGTCGATCTGCTGGTACTGCGCGGACCGGCTGGGGCGGTTAGCTCTGGCCCCGGGTGTGAAGGTGGATCGTGGTCGGCTTCAGCTCGGAGGCGTTCTTCAGCAGGCCCTCGGTGATGTAGGCCGCCTCCCATACGCCGCATGGGATGAAGTGCGTGAACAGCGCGATGTAGGTGTCGGCGATGTGGAGGTAGGCGATCCCGGCCGGCCGTACCCGACGGAGGTCGGCGAGCAGGTTGTTGAGGTACGTGTCCGTGCCGTCGGCGGCCGCGGTGGTGCCGTCGCCCCAGGCCCTCGACATGTCCAGGGCAGCCCAGCCGACGTGCCGAGGGTCAGCGGCGCGGCACCGGCCAGGTCTGCTGCGCGGCCCAGTCCGCGAACGACAGCCAGGAGATACCGGGGAAGTCGGCGCGCAGGGCTGCGAGGTCGACGTGGTAGCCGCTCTCCGTCAAGTAGGTGTACATCGCAGCCATGTCGGGACTGGATTGCCGCAACGGTTCCAGGGGGATGTGACGGAAGGTCACGGGGCCGCCCGCCGCGTCTGCCACGGCTCGGGCCATCTGCGCGGGGGTGGGGTCGTCCGCAGCGATTTCGACGCGGTGACCGATCCATCGGCCCGGCTCCGCGACGATCGCCGCCACGACGCGGCCGAGGTCGAGCCGGGAGACCTGCTGGAGCGGCGTGTCGGCCGGGAGCGCCATGGTGATCTCGCCAGCAGCGACCTCCTGGAGCGCGCCAAGGGCGTTGTCGTAGAAATAGGTTGGCGCGACGACCGTGGCGGGCAGGTCCGCCTCGGCGAGGGCCTGCTCGATGCGGGCCTTCGTCTCGAAGTGCGGAATGCCGGTATCGCGGTCGGCGCTCGCGACAGACGCCATGACAAGATGCGGCAGCGAGGCGCGTGCGGCCGCCTCGATGATCGCCGTGCCCTGTGCCACCTCTGCCGCCAGGCCGTCCTGGAAGGGTGTGGTGAGCGCGTACGCGGCGGCCGCGCCCCGGAACGCCGCGGCGAGTGAGACGGCATCGGTCAGCTCGCCCGGCACCACCTCGACGCCCGCCGCGACCAGTGCGCGGACCTTGGCCCCCGCAGGGTCGCGCACCACCGCACGCACGCTGTGTCCCACCTCGAGAAGCGCTTCGACCACGGCACCGCCCTGTCCACCCGTAGCACCCAGCACCGCGATCGTCATGGCTCCTCCTCGCAACGGTCCGCCCCCGTTCATGGTCGCGGCAGCGCCCCGGTCCGGCCACTCCCTCTGTCCGAACGGGCGAGCGCACCGGTGGGCGGACGGCCCGGAGCGCGGCCCGGCGCAGACGGGCGAGGACACACCGCACTGATTCCGGTTTCGAGGTGCGTAGCGGCATGTGCTGAGGCAGCGTATGGGCCACGGCCACCCACGGCGGTCGCCCGCACTCGTCCCGGAGGAGGCAGCCATGTCCGCAGCCGCCTCACCGCACGGCACGACGAAAGCGAAGCCGCCGGGACCCTCCGCATGGGCGCCGCTGACGTCTCAGGGAAGCTCCTCGGGTACAGCACCTGCAGGGAGACGACCACCAAGGCGACGGCGTCCTGCCTTGACAAGAGTGATGCAGTGGCTGGGAGCCTCCATCCTGCTGGCCCTGACCGCCGCCATCACGGTGTTCAACTTCGTCTGGGGCCGTAAGCGCCTCATCTGACCCTCGTCCGACTTTCGGAACGACGGCCCGCCCCCGGTGCTCGACTCCCCTCCCATACGTCGCTGGCTGCTCCGCCCGTACCGACGAGAACCTCGAGAACGCAACATCGTCGGCGAAGAGAACCGTCGGTCACTTGGACTGGGGCGCCGAGGTCATCTGCGGGGTGTTCGCCGGCGACTGGTCCTCCGGTATGGCGGCCGTGGCCGGTGCGGGCTCCGGCTCGTCCTTGCGTCGGCGGGCCAGGGCGGAGGCGATGAAGCCGCGGCCTCCAGCACTGGTGGCGGTATACATCGCCGCAGCCGCGACGAGCACGGTGCCCTGGACGACGTTCTGGTAGTTCGAGCCTATGTTCAGAACGTTGAACCCATTGCTGAGGGTGAAGAGAATCAGCGTGCCGATCACCGACTTGGTGACGTAGCCCGAGCCACCGAACAGCGAGGTCCCGCCCAGCACGGCGGCCGCGATGACGGTGAGTTCGCTTCCGGTCAGCAGGGTGGGGTCGACGGAGTTGAACTTGCCCGCGTAAAGCACACCGACGCCGGCAGCCACGAAGCCGTTCACGACGAAGGCAGTCATCTTGTAGCGATCGACGTTGATTCCCGACAACCGGGCGGCTTCGGGATTGCCGCCTACCGCGTAGATGTTTCTGCCGACGACCGTGTAGCGCAGCACCAGACTGGTGACCACGGACAGGCCGATCATGATCCACACCGGCACGGTCTCATTCAGCAACAGGGGCCGGAACGCGCCGATGGCCAGCAAGGCCGCACCGCCGGCAACCAGCATCACGTTGCCCGCGGTGAGCTGTCGCAGCTTCGAGCGAACCGTGAGCACGACACCCGTCGCGATCAGCAGGATGCCGGCGACGATGGCGACGCCCACCGGCATGATCCACCTCGCGGTCTCGAACTGCTCGAACGCCGTGTCGGTTGCGGTGATGCTCTGGCCATTGAGGACCGCCTGGACCACACCCCGGACCGCCGTGAGCGTGCCAAGCGTGACGATGAAGGCGTTGACGCCGACCTTCTGCACGAGGACGCCGTTGATCAGCCCGACCAGCACACCGGTGAGCAGAGCGGCGAGCAGGGCGATCATCGCGCCGTAGTGATCGATCAACTTCAGGGCGACTGTGCCTGCCAATGCGGCGGTCGACGCGACGGACAGATCGAAGTTACCCGTGATCAGCACGACGGTCATGAAGATCGCGAGAATACCGATCAGTGACGACTGATCGAGAATGTTGCTGACGTTGACGCTGCTGAGATAACTGGGCCGTGACTGCACCGACGAGGTGATCGTCAGCGCGAGGACGAGGGCGACCAGCGCGTACACCACGCCTGCGGAGCGGGGTGCCAGGGCACGGCGCCAGCCACTGTTGCTGCGCTGGCGTGCCGTCGCGGTAGCAGAGGTCATGAGATGTGTGCCTTTCCTACAGTCCGCTGGCCAAGGCGGTCAGCTCATGCAGATCGGTGTCGACCACGGGGCGTTCAGAGATGATCTGTCCACGCCGGACGACGAGGATCCGGTCGCAAACGCCGAGGAGTTCCTCGAATTCGGACGAGACGATGAACACGCCCTTGCCGGCACGGGCCAGCCTGCGGATGAGTTGGATGATGTCCGCTTTGGCGCCAATGTCGACGCCCGCCGACGGCTCGTCGAGCAAGAACACCCGCGCGGGGCCGTAGAGCCACTTGGCGAACACGACTTTCTGGGCGTTGCCGCCACTGAGCTCGCCGACCGGCGCTTCCGCGGACGGTGTCTTGATGCCGAGCTCCGCGATTGCCTGTTCGGTAACCTGCAGCTCGCGTTGACGCTCGGGCAGGAGGCGTCGACGCGACATGCTCGACAAGTCCGGCAGCGAGATGTTGCGCCAAACCTCCCATTCCGGCAGCAGGCCTTGCCGGGCGCGGTCTTCCGGCACGAGTGCCATGCCTGCCTTGACCGCGGCCCGCGGTGACCGGTGCCGGAGGCGATGCGCGCCGACCCGGACCGTGCCGGCTGCGGAACGGTCGGCGCCGTAGATCGCTTCGAGGAGTTCGGTGCGTCCGCTGCCGAGCAGGCCGGCCAGCCCCACCACCTCGCCGGCGTGCACGGTCAGGCTGATCGGGCCGAACCGGCCGGGCGAACTCAGACCGTCCACGACGAGCAGGGGTTCTCCCACCGACCTGTCCGGGGTGCTGTTCTCTTGTTCGACCCTGGCCAGTCGTTGTCCGACGATGGCGGTCACCAAATCTTGCTTGGTCACGCTTGAGGTCTGAGCGTCGACGATGACCTGACCATCCCGTAGGACCGTCAGCTGATCGGTCAAGGCGAGGATCTCGTCGAGAAAGTGCGACACATAGACGAACGTGGTGCCCTGGTCGCGCAGCCTGCGGATGGAACTGAACAGCACGTCCCGCTCGTGTGGCGACAACGCCGCCGTGGGTTCGTCGAGCAGCACCAGTTTCGCGTCACGTGCCAGAGCCTGCAGAATCGCGACCATCTGCTTGCCGCCGGTCGACAGTTCGCCGATGGTCTGGTGCGGATCGATGTCGTAGCCCATGCGTTCGCACAGTTCGCGCAGCTCACCTTCGCGCCGTGCGACATCCCACCTCATCGAGTCCTTGCGACCGAGGAAGATGTTGTCCAAAACGGACAAACTCGGTACCAGCGGGGTGTGCTGATGTACTGCTGCCATGCCGGCGGCGAGCGCTTGGCTGGGGGTCGTCCAGGAGACCGGCTCACCCTGCCACGACACCGTCCCGCTGGTCGCGGTCTCGACGCCGGACATGATCCGGATGAGAGTGGACTTCCCGGCGCCGTTGGCACCGATCAGGCCATGCACCGAGCCCGGACGGACCGCCAGTGAAACACCTCGCAACGCATGGGTGCCGCTGGAGTAGATCTTGTGCACGTCTGCGACAACGAGGACCGGTTCGCGCGGTCCGGCCGAGCTTTCAGCCATGAGGATCCTTCTTCGTGGTGTCAGTGCGCTGGCGTCCGGGTCACCACTGCGGTGTGCAGGAGTTGACGTTGGCCGCAGTGATCCCAGGGGTGTCGTAGAAGGTGGTCTTCGGGGCGCCGGTCAGCTTGCCGGTCACGGCGTCGTACATCATCTGCACGGCCATCGCACCCTCGTCCTCGGGCTTGTAGCAGACCGTGCCGTACACAGCGCCGGACTTGATTGCCGCGATCCCGGAGGCCGACCCGCCCAGGCCGATGATCTTGGCCTTGGAACCGGCCGACTTGACGGCGGTCGCGCAGCCCACTGCCATGTCATCGGACAGCGTGTAGAACAGGCCGATGTCCGGGGTCGCGGCGAGAATGTTCTGGCAAGCCGACTGGCCCTTTTCCTTGGTCCAGTCCCCGGGCTGGGTGGCGACGATCTTGTACTTCCCGGCGCCGGCCGCAGCCAGGGCTTCCTTGAACTTGGTGACCCGGGTCGTGTTCTCCACGAAGCCCGCCGACCCGCTGATCACCGCGACCTTTCCACCGTTCGGTATGGCCTTGAGGGCCATCGCGCCCGCTGTCGCGCCCGCACCCAGCTCGTTCTCGTCGATGACGAACTTCAACTTCGCATAGGGCGTGTTCACGTCCTGGTTGGCGCCGACGTAGCCGTGCGCCGTTCCGATCGGGATGCCGGCAGCCGCAGCCTGATCGGCCAATGCCTGTGCCGGACCGGGAGACAGCGGCACCAGGATGATTCCGTTGACCTTCTGCGCGATCAGATCCTGGACCTGGCTGGCCTGCTTGGTTTGGTCGCCTTGCGAGTCGAGGTCCACGATCTTGACTCCGAGCTCGGCTGCCTTCTCCTTGGCACCCTTGGCCAGTGCTGCGGGGAGGGTGACCGATTCCTGCTGGTTGGCCAGCCCGAAAGTGTAGGACGTCTTCCCTGTGCCCGACGGACTGGCGCTCTGCGACGTCGTCTGCTCGGAGCTGCATCCCGATAGTGCCGCCGCCGCACACGCGAGGGTGGCCACGATCGCGGCTGTAGACATCATTGTCTTCACTTCTGTGCTCCTGTCTGAGCTACGCATAGATGACAGACGGTGCCGCACCGCCGGGGAGGTGGCGTGCGACGAAGTTGATTCGCTCTTCAAGTGGTAAGACGACTGCCGACAGACTGGGCACACCCTGGGGGCCGTGCCTGCTCTGTTGTCTCAACCCGACGCGTCGACGCGCACGGGTCTGTGTGGATTCTTCGGTCTTGAGGCGTTCTGGGTATCCCGCCTAAATCGAAGATAATATAGGATCCTAGCTACCGTCAGCCGCCTAGTCCAGAGCGAAGAGTGGAGAGCTGCGGTGGAGTCGCCGAACGCGACCAGGAGCGCAGCCCACTGGCGCGGTGCTGGTCGGCGAACCAGGCCGAACGACGGTGGAGGAAACCGAACCGTCCGTCGCCTACACGGGCTCGGGATGGACCAGCGCCGGCGCTGCTGTCGAAGTCGACGGCATCGACGAAGGTGAGCTGACGCCGACCCGGACGGGCCTCGTCCAGCGGTGGGTCGAACCCAGACCTGCGGTGGTCAAAGGGGAAATGTTGTCGACTGCCGTTGGCCGGTCAGCGGCCAACAGCAGTCGACAGGCGCTGATGCGAGGCCGACAGGTGAGCGGCCATGGCCGCGGCGGCGGAATCGGCGTCCCGCCGGGACACGGCATCAATCACCCGGCTGTGCTCGGCAACGGTGTCGTCGCTGATTCCAACGGTGTAGTAGAGGCGGTAGAGCTGAGTATGGGGACGGAGTCGGGTCAGGACGTCGACCATCAGGCCGACGCCGCTCGCCTCGGCGAGCGCCAGATGGAAGGCCGCGTCTTGCGCCGCGAACGCGCGGTAGTTCTCGTAGCTGTCCCCGGTCACGGGTTCCCTCATCGCGGCGATCAGGTCCTCAAGTGCCACGATCTGCTTTGCGTTCGCGGCCTGCGCCGCCCAGGAAGCACTCGCCGGTTCGAGAAGCATCCGCATCCGGAAGAGCTCGTCGAAGGCCCGCGAATCGAGGCGGGGGGCCGCCGTGTAGCCGCGGTGTGCGCGCTTCACCACCAAACCGTCCGACTCGAGTCTGGCCAACGCCTCGCGAATCGGGGTCGCGGACACGTCCATGTCCCGCGACAGTGCATCGATCGACAGCCGCGCGCCAGGCTCCACCACGTTGTCCATGAGCTTTACCTTGAGCAACTCGTAGACGCGGTCGGCCAGTACGGAGCGCACTGGGCCATCCGCCGTTGTCCAGATGGACGGCATCGCGGTGTCACCTCCAGTTGCGCTCGGGCCCTCAACCATAAACACATAGTAGCTGATTCGGTGGTTCGAGTGGTGTTGCTCGGGAGCAGATTCGTATATCCTATAGGAACGTTCAGGACGGGAGCAACGATGCAGATGGGCAACGAATCCGTGATCGTCGAACGCGACGTGTGGGTGCCGATGCGCGACGGGGTTCGGCTACAGGCCGACATCTGGCGCCCGGCCCGCGCCGGCCGGTTCCCGGCGCTGTTGCAGCGGACCCCGTACAACCGAGCGGACTCGTTCGCGGTCGTGGTGAGCGCCGGCATCGAACCGCTCCGTGCGGTGGCAGCCGGATACGTGGTCGTCATCCAGGACACCAGGGGAAGGTTCGGCTCGGAGGGCGACTTCACCCCGTTCTTCGACGAGGGCGACGACGGCGTCGACACCATTGAATGGCTCGCCGCGCAGCCGTACTGCAACGGCGATATCGGGATGTACGGGGCTTCGTACTATGCCGCAACGCAGTTGCTGGCAGCGGTCCGCCAACCTCCCGCGCTGAAGGCCATCGCGCCACAGGCCACGGCATCGGACTATCACGACACCTGGACTTACTACGGCGGCGCGCTCGAGCTCGGGTTCAGTCTCTACTGGGCGCTCGGGCTGGCCGCTGCCGAGGCGGCCCGACGCACGGCTGCGGGACAGGACGTCGCAGAGCTGTCGGCAGAGATCGGCCGGCTGTCGCGCGATCCCGGGCAGGCGTATTCGGCACGCCCTTTGGCCGACGTGACGGCGCTGAAATCGTTGCTGCCGGCCTGGGGCGACTGGCTCACTCATCCCGATCGGGATGACTACTGGCGGCCGATCAGCATCGCCGACCGCTACGACCGGATCAAGGTTCCGGCGCTGCACATCGCCGGTTGGTTCGACCTGTTCCTGCGCGGCACGGTCGCAAATTACCGGGGGATGTCCGCTGCGGGCGGCGACGCGAACACCCGCCAGCACCTGATCATCGGGCCGTGGGCGCACGCCGTGCCCCATGATGCCCTGGGCGAGGTGTACTTCGCCGCCGACGCGGCAGCCGCCGCACTCGACATGACCGCCGTGCAACTCGACTGGTTCGGCTCCTTTCTGAAAGCCGACGCCTCCGCTCACTCCACGGAAGCGCCGGTCAAGGTCTTCGTGATGGGCAGCAACCGCTGGAGTGCGGAGACCAGCTGGCCACCGAAGCGTGCCGTGACGACCCGGCTGTACCTGGTACCCGCACCGGACGGCGCCGCGCCGGGCTCCCTGCAGAGTGCCCTGCCCGGCGATGACGAACGAACTGCTGAGTACGTCTTCGATCCGGCCGATCCGGTACCGACTGCCGGTGGCTCGACGTTCTTGCCGGGCGCCTATGTCGGTCTACACGCCGGGCCGCGGGACCAACGAACCGTCGAGGCGCGCCCGGACGTCCTGTCCTACACGACCGCGCCGCTCGAGCAGGACCTCGAGATCGGCGGCGCGGTGAACGTCGTACTGCACGCCCGGACGTCGGCGACGGACACCGACTGGACGGCGAAACTCGTCGAGGTCCATCCCGATGGCCGTGCGCTGAGCATTTGTGACGGCATCGTCCGGGCGCGATATCGGCACGGCACGTCGCACTCCGAACCGGTCATTCCGGGCGAGTGCCACGAGTACCGGATCGATCTCGGCTACACCAGCATCGTGATACCGGCAGGGCACGCGGTGCGAGTGGAGATCTCCAGTTCCAACTATCCCCGCTTCGATGTCAACCCCAATCACGGTGGTGCGATCGCGACGGCCACCCAGGGGGATTTCGTCAAGGCCCATCAGACGATTCAGCATGCCGCATCCACACCGTCCTACCTGGAGCTGCAAGTGCTGCCGACGGTCGGCGAACCGACCCGAGACACGGAGGCATAGTCATGGCGCGCATTGTTCGGGCCGAGCTCACGCTGGTTGACCTCAAACCGATGACGCAACGGACCGACGCGATCCAGTCCTTCGTCAGCCAGGAAACGCCGATCCTCACCCTGACCGACGACGAGGGCTGCGTCGGCACCGGCTATACCTACACGATCGGTAGCGGAGGAAGTTCGATTGTCGCGCTCATGCGTGACCATCTGCTCCCGCGGGTGATCGGGATGGATACCGAGACCCTCGAAGCCAACTGGCGGTCTCTGCTGTTCAGCATGCACGCACTGGCCGTCGGGCCGATCAGCTCGCTGGCACTCGCTGCGATCGATATCGCCTTCTGGGATCTCCGGTGCATCCGGACCGGCGTCCCGTTGTACCGAGCTGTCGGCGGTGCGCACGACCGAATGCCCGTCTACACAACAGAGGGCGGGTGGCTGCACCTGTCTGCCGAGGAGCTCGTCGACGACGCGGTCCGAATGCGGGAGTCCGGCTTCAAGGGTGCGAAGCTGAAGATCGGCAAGCCCCACCATGTGGAGGATCGTGATCGGCTCAGCGCGGTACGTGCCGCGGTGGGGGATACGTTTCAGCTCATGGTCGACGCCAACCAGGGGCTGCGCCTCGATAACGCCGAGCGACGCAGCAGGGCCCTGGCTGACCTGGACCTCGCCTGGATCGAAGAGCCGCTGGCGGCCGATGACGTCGGGGCGCATGCCCGTCTGGCGGCTGCCTCGCCGGTGCCGATCGCGATTGGTGAATCGCTCTACAGCGTCAGCCAGTTCAAGGACTACCTGCATGCCGGCGCCTGCTCGGTGGTTCAGGTCGATGTGGCCCGCATCGGCGGCATCACGCCCTGGCTCAAGGTCGCGCACCTGGCGGAGGCGTACAACGTTCCGGTCGCGCCCCACTTCCTGATGGAGTTGCACGTCGCGCTTGCTTGTGGCGTACCGAACGGCCAGTGGGTGGAGCACATTCCGCAACTCGAGTCGATCACCAGCTCGCAGCTCGAAGTCCGGGACGGCTACGCCTATCCTTCGCCCGGCCCTGGAATCGGCGTCGACTGGGACTGGGACGCGATCCGCGCGAAGCAATCGGCCAGCCCTATTTTGGTCTCATGAGTCGATCATCCGGTATTGATCCAGTGGACGGCGGCGTGGAGACGCTGCGGAAACGGAGCCCCCGATGAGCGTGCAGCGCTTCGCGTCGGTCATCAGGCTGCGCCCGGAGAAAGAGGCGGAGTACCGCGCGCTGCACGCCGACGCCTGGCCCGGCGTGCTCGCGATGCTCCGCGCGGTGCACATCCGCAATTACTCGATCTACCTGCGCGACGGCGTCCTGTTCTCCTATCTGGAGTACGACGGCGACGACTACGACGCCGACATGGCGGCGATGGCCGCGGACCCTGAGACGAAACGGTGGTGGCAGCTCACCGATCCCTGCCAGCAGCCTGTCGGCACCGCCCACGACGGGCAGTGGTGGGCGCCGATGGAGGAAGTGTTCCACCTTGACTGAGCACCAGGGGGTGATGCGCGTCGACGCGCATCACCCCCTGGTGGACCTCGCTGTGCGCGACAACCTGCAGGTCACTGGCGCTGACTCAGTTTCCGTATCCCGCATACGGAGGTTCAGGGGAAGTTCTCACCCCGGCGCCGCCGTGGCCGTCCAGCCCAAAGCCTTGACAACCGGTGAGCCGCGTCCCAGGATCCTGGATCATATAGGAAGTTGATTCTGCTTCCCGACCGGGTCGTGCTGCGTCCGGTAGTCCAGCGCGACGTCCTTGCCACGAAACCCGAGAGGCACCCGCCGATGAGCCATGCCTGGAGAACAAAACTCGTGTCTGTTCTCGCCGCTGCGACGGCGGCCGTATTGGGAGCCGGAGGCCTGATTGCTCTTGCGCCGCCGGCATCGGCGAGCGTGCAGACCACGCTGTATGCGGCCCCCACGGCGACCGCGACCAGCGGCTGCACCATCAGCGCACCGTGCAGCCTGGACGGAGCCCAGGCAATGGTCCGGCGCCTGACCGCGACCATGACCGGCGACATCGTCGTCAATCTGCGCGGTGGCGTCTACCGACGTTCGACCACCTGGTCCTTCAGCGATGCCGCGCACGACTCGGGCACGAGCGGGCACCGCGTCGTCTACCAGGCCTACCCTGGAGAAACGCCGGAGATCAGCGGCGCCCAGCAGATCACCGGCTGGACGTTGCATGACAGCGCCAAGAACATCTGGAGCGCTTCTGTCGGCACCTCACTGCACACCCGCGAACTGTACGTCGACGGGGTCCGAGCCCAGATCGCCCGCGGGCCGTCCAACCCCTCCGGCTGGTCACCGACCTCGACCGGGCTTACCGCGCCCGACTCCAGCATGGCCTCCTGGCCGGACGTGGTCGGAGCCGAAGTGGTCAGCGAGAACACCTGGGTGCACAAGTCCTGCCCGATAACCGCCGCCTCGGGGACCGCGATCACCCTCGCGCAGCCGTGCTACACCAACGCCGAGCTGCCGTACAACTTCGCCAGCGGAGCCGTGGTCAACCAGTATCCGTACAACGTGTCGTGGGTGCAGAACGCATACGAAGTGCTCTCCACCCCTGGCCAGTTCTATCTCAACTCCGGCACGGGCACGCTCTACTACATCCCGCGCCCGGGGGAGAGCCTGGCCAGTGCGGACGTCGAAGCGCCGACTGTGCAGACCTTGGTCAGCGGAAGTGGCACCGGCACCTCGCCGTTGTCGAACCTCACCTTCAGCGGCCTGACCTTCGAGCACGCGACCTGGCTGGTACCGAGTACGTCAGAGGGATACGCCGAAGGGCAAGCCGGCTGGCGCATCACCGGCAGCGGCTTGACCCAGGTGCCGATGAGCGACCTGACCCGCACACCTGGCAACGTCACGTTTGACCACGACAGCAACCTTATCTTTTCCGGCGACACCTTCACCCATCTGGCCACCGTCGGGCTCGAACTCGGCCGCGGCAGCAAGAACGACAACGTGATCGGCTCGCGGTTCACCGACATCGGCGGTAATGCGTTGCAGATCGGCAGCGTCGACACACCCGACCGGACGGCCGCCGCAGGCGATCAGGTCATAGGCAACACGGTGACCGACAATGCCATCACGTTCGCCGGACAGGTCTACCGCAGCGCCGTCGGGGTGTTCGTCGGCTACACCACCGGCACCACCCTCAGCCACAACGCCATCGGACAACTGCCCTACACCGCGATCAGCGTCAACCTCGGCTGGGAAGGAACCTCCTACAGCGGAGGGGCAACCGTCACCTACAACGAGATCTTCCAGGACATGCGGGTACTCGACGACGGTGGCGCTCTCTACACCCAGATGCCCATGACCAGCCCGTCCGTGATGAAGTACAACTGGCTGCACGACGAGGATTACACCGGCGGAGCTCCGCTGTACCTCGACTCGACCGCCGGCAACTGGACGGTGCAGTACAACGTGCTCCAGACCGGCTCGGAGGCGTCCCGCAACATCCAGAACTGCTGTGGCGTGCCGGCCAAGAACAACAATGTGCAGTTCAACTACAGCAACGGCTCCGGAACACTGCACGGCACACCCGACCCGTCGAACACCGTGGCCAACAACTACGACGGCCTGACCAGCTTCCCGGCGGACGCGAAGACCATCATGGCCGGGGCCGGACTCGAGCCGGCCTACGCCGGACTGCTCACCGGGCGCACCATCAACGACAATTCCCGCAGCCTGAGTTACAGCGGCCCGGGCTGGGGTTACTCGAACAACCGTGGCTACGGCGACTTCGACGACGATGTGCACTACAGCTACTCCGCCGGCGCGACAGTACAGTTCTCCTTCTATGGCAGCGGAGTCTCGTGGCTGGCCCAACGCAGCGACCAGACCGGACCGGTCAAGGTCTACGTCGACGGCGTGGACCAGGGCACGGTCACGCCGGTGACCAGCGCGCCGCCGTACCCAACCCAGCAGGTCGACTACCGGATCAGCGGAATGGCGCCGGCATGGCACACCCTGAAGATCGTCAATAACGGCAACAGCCTGGTCACGATCGACGCCTTCACAACCGAATCCGGGTGGTCGGCCTCCAACGACACCGCGACGGCGGTGACGTATGCCGGCAGCGGCTGGAACTACTCGTCCGGACGGGGTTACGGCGACTACGGGGACGACGTGCACTACAGCTACTCCGCAGGCGCGTCGGCGACGTTCTCCTTTGCCGGCAGTGGGGTGTCCTGGCTGGCGCAGCGCAGCGATCAGACGGGACCGGTCGAGGTCTACGTCGACGGTGTGGACGAGGGCACCGTGACGCCCGTGACGGCGGCGGCGCCATTCCCCACCCAGCAGGTGGATTACAGCATCACCGGCCTCGCTCCGGGCTCGCACACCCTTCGGATCGTGAACAACGCGGCCAACCTGCTCACCATCGACGCGTTCGTCTTTGAGGCCGACCGCCAAGTCACCAATGACACCGGCTTGAAGGTCGGCTACACGGGCAGCGGTTGGGCCTATACCAGCTCGCGAGGCCACGGCCGTTACGCCAACGACGTACATGACACGTCCACGTCGGGATCCGCCGTCAGCTTCGCCTTCACCGGCACGAGTGTCTCCTGGTTGGCGCAGCGCAACTCCAGCAGCGACCCTGTCGAGATCTATGTCGACGGCGTTGACCAAGGTGCCTTGACGCCCCGAACCAGCGGCTCGCCGCATCCGGTCAGGCAGGTGAACTACCAGATCACCGGTCTGGCCGCCGGGTATCACAGGGTGAAGATCGTGAACAACAGCGCGGCCCTGCTGGTCGTGGACGCCTTCACATCGCGGTACTGACGCCGTCGCCGTCCGCCGGGCTGCCCTTGATCGACGGCAGCCCGGCCATGGCTGGAGCGTGCGCTTCATTCGGTCAGGACGAGCCAGCGCCTGCCGTCGATGAGCTCGCGTACGGCGTCGAGGTGACCGGCGTGGTTCGCGGTCTCGACGATCACGTGCAGGACGACTTCCCGCAGATCGCCAATTCGCCAGTCGCCGAAGAGTCCTTCGGGCCACCAGGCCGGTGCAGCCTCCAGAGGGGTGGCGGTGATGATGGCGTTCGCGAGGTCCGCCTCCCGCCGGTACTGGTCGAGAACCGCCGCCGCCGGTACGTCGGGCCCGACCAGCCAGGCCGCGTCGGGGGCCTGGTCCGGTGCGTCGGTGACGGCCGGGTCGCCGGCGACGACGCCACGGAACCAGAACCGCTCGACGTCCAGGGCGAGATGCTGGACCAGTCCCAGGCAGCTCCACCCCGACGGCAGGACCGGTCGGCGCAGGGCTTCGTCGTCGAGGCCCTCCAGGATTCCAAGCACGTGCTCACGCTGGTCGTTGAGGTAGGAGAGGAGGGTCTTGCTCTCCGTACCCAGTGTCGGTTGCGACACCGATTCCTCCATTGCTGTCCACGCGGTGTACTTGGATGTACACACCGTAGACTTTCGGCTATGGCGGCGGCAAGAAGCAGTTACCACCACGGCGGTCTGCGGGAGGCGTTGGTTCAGGCGGGCCTGGCGATGTCACGTGACCGTGGCGCCGAGGCGATCGTGCTGCGCGAGGCCACCCGGCGGGTCGGCGTGACCGCGCGGGCTGCCTATCGCCACTTCGCCGACCGGGATGCGCTGGTGCGCGCCGTGGCTGAGGAGGCCCTGGCCCGCATGGCCCGGACCATCGAGGCGAAGCAGAAGGAGAAGCAGGCGGAGGCGGGCGGCGGTTTGGCGATGCTGCGGGGGGTGGGGGAGGGCTACATACAGTTCGCCCTTGATGAGCCGGGCTGGTTCGACGTCGCCTTCTTCGCGATGGCCGACATGGTCAACCCCACGGCAGCCACACGCTCGCCGTATCAGCAACTCCACGACGCCTTGGCCGATCTGGTCAGCGCGGAACTCCTCGACCCCGCCAAAGCCGCCGACGCGGCCGTCACGTGCTGGTCCGGAGTGCACGGCTTCGCCACACTCACCTCCCGTGGCCCTTTGCGAGGGTTGCCGCGAGAGCGTGTGGATGCGCACGCCGAGCGGCTGGTCGCGGACCTCGTGGACGCGGTCGCAGGTGCGGACCGCAGGTCAGGCTAGGCGTACGACCTCGCCCGTGGCGGCGGCGGCGCGGGCGGCGTCCAGGACGGTCGCGGTGGCCACCGCGTCCCAGGGGTCGACGGGGAGAGGCCGGGTGCCACGGACGGCGGCGGCGAACGCCGGGTAGAACAGGTCCCACCGCCCCCGGGCGGACGGTGCGGGCTCGGCGTGGTCGCCACGGAGTACCCGGCCCCACCGGTACTCGGGCTCGATCCCCCAGCGGTCGCCCTCCGAGGCCGGGGACGCGCCCCCAACCAGCAGAGCTTCCTGTCCGTCCAGACCGTCGACCAGGTACGTACCGGTGGTGCCGGTCGCGCGGAAACGGGGGCCCGGCGCGCCCTGCCGCCAGCTACCGGACAGGTGTGACTGCGCGCCGCCCCGGTGGGTCAGTGCGACGAAGACGTCGTCGTCGAGCCCGTCGGCCCCCTCACGGTGCCGCAGCTCCGCGTACACCCGCTCGACCGGCCCGGACAGGACGAGTGCCTGGTCGACCAGGTGGCTGCCGAAGTCGAGCAGGGTGCCGCCGCCCGCGGCCGGCGGGCCGGGCTCGGGCTGGAACCGCTCGAACCGCGACTCGAGCCGGGTCAGCGTGCCGAGTGCCCCCTCGGCCACGAGCCGCCGCAGGGTCAGGAAGTCGGAGTCCCAGCGGCGGTTCTGATAGACCGTCAGCGGCGCTCCCAGCCGCTCCGCCAGCTCCACGGTCTCCCGCGCCGAAGCGGCGTTGAGCGCGAAGGGCTTGTCGCAGACCACTGCCAGGCCCAGCTTCAGGGCCTGCTGGGCCAGCGGGATGTGCGTGGCCGCCGGGGTGGAGATCGCGACCGCCTCGGCCCCGGCCCGGACCAGCTCCTCCAGCGACGCGTACGCGGGCCGGCCCAGCTCGCGGGTGACCTGCTCACGGCGCTCGGGCGAGGTGGTCACCACGCCGAGGAACTCGCAGTCCGGCGTGGAGGCGAGCAGCGGCGCGTGGAAGTACCTGCCGCCGAAGCCGTAGCCGGCCAGTCCGATGCGTACGGGCGCGTCCATGTGTGGTCCTTCGCGGTCGTGGGTGAGGTGGCCGGCGATCAGGGCGAGTGTCGCACTGCTTGCGTCAACGCCACGAACAGGCCGGCCACCTCATCCGCCTCAGCAGACCTTGTAGGCGACGTGGCTGTTGTTGTAGCTGCAGGAGTCGACCTTGGTGCCGCTGGCCTTCTTGAGGGTGGCGGTGTCCTTGTCGTTGTTCCAGACGTAGGCGCGCCGGTCCTGGTACTTGTTCGTCGACGTGTCGCTGCCGGAGCCGGTGTGGACCTTGACGGTCTTGCCGGCGCCGAGCGTGAAGGTGTGGAAGGTGTACTTGTGGCTGGAAGCGTCAGTCAGGGTCCAGCCCTTGAGACTGCGGGCGGTGGAGGTCGAGTTGGTGATGGTGACCCACTCGGCGTTGAGGCTGGCGTTGGAGCGACGGTCGACGCCCGGGCTGTTGTAGTAGATCTTGGCGATATGTACGGATCCAGCGGCCTGCGCGGCGGGGGCGGCGACCAGGGCGGCGGTCGTTGCGGATATCGCGGTGACGAGACAGGCGAGAGTGCGGTGGCGCATGGTGCGGTTCCCCCCAAGGGATGATGCGGCGGCCCGATGGGCTGCTGCGGTGAGGGGAACCGTACACCCGGTATGACCACGTTGGACACATAATGTTAACAATGTAAGGAAGTTGGGTTTTCAGGAAATCACAACACCCGTGCCGCTGACCCGCACCCGGGGGTCGTCCTCGCGCAGCGAGACCGTGAGGAGGCCGGGGCGGCCCATGTCGTGGCCCTGGTGGAGGGTGAGGGTCGCGGGGGCGGCGACCAGGCCCAGTTCGCGTACGTACGCGCCCAAGGCGGCGGCGGCGGCGCCGGTGGCGGGGTCCTCGACGACGCCGCCGACGGGGAAGGGGTCGCGGACGTGGAAGACGGTCGCGGACTCGCGCCAGACGAGCTGGAGGGTGGTGAGGTCGGCCGAGCGCATGAGGTCGGCGAGGCGGTCGAAGTCGTAGGCGAGGTCGGCGAGGCGGGCACGGGTGGCGGCGGCGAGGACGAGGTGGCGGGCGCCGGCGTAGGCAATACGGGCCGGGAGGGCCGGGTCGAGGTCGGTGGCGGCCCAGCGGAGGGCGGCGAGGGCCTCGATGACGGTCCCGCGGGGTGCGAGTGCGACGTGGGGCTCGACGCTGGTGAGGGTGGCGCGCAGGGCGCCGGAGTCGTCGGCGGTGACGGTGACCGGGACGGTGCCGGCGGCGGTGGAGAAGACGAAGTCGCCGGGGCCGAGGCGTTCGGCCAGGGCGATGGCCGTCGCGACGGTGGCGTGGCCGCAGAAGGGGACTTCGGCCTTGGGGCTGAAGTACCGGACGGTGAGGTCGCGCGGGCTGCGGCGGCCGGTGATGAAGGCCGTCTCCGAATAGCCGACCTCCGCCGCGGTGGCGAGCATCGCGGCGTCATCGAGGCCGGTGGCGTCGAGTACGACACCGGCCGGGTTGCCGCCCGCCGGGTCAGCGGAGAAGGCGGTGTAGCGCAGGACCGTCCCGCTTGTGGGCCGGCTCGGCGTGGGTGGCTGCTGCTTCATGCCCGGCGTCAACGTGGTCCTTCCGTACGGTGTTCCCGGTCGGCCAGGGATGCGGCACGCGGCGGGCGGCGAGGTCCTCGGCCCAGCCGACCAGGAGGATAGCCACCGCGATCAGCGGCCAGGTGAGCAGGTACTGGAACCAGACCGCGTCCAGTGGCAGATGGGCCTTGAAGGCCGGGACGTTCCACATCAGGTCGATCAGCGGAATGCTGGCGATGAGTGCGATCTCGTGCCACAGGTAGACCGTGACCGCACGGGCATTGAGCACCCCCACCACTCCGTCCGCGAACGGCATCCGGGGCAGCCGGCGCGGGCGGAAGCGCAGCAGGACGAGGACGAAGCCGAGTGACCACAGGGCCTGGGCGAGGGGAATGTCGTTGAGGTCGTAGCCCTCCTCCGTGGGGTGGGTGTACGCGAAGGCACCACCGGCGGCCACGCAGACCGCCGCCGTGGCCAGGACCGTGCGGGCCCGGACGGCGTCGAGCCGGCCGTCGCGGTGGGCGAAGCCCAGCAGCCAGCAGGCGGTGAAGACGGTCAGGTCGACCGCGGCGGACAGCGCGGGCTCGGCGAGCGGCAGCACGTTGTACTGGGCGAGCGCGGCCAGACCCAGGCAGGCGCCGAGGCAGAGCAGGGGGACTCGGCGGAACGCCCTCAGCAGCACCGGGGAGAGCAGGACGAGCCAGAGGTACGTACGGATGTACCACAGCGGCGCCGTCATCTGCTCGGCCCACGCGGTGCTGGGCGGATCGCCGAGCGGCAGGATCCAGAACGCCGCCCGGAGCCAGGAGTGCGGCCGCCATCCGTGGAGGTACATCGCGCTGAGCGCCACCGCCGCGAAGACCCAGAAGGGCACCAGGAGCCGGCGCAGGCGGCTCTTCAGCACGGCGGCCGCCGGACGGGCGAGTGACTGCGCCATCAGCGACCCGGCGAGGGCGAACATGATGCCGAGGGAGGGAAACAGCAGGGTCAGCCAGGCCCAGCCGAAGGCGTGGTACGTGACGACGCGGACGAGGGCGAGGGCGCGCAGCAGGTCGAGGTAGCGGTCCCGCCCAGCGGCCGGCCGGGGGCCGGGACCTGGTGGGGCCGGGGCGGAACCTGCTGCTGGCGTGGCTTCGAGGGCGTGCAATGTGTCCTCCTGGGCGGGGGGGGGTCGCGTTGTCGGGGCTGCGGCCCGGTGGCCGGGTTGCGCGGTCATCGACGACCGCCGCCGGTGGCCACGGGCGGCGGCGCGCCGACCTCACCGGTGCGGCGCAGCTTGTGCCAGCCGAGGCGGCCGCCAGCGAGGGCGGTGGCGCAGGACTGGAGCAGGACGAGGTACATCAGCTGCCGGTACAGGACCTGCTGGAGCGGCAGGGGCCACAGGTCGCGCAGCGGCTCGCCGTCGAGCCGGAACGCGTAGGCGGCGCAGGCGGCCTGGACGGCGAGGACGGCGGACCAGGCGAGAGCGGTCTTCGTCGGGTCCATGAAGATGAGGCCGTAGAGGGCGAAGATGTCGATGAGCGGGGCGAGCAGCGGGGCGAGGAGCTGGAACAGCACGATCAGCGGGAGCCCGACGCGCCCGAAGCGTCCGGAGTGGCCGTGGTCGAGCGCGGCGCCCCGGTGCTTCCACATCGCCTGCATGGTGCCGTACGACCAGCGGTACCGCTGCTTCCACAACTGCCTTACGGAGGAAGGCGCTTCGGTCCAGGCGCGGGCGCGCTCGGCGTAGACGACGTCCCAGCCGGCGCGGTGCAGGGCCATCGTGACGTCGGTGTCCTCGGCGAGGGTGTCGTCGCTCATGCCGCCGACGTCGTCCAGGGCGGTGCGCCGGAAGCCGCCGACCGCGCCGGGGATGGTCGGCATGCAGCGCAGGATGTCGTACATGCGGCGGTCGAGGTTGAAGCCCATGACGTACTCGATGTGCTGCCAGCGCCCGATCATGGAGCCGCGGTTGCCGACCTTGGCGTTGCCCGCGACCGCGCCCACCCGCGGGTCGGCGAAGGGCTGGACGAGCTCGCGGACGGTGGCGGGCTCGAAGACGGTGTCGCCGTCCATCATCACGACCAGCTCGTAATGGGCCGTCGCCACACCGGTGTTGAGGGCGGTTGGCTTGCCGCTGTTGGGCTGCCGTACGACGGTGACCTCGGGCAGGCCCATCGCGTCGACGATGTCGGCGGTGCCGTCCGTCGAGCCGTCGTCGACGACGATGATCTCGACGGGGTGGTCGCTCGCGACGAGCGAGGTGACCGTGTTGGCGATGCACTCGCGCTCGTTGTACGCGGGCACGATCACGCTCACCGGATCGGTCACCGGCGGCCCGAACACGCGGGGCCGCTTCACGTGGCGGCGGGCCAGCACCAGCATCGCGGCGAAGCGGGTCAGCACCAGCACCCCGACGGCGCTCAGCAGCGCGGCCAGGGCCGGCACGGCGGCGTCGGAGAGCTGGACGGCGGCGACAAAGGCGCGGCCCTTCCACAACTCCGTACCGGTGACCGGCTGGTTGGCGGTGTCGGCGCCGAGGGCTCCGCTGACGGTGGCGAAGCGGTAGCCGCGCGCCTGGAGCAGGGGGACGATGCGGCCCAGGGCGGCGACGGTCTGCGAGCGGTCGCCGCCTGCGTCGTGCATGAGGATGATGGCGCCTTCGCCGGGCGTCTCGGGGACGGCGTCGTCGACGATCGCCTGGACGCCCGGGCGTTGCCAGTCCTCCGTGTCGCGGTCGATGAAGGCGGTGACGTACCCTTTGCGGCCGAGCTGCTGGACCACCGGCCAGGAGAGGTTGTCCAGCGCGTCGGCGGTGGAGGAGTACGGCGGCCGGAAGAGCGAGCTGTGGATGCCGGCCCCGCCCGCCAGGGCCAGCTGGGTCTGCGACAGCTCGCGGTCGAGACGGGCGGAGCCCTGGTAGACCAGGTCGGGGTGGGAGAAGGTGTGCACGCCGATCTCGTGGCCTTCGCGGACCATCTGCCGGATCAGGTCGGGGTGGCGGGCGGCGTTCTCGCCGGTGACGAAGAAGGTGGCGTGCACGCCGTGCCGGTGCAACACGTCCAGGACCCTCGGCGTCCAGGTCGGGTCCGGCCCGTCGTCGAAGGTCAGCGCGATCGTACGGGCCGGGGTCCGGTACGACGTCGGGGTGGCGCCCGTGGTGTCCACCACCGGGCCGCCGTCCAGCACCGCCTCCGGTACGCGGTCGGCGGACACCGGCGGATGGACGCGGTGGTCGGCGGCGAAGTCCCCGCGTACGTAGCCGCCGAGCAGCAGCACGCACACCAGCATCGTCAGCACGAGCAACGGAATGACCAGCCGCGGCCGGAGCGGGATCACTGTCCCCCGCTCCGCGGCGGCTCGGCCTCCGCCGACGCCGCGTCACTCGCCACCGGGCTGCCCGTCACCGGCGCTGAAGCGCTGGCCACCGGGCTCCCGGACGCCGACGCCGACGCCGACGCACTCGCCGAACCCGAGCCGCCCACACCGGCCGACGGCGTTGCCGTTGCGCCCCCCGCGGTGCCCGTCGCCCGGGGCGACGCGGACGCGGTCGCCCGGGCCGACGTGGT
>NZ_RJVR01000382.1 GCF_003999195.1 Streptomyces soli
GACGCCCTTGCCTTTGGCTAGCGAGTTAGTCTCACCTCTCCTCGTGGGGGACTTCCACCCCTTAGCGACCGGACATGTCCGGCGTACTCAACTTGACCCGGCCCTGAAGGACCGGGCTTGCAGGTAGGGCGCGACTGGCTGCCGCGTGACCTCCCGCGTCTGGCCACCTGCTAGGCAGGGGTTGGGACGCGTGACTCACGCCCCGCAATCCACGTAGTCTCGCCCTTGCGGGCGATGTTGCGCGACGCATTCAGGTCAGCGTGCGCAACGACGCCGCACGACCTGCACTGGAACCGGGCCTGCGAGGCCCGGTTCCTCTTGTCTATGTAGTCGCACTCGGAACACTGCCGGCTCGTGTACGCGGGGTCAACGAAGACCACCGGCACGCCGGCACGGCGTGCCTTGTACGCCAGGAACTGTCCGAGCTGGGCGAACGCCCAGGAATGCACCGCGGCCCGTTGGGGCCTTTTCAACCGAGCCCTCGTGCGGATTCCCTGGAGGTCCTCCAGGGCGATAGCGCGCGAGGTGCGTTCAGCCTCTGCCACGATGCGTTTCGAAATGACGTGATTGGTGTCGGCGGCAAACCGCCGCTCCCTGCGGGCCCGCTTCTTCAGCAGGCGCTTCGCCGACTTCGTGCCCTTCTTCTGCAGCTTGGCGCGGAGCCTGGCCTGCCGGGCCCGGTACCGGTTCAGCTGGCGCCCGGAGAAGATGTCACCGTCGGACGTCGTCGCAATGTTCACGATGCCGAGGTCCACACCCAGGAACCCGGTAGGGTCCGCGTTGACCTCCGCTTCGGGAACCTCGCAGGTCGCCAAAAGGTAGAACTCACCGTCTCGTTCGACGAGGTCAGACTCGCCCTTGCGGTACTCGCGCAGGACCTTCAAGTGGTCCGCACTCCCGACGAACCGCACGCCCTTCAGCCGGCCGGACGCTGTCCAAATGGACACCGTCCCGGCGTCGTGCTGCCAGGTGAGGAGTCTGTCGTCGTACGGCTGCGCAGCCTCCGGCCTGAAAGTGACCGGCTTCGATTCCGCCTTCACCCGGAGCTTCGAACCCGGCCGGCCCAGGTTCCCTGCCCGGATGTTCGCCTGTAGCGTCGTGTACGCGTCGCAGACCTTCTTGATCGTGCGTATCGCCGCCTGAGCACCCAGGCCGCAGGCCTTCAGGTCCGCGTAGACGACCTTTTGCAGGCCGAACTTGGAGAACTCCCGCTTGTCGAAGGCGACGCGGGACACCTGGTCGGCGGCCCTGTTGCACGCGAGCAGCGTCGAACGCAGCGCGACCGCCTCCTCAGAGGCAGGCAGCAGCTTCACGCGCACGACGATCTTCACGCCCACGATTGGTACCGTACGCGGCCGGACTGACAATCCCGTCCGCAGGTCGTGTACTTGCACACGAAGTGATCTCTGGGCGTTTCACGCCCAGAGATTCAGGAGCCGATTCCTCCCGGGGCTGAAGGACTCCGTTGGGAAATGCGTAAACGGGCTGGTGTGATCCTGTTGTCAGGCGGCAAGTTCGAGCTGGGCGAGGTGTGAGGTACGGGTTCCGCCGAGGGGTGTTCCGTTCATCCAGGCGTCGAGTCTGATGATATTGATGGCGGTGGCGGCTAAGACGTGCCCGAGGTGGGTCTTGGGCAGGCCGGTGTAGCGGGTGCGGCGGATACGGGTGCGCCGGACGGCCTGGGAGATGGTGCCCTCTACCCCGGCGCGGATGTTGTAGCGCTGCTGCCACTGGTCGGTCAGCTGCTCGCGGCGCCGGTCCTCCAGCGCTTCCTGCTGGTCTTGGGGCAGCAGGGTCAGGCTGCGGCCCCACTTGCCGTTCGCCGCCTTGGTGCACTTGCCGCGCACCGGGCAAACCGCGCAGTCCTGGGCGGTGAAATGCACCCGTGAGACGGGAGTACCGCTGCTCTTGCGCTGCTCGGACCAGCTGGCACTGACCTTCCCTTGGGGGCAGGTAGCCGTCCTAGCCTCCCAGTCGATCCTGAACGCGCTCTGCGTGAAGTGCTCGCCCTCGTAATTCTCGTGGCACGTGTCCAAACCGACAGGCCCCAGCAGCTCGATGCCGTGCGCGTCCCGCGCTGCCACGATGTGCGCGGCCGTGACATACCCGGCATCGACGTCGTGCTCATCAGGCAGCAGTTCACGTGCGGCCAGGCCCTGGTGGACGGCCTCGGTGACCTCGGTGTCCGTGACCGTGGCATCGGTGGTGGCCACGTGGGTGATCAGGTGCGGGGCGTCGGGTTCGCAGGTCTCGCTCAGGTGTGTCTTGTAGCCGCACCAGCCAGAGCCGCGCTTGGTCCCGTAGCGGGCGTCGGTGTCATACGGTGAGGACATACGGCGTCTGCCCGGCGGGAGATCCTTGCCCTCCCGCCAGCGCACCCCCTCACCGTCACGGTGGTACTGCTCCACCCAGGCCCGGCGCAGAACCTGGACTGCGGGGACCTCACGCAGCCAGATCGGGGCACCGGGGGCATAGACGGCCTCCAAGACGGTGAAGCCGTCGCGGCCGACCTGCTCGGCCCACTCCTGGCGGACGTTGTCGCCTTTGGGGAAGCGGTAGGAGTCGATCCGGGCGCCGTAGCGTTTGACCCAGTCGGCGGTGACCAGCGGGGACAGCCACTGCGGGGCGGCTGCGGCCAGCGCCTCCACCGCGGCGCGCAAAGTCTCGCCGACGAACTCCATCCGGTTCAACGTCCGCACCGCCGCCAGCACATGCGTGGAGTCGGTCCGCTGACGCCCCCCGCAACGCAGCAGTCCGAGGTTGGAGATCCGATCCAGGACCAGGTCCAGGAGCTTCTCCTCCAGGCCGTGCTCGATCAGCCGGGCTCGGAAATCGCTGAGAACGGAGAAGTCGAACCCCGGGTCGTCCAGCTCCAAGCCGAGGAGGAACTTCCAGTCCATGCGGCCCCTCACCTGGTCAGCGGCCTGCCGGTCGGTGTGGCCCTCGGCGTACTGCAACACTGAGACCAGCGCCAGCGCCCCCGGCGACACCGCCGGACGCCCCCGTGTCGAAAACGCCCCAGCGAAGGATTCGTCCTCGAACAGCGGGCCGAGCGCCTCACGCACACGGACAGCCAGCGTCCCCTTCGGAAACGACGCCCGCACCACCCGAGCCGTCAGCTCCGGCACCCCACGGTCGTCCCGAGATTCCAGCGACATCCGGCCCCACCCCTCGCTCCGACGAACAGAACGATCATGGCAACCTCAGCAAGCCGACGAAGCCAGTTTACGGATTTCCCAACGGAGTCCTGAAGCCCCAGGCTTCCTCGGCAGAACAGGGTGAACGGTGGATGGTGACGGCGTATGCGTGCGCCAGCTCGTCGAGCTGGTCGAAGTCGTACGGGACCTCCTCGTCCTCGTCGGTGAGCACGGTGAGTTTCTGCTCGCTGAGCGGTGTCACCACGCCGACGGTGCCGTTGAAGATGCCGTTCTGGCCCTTCTCGTAGTTGTTGCGGATCTGGTGTGTTGAGGTTGCCCGCGCCGGCCGGGCCCCGGTGCATCGGGGCCAGCACCTGGACGTCGCGGCGCGGGTCGAGGCCGAATTTCCGGGGGATCCTCCGGGCGACGACGTCGACCGTGAGACCGGCCGTCTTCTCGGTGTCGTCCTCCGGGAAGAGAAAGAAGTCAGGCAGGCCGTCGGTCAGCGGGGGCAGGCCCTCGTTGATCCGGTGCGCGTTGGTCACCACCCCGGATTGCTTGGCCTGCCGGAAGATCTTGGTCAGCCGCACCGAGGGGATCGGGCTGCCCGCCGCGAGCATGTCCCGCAGCACCTCACCCGCCCCGACCGAGGGGAGCTGGTCCACATCCCCCACGAAGAGGAGGTGCGCGCCGGGCGCTACGGCCTTGACCAGCTTGTTCGCCAGGATCAGATCCAGCATCGACGCCTCGTCCACCACGACCAGATCGGCGTCGAGTGGCCTGTCCCGGTCGTACGCCGCATCACCGCCCGGTTGCAGCTCCAGCAGCCGGTGCACCGTCGATGCCTCGGCCCCTGTCAGTTCCGCGAGTCGCTTCGCCGCCCGGCCGGTGGGCGCGGCGAGCACCACCTTGGAGTTCTTCGCCATCGCCAGCGTGACGATCGACTTCACCCTGTTCTGCCGAGGAAGCCTGGGGCTTCAGCCCCGGGAGGAATCGGCTCCTGAATCTCTGGGCGTGAAACGCCCAGAGATCACTTCGTGTGCAAGTACACGACCTGCGGACGGGATTGTCAG
>NZ_RJVR01000342.1 GCF_003999195.1 Streptomyces soli
TCGTCGCCCTGCTCAGCGAGGAGCCGCCCCGCTCGTACGGCGACGACCTCGCCTCCGCGTGGCGCACGGCCCGGCGCGGTGGCGATGCGTACGCCGCCCGCTGGCGCGCCGAGTCCCGCCGGCTGGCGTCGGCGGCCTCCTCGGCGGCCGACGTCACCAGCGGCAGTGACGACGCCGCCGCCGGGCTCGTCGCCGCACTGGCGTTCCCCGAACGGGTGGCGCGCAGGCGTGGCGGCGGGTACCTGATGGCGTCGGGCACCGCCGCTCAGCTCGGCGGGGGGTCGCGGCTGGGCGGGGTTGAGTGGCTCGCCGTGGCGGTCGCGGACCGACCGGCCGGGGCGGCTTCGGCGCGGGTGCGGCTGGCGGCGGCGATCGACGAGGGCACGGCGCGGATGGCGGCGGAGCCGTTGCTGAGCGCGTACGAGGAGGTGGGCTGGAGCGGCGGGGACGTCGTGGCGAGGAGCGTGGAGAGCCTGGGCGCGATCGAGCTGACGGCCCGGCCGCTGCGGTCCCCGGCGCCGGAGCGGCTGCGGGCGGCCCTCGCGGACGGCCTGCGCGGCGAGGGCACGTCGCTGCTGCGCTGGACCCGGGACGCGGAGGGGCTGCGGCAGCGACTGGCCTTCCTGCACCGGGAGTTGGGCGAGCCGTGGCCGGATGTGTCGGAGGCGGCCCTGCTCGACCCGGACCGTGTCGAGGCGTGGCTCGGCCCCGAACTGGGCAGAGCCCGCCGGCGGGCCGACCTGGAGCGGATCGAGGCCGGGCAGGCCCTTTCGCGGCTGCTGCCGTGGGCGACGGGCGAGGCCGCCCGGTTGGACGAACTGGCCCCGGAGCGCATCGGGGTGCCGTCGGGCTCGCGGATCCGGGTCTCGTACGAAGGGGAGCAGCCGGTGCTGGCGGCCAAGCTGCAGGAGCTGTTCGGCTGGACGGAGACCCCGCGCATCGCGGGCGGCCGGGTGCCGCTGCTGATCCATCTGCTCTCCCCCGCCGGGCGCCCGGCGGCGGTCACGGCCGACCTGGCGTCCTTCTGGCGGGACGGCTACCGATCCGTACGAGCTGAGCTGCGCGGCCGCTACCCCAGGCACCCCTGGCCGGAGGATCCGTCGGCGGCCCAGCCGACCCGTCGTACGAACGCCCGCCGTTAGAGCCGTCAGAATCCTTGCCAGGCCTGCGGCCGCGGGCTTCCAGCACGAGCGACGCGGAGAGCAGTGCCCCGCCCAGCAGCAGGAAACCCCAGGGCAGATAGCTGGTCATGAGCAGGACGAGTTGCCGCTGGGACTTCACCAGGGCGACGGTGTGCTCCATGTAGTCCTCGCGCATCTTCACGTCTCCGACGAAGGCGGTGACGGGCTTGCGCTTGCCGTCGGTGTAGCGCATCTCCTCCTTGTGGATCTCCTCGCCGTTGACCGGGGCTCCCGTTACGGGTCGTGCCGGGGTGGGCCGGGGCACCGTAGCAACCGGGGCGTGAGATGAGAACACGTACGGCCGCACCTCCTGGGAGGTACGGCCGTAGGGGTTGTGCGTACGTCAGTTGAGCTTGCCGGAGGCCGACTCCGAGGTGGCCGGGGTGTCCGAAGCGCTGGGGCTCGCGGACGCGGTGGCGCAGGGGTCGTCGGTGGCCGTGGCGGACGGCGAGGCGGTGTCGGTGGCCGACGCGCTCGGCGAGGCCGAGTCGGTGGGGCAGCCGGTCGCCGTGGGGCTGGGAGAGGCGCTGGTCGAATCCGACGGGGAAACCGACGGCGAGGACGACGCGGTCGGGGAGGTCGACGGCGACGCGGACGCAGACGGTGACGTCGTGATCGTGCCGCTGGCGGAGGCGGTCGGCTTCTTGGTCGTCGCCGACGCGGACGCGCTGGCGGACTTGGAGGAGGAGGCCGACGCCGAGGGCGACTTGGAGGCGGTCGGGCTGCTGCTCGCGGTCGCCGTGCTGCCGGGTGTGCTGGTGGAGCCGCTGCCGCTGTCGGGGATCGAGACGGCCCCGCCCTTGCGGAAGTGGTCGTACCAGGACAGGACGGTGTCCAGGTAGGACTGCGAGTGGTTGTAGCCGAGGATCGCCCGGTCGAGTTCGGCGCTCACGGACAGGTCGCGGCCGTCCGCGCACAGGTAGTCCCCGGCGGCGAGCGCGGCGTCGTAGATGTTGTTCGGGTCCTTGTCGCCGTCGCCGTTGCCGTCGGCGCCCCAGGTGGCCCAGGTGGAGGGGATGAACTGCATGGGTCCTACGGCGCGGTCGTGGACGGGGTCGCCGTCCCACTTGCCGTGGTCGGTGTCGGAGATGTTGGCGAAGCCGCTGCCGTTGAGGACCGGGCCGAGGATGGGGCTGAGGGTCGTGCCCTCGGCGTCGACGTTGCCGCCACGCGCCTGGTTGGACTCGACCTGGCCTATCGCGGCGAGCAGTTCCCAGCGCAGGTTGCACTGCGGCTTGGTGGCGGCGATCGCCGACTGCGCCTTCTGGTACGCGTCCAGGACGGTGGCCGGCAGTCCGGTCCCGCTGGTGTCGGTGCCGGAGCCGGGTGCGGTGCCGGGGGTGCTCGACGGGCTGGGCGAGGCCGTGTTGAGCGGCGGCAGATCAGTGTAGTAGGGCGAGCCACCGTCGATCGCCGGGCCGGGCGGTGGTGTGACCGCCGATCTGGTCGCGTCGCTGCTCTGGCTCGCGAAGGCGAACCCCGGCCCCTGCGAGGCGGTCAGTGCCGCCATCGCGGCGGCGGCGACCGCCGTACCGGCGACACCCCTGCGTATCCGTCGGCCGTACCGCGCTGCCATACCCGGATTCCCTCCCGATTTCAGTGACGTGACCTAGGTCTCCCGCCTCACAACGGAGGCGACACTACGGCAACTTCCTGCCCTCAGCCAGCATGCGGGGCCACCCATACTGATCAGACAGCCAGACGTAGGAAGAGGTTGTATGCCGTTCACTGCGCGGGCCGCTTGCGGCGCTGCTTCCGGAGCAGTGGCAGGGCCGGGTGGGGGCGGTCCTGGGGTACGGCCCCGGCGAGCCGCCGTCGCTGCGGACCGCCGGGTGGTTCTGGGCGTCGTCGGCGGCGGGCGCGGCCACGCATGTGGTGTGGGACACGTTCACTCATCCGGGGCGGTGGGGGGTACGACTGTTGCCGGTCCTCGACCAGGAGGCGTACGGCATGCCGCTGCACAAGCTCGCCCAGTACGGCAGTTCGGCGGTGGGCCTGGCGGTGGTGGCGGGGTACGCCGTACGGGCGGTGCGCGCCGCCCCCGTTGACGCGCCGCGGCCGCGCCGGATGCCCCGGTTGTCCCGGCAAGCGCGGCGGTTGGCCGTGGCGGGGCTGGGCGCGGCGGCGGGTGCGGGCGCGCTGGTGCGGTGCTGGCGCCGGTACGACGCGCACGGGGACAGCTCGTTCGCGGCGATGCTGCCGTCGGCGCTGTTCGGCGCGGGCGCGGCCCTGCCCCCGCCGCCGTCGCGTACGCCGTGGTGGTGCACGCGACGAGCGGCGGGCAGGAGCCCGATCAGTGGGCGGCGGACTCCCAGTCGGGGCCGACACCCACGGAGACATCGAGCGGGGCCAGCAGCGGGTAGGCGCCCGCCATTTCGCGGCGGACCAGCTCCTCGACGGCCTCGCGCTCACCGGGGGCGACCTCGACGACGATTTCGTCGTGCACCTGGAGCAGCAGGCGCGAGGCCAGCCCCTCCTTGGTGATCGCCTCGTCGACCCGCAGCATGGCGATCTTGACGATGTCGGCGGCCGAGCCCTGGATGGGCGCGTTGAGCGCCATCCGCTCGGCCATCTCGCGGCGCTGCCGGTTGTCGCTGGTGAGGTCGGGCAGGTAGCGGCGACGGCCGAGCAGCGTCTCGGTATAGCCGGTGATCCGCGCCTCCTCCACCACACGCTGCAGATAGTCGCGTACGCCGCCGAAGCGCTCGAAGTACGTCTCCATCAGGCCACGCGCCTCGGCGGCCTCGATGCCCAGCTGCTGCGAGAGCCCGAACGCCGAGAGCCCGTAGGCCAGTCCGTACGACATCGCCTTGATCTTGCGGCGCATCTCGGCGTCGACGTGCTCCGGCGGCACCGAGAAGACGTACGAGCCGACGGTGGTGTGCAGGTCCTCACCGGAGGCGAAGGCGGCCATCAGGCCCTCGTCCTTCGACAGGTGGGCCATGACGCGCAGTTCGATCTGGCTGTAGTCGGCGGTGAGCAGCGACTCGTAGCTCTCGCCGACGACGAAGCCGCGGCGGATGGCCCGGCCCTCGTCGGTGCGGACCGGAACGTTCTGCAGATTGGGGTCGGTGGACGACAGCCGGCCGGTGGCGGCCACGGTCTGGCTGAAACTGGTGTGGATCCGGCCCTCGGGGGCGATGGTCTTGACCAGGCCCTCGACGGTGACGCGGAGCTTGGCCTGCTCGCGGTGGCGCAGCATGATCACCGGCAGCTCGTGCTCGGTCTGGGCGGCGAGCCAGGCCAGGGCGTCGGCGTCAGTGGTGTAACCGGTCTTGGTCTTCTTGGTCTTGGGCAGGCCCAGCTCGCCGAAGAGCACTTCCTGCAGCTGCTTGGGCGAGCCGAGGTTGAACTCGTGCCCGACCGCGCCGTGCGCCTCCTTCACCGCCTGCATGACCGCGCCCGCGAACTGCTGCTCCAAACGCTCCAGGTGCTCCCGGTCGGCGGCGATGCCCGCCCGTTCCATGCGAGCGAGCAGCGCCGAGGTCGGCAGCTCCACGTCGCGCAGCAGGTCGGCCGAGCCGACCTCGACCAGCTTCTCGCCGAAGGCCTCGCCGAGGTCCAGCACCGTGCGGGCCTGGGTCATCAGGGCGTCGGCCTCTGCCTGTTCGTCGGCGCCGAAGGCCAGCTGGCCACTCTCGCCGCCGGCCGGGGCCAGCTCGCGGCCGAGGTACTCCACGGACAGGGTGTCCAGGGCGAAGGAGCGGCGGCCCGGCTTGATCAGGTAGGCGGCCAGGGCGGTGTCCATGCTGACGCCGTCCACGCTCCAGCCGTGTTCGGCGAATACCCGCGTCACGTTCTTGGCGTTGTGCAGCACCTTGGGGCGGGCGGGGTCGGCGATCCAGGCGGCGAAGGCCTGATCGTCGGCCTCGGTCAGCTCCGTCGGGTCGATCCAGGCGGCCGGTCCTCCGGCGGCGGCCAGCGCGATCTCGGAGACGCTGCCGCTGCCCAGCGCCCAGGCGTCGACGGTGGCCACGCCCAGCGGCCCTTCGGCGTGCTCGGCCAGCCAGCCGGGCAGCTCGCCGGCCCGCAGCACCCGGCCGTCGACCTCGACGCCGGCGGCGATCTCGGCCTGCTCCTCGACATTCCCCGGGTCGCCGGCGTAGAGGCGCTCCCGGAAGTTGGCGTGCCGGAACTCCAGCGCGTCCAGGACCACGTTGAGCGCGGGACGGTCGTACGGCTGCCGGACCAGCTCCTCGGGGCCGCAGGGCAGGACGACGTCGCGGACCATCTCGGTAAGCCGCCGGTTGAGCTTGACGGACTCCAGGTGGGCGCGGAGATTCTCGCCGGCCTTGCCCTTGACCTCGTCGGCCCGCTCCACCAGCTCGGCGAACGACCCGAACTCCTTGATCCACTTGGTGGCGGTCTTCTCGCCGACGCCCGGGATGCCCGGCAGGTTGTCCGACGGGTCGCCGCGCAGCGCCGCGAAGTCCGGGTACTGCTGCGGCGTGAGCCCGTACTTCTCCTCGACCTTCGCCGGTGTGAAGCGGGTCAGTTCGGAGACGCCCTTGGTCGGGTAGAGGACGGTGACATGATCGCTGACCAGCTGGAAGGCGTCCCGGTCGCCGGTGACGATCAGCACCTCGTAACCCAGCGTCTCGGCCTTCGTCGCGAGCGTGGCGATGACGTCGTCGGCCTCGAAGCCGTCGACGGCGAAGCGCTTGACCGACATGGAGTCCAGCAACTCGCCGATCAGCTCGACCTGGCTGCGGAACTCGTCGGGGGTCTTGGAACGGGTCGCCTTGTACTCGGGAAACTCGTCGAACCGCCAGGTCTTGCGGGACACGTCGAAAGCGACGGCCAGATGCGTGGGCTCCTCGTCACGCAGCGTGTTCGCCAGCATCGACGTGAAGCCGTAGATCGCGTTCGTCGGCTGGCCGGTGGCGGTGTTGAAATTCTCCACCGGCAGCGCGTAGAACGCCCGGTACGCCAGGGAATGCCCGTCCAGCAGGAGCAGGCGGGGGCGTTCCCCCTCTTGAGCCGGGGTGGTCACTGCGTTCGTCTTCGATGCTGTCTCTGCCACGCGTCCGATCCTCCCACGCCGCACTGACAAAGCCGCTCGGCCGCCAGTCGAAGCCACGCCCCGCATCGCCGGATGGGCCCCCTTAGAGGCCGCGAATAGGTGGGGCGGCGTCGCGTGCCGATGGCTCTCGCCTGGCAGCGTTGTCGTCGGTCGACGACGTCCCCCAGCCTGGCGGCTGGGTGGGGGTCCTCCCCCTGGCTTCGCCGGGGGGACCCCCACCGGACGGAGTCTGGGGGAGGACCCCCACCGCCTTGCCAGATGCGGCCCTCGACACACTCCTTCACCCACCCCACCTATTCGCGCGGCCTCTTAGCACGGGGGCCATCCGTAGTCGATTCGGCGGCGTGGCAGAATCGTGTGTATGGCACGTAAAGCACCAGCAGGTGACCCGGAGCAGGACGCACCCGAAGTGAGTGCACCGAAGCACGCCGCCGCCGGTCTGCCGGCCGTCGGCCACAGCTTGCGCATCGCGCAGCAGCAGATGGGCGTGCGCCGCACCGCGCTCACCCTGCTCAAGGTCAACCAGAAGAACGGTTTCGACTGTCCCGGCTGCGCGTGGCCGGAGCCGGGCCACCGCCACACGGCTGAGTTCTGCGAGAACGGCGCCAAGGCCGTCGCCGAGGAAGCGACGCTGCGCCGGGTGACCCCGGACTTCTTCGCCGAGCACCCGGTCTCCGACCTGAACCGACGCAGCGGCTACTGGCTCGGCCAGCAGGGCCGGCTGACCCAGCCCATGTACCTGCCGGACGGCGCCGACCACTACGAGCCGGTGCCCTGGGAGCGGGCCTTCGACATCATCGCCGAGGAGCTGAACGCCCTGGCGAGCCCCGACGAGGCGCTCTTTTACACCTCTGGTCGCACCAGCAACGAGGCTGCCTTCCTGTACCAGCTGTTCGCCCGCGAGTTCGGCACCAACAATCTGCCGGACTGCTCGAACATGTGCCATGAGTCCTCGGGGTCGGCGCTTTCGGAGACGATCGGCATCGGCAAGGGCAGCGTCCTGCTGGAGGACCTCTACCGCTCCGACCTGATCATCGTGGCCGGCCAGAATCCCGGGACCAACCATCCCCGGATGCTGTCCGCCCTGGAGAAGGCCAAGGCCGGCGGCGCCACCATCGTCACGGTCAACCCGCTGCCCGAGGCCGGCCTGCAGCGCTTCAAGAACCCGCAGACCGCCAAGGGCCTGGTCGGCGGCGGCGCCCCGCTCTCCGACCTCTTCCTGCAGATACGGCTCGGCGGCGACCAGGCGCTCTTCCGCGCCCTGAACGCCCTCCTGCTCCAGGCCGAGGAGGAGGCCCCCGACACGGTCCTGGACCACAACTTCATCGACGAGCACACCCACGGCTTCGAGGACTTCGCGGCCGCCGCCCGCGCCACCGACTGGGACGAGGTGCTGCGCGCCACCGGCCTGGACCGCGCGGAGATCGACCAGCTCCTGGCCCTCGTCCTGAAGTCCAAGAGCATCGTCGTCTGCTGGGCGATGGGCCTCACCCAGCACAAGCACTCCGTGCCCACCATCCGCGAGGTCGTCAACTTCCTCCTCCTGCGCGGCAACATCGGCCGCCCCGGCGCCGGCGTCTGCCCCGTCCGCGGTCACAGCAATGTGCAGGGCGACCGCACCATGGGCATCTTCGAGCGGCCCGCGCCGGAATTCCTGGACGCCCTGGAGAAGGAGTTCGGCTTCGCGCCGCCGCGTGAGCACGGCTACGACGTCGTACGGGCCATCCGCGCCCTGCGCGACGGTGACGCCAAGGTCTTCTTCGCCATGGGCGGCAACTTCGTGGCCGCCTCCCCCGACACCGACGCCACCGAGGCCGCCATGCGGCGCGCCCGGCTGACCGTGCATGTGTCGACCAAGCTGAACCGCTCGCATGTCGTCACCGGCGCCCGGGCGCTGATCCTGCCGACGCTGGGCCGCACCGAGAAGGACGTCCAGGAGGCCGGCGCGCAGTTCGTCACCGTCGAGGACTCCATGGGCATGGTGCACGCCTCGCGCGGCACCCTGGAGCCCGCCGGGCCGCACCTGCTGTCCGAGCCCGCCATCATCGTCCGGCTGGCCCGCGCGGTCCTCGGGCCCGAAAGCCGGGTGCCCTGGGCCGACTTCGAGGCCGACTACGGTCTCGTACGGGACCGGATCTCCCGCGTCGTCCCCGGCTTCGAGGACTTCAACGCCAAGGTGGCCCACCCCGGCGGCTTCACCCTCCCGCACGCCCCGCGCGACTCCCGAAGCTTCCCCACCGCGACCGGCAAGGCCAACTTCACGGCGGCCGAAGTGGAGTACCCGGCCGTGCCGGAAGGGCGGCTGCTGCTGCAGACGCTGCGCTCGCACGACCAGTACAACACCACCATCTACGGCCTCGACGACCGCTACCGCGGCATCAAGGGCGGCCGCCGCGTGGTGCTGCTCAACCCCGAGGACGCCGCCGCTCTCGGCTTCGCCGACGGCGCGTACACCGACCTGGTCAGCGAGTGGTCGGACGGCGCCGAGCGCCGCGCCGCCGGCTTCCGGGTGGTGCACTACCCGACGACACGGGGCTGCGCGGCCGCGTACTACCCCGAAACCAATGTGCTGGTCCCGCTGGACCACACCGCCGACACCAGCAACACCCCGGCGTCCAAGTCGGTCGTGATCCGCCTGGAGGCCGGAAGCGACCGTCCGGTATAAAGCTGCTCAGTACAACGAACCACCGGAACCCCGTACGAAGCGCAGACGATCGGAGCCGACCGGCATGGGCGAGCAGATCCCGACCTCCTTCCCGACCCCCTTCCCCCAGGAGGTCATCGAGGAGTACGCCGGCCTCGGCGTCGACATCGTCGCGCTCTTCTCCGCGGGCCACCTCGGCAACGCCATGGGTATCCAGGTCACCGAGGCCTCCGCCGACCGCGTCGTCGGCACCATGCCGGTCAAGGGCAACACCCAGCCGTACGGTCTCCTGCACGGCGGCGCCTCCGCCGTCCTCGCCGAGACCCTCGGCTCGGTCGGCGCCATGCTCCACGCCGGCTCCGGCAAGATCGCCGTCGGCGTCGACCTCAACGCCACCCACCACCGGGGCGTACGCGACGGCCACGTCACCGGCGTCGCCACCCCGCTGCACCGGGGCCGCTCCTCCGCGACGTACGACATCGCCATCACCGACGACCAAGGTCGCCGCGTCTGCTCCGCCCGCCTCACCTGCGCCCTGCGCCCGGTGACGCCGAACGGCATCACCGGCTGACACGCCCCGTTGTGGTGCCCGGTGGCGCGGCGCTAGCTTTCCGTCATGGGGGCAGCACGGTCCATCCGGGCAGGGGTCGGGACTTTCTGCGCGCTCGCGTTCACGTCGGCACTGGCCGGCTGCAGAACGGCGGCTCCCCCTCCGGCCCGGCCGCCCCCGCGAGCAGCAGCCCCGCGCCGCACACCACTTGGCCGTCATGAGCGGCATCGGCCCGCTCGAACCGGGCGACGGCACCACCGATCCCCCCGAGGTCATCGGCTCCGACGCCCCCCGGCTGTCCGAGCGTTGGGCCGCCCTCCCCCTCCGACGCCGCCGCACGATCGCCGCCCTCGCCGCGGCCACCGCCCTCGGCACCCTCATCGGCTACGGCTGTGCGACCCGGCCCGAACCGGCCGCACCGCCCCTGGTGCCCTACCCCGCCCAGGCAACCCAGGTCACGTACAAGGGACATGGCACCGATCCGCCGGACCAGGCGACGCGGACCTTCACGCTCCGGTTCGCCCTCACCGTGACGAAGGGGTCACCGGTCACCGTTGTCAAGATCGGGCAGCCGTCCGACAACCTGACCACTCTGGTGACCCCGGCCACTCCCTTCACCGTCCCGCCAGGGCGGACTGTCCTATTTACCCTGCGGTTTCACGTGCGTGACTGCGCCGGCGTGCCCCGCGAAGTCGTTCTGGCATTCCTTGATGTAACGCTTCGTAACACGCGTGCAATACAAAAGGAGAGCTACATCATGGGCGGCGACTACTCGGCCATCCTCTTCAAAGAGGTCTACACGTCATGTGCGACATAGCCACAGGCGGCGCCTCATTCCGCTTCGGAACTGGGGATTCTCACGATGTGAAACATGAAGTTATGAGAATATCGTCCTGTTTTACCCCCGCAGCCAACCTCAAGCTTTCCTCATGTCATAACAAGAGAGTCACATCCTGCCCTACCCCTCTGCCGGACCCCCGCCTCGCGCTTAGAGTCACGCCCAGTCACTGCGCCACTGGATCACCGCACAGTTCGGTTCCAGCGCGCGAACCGGCGTCTCACCGGAGAACGCCGCGCCAGGGGAAAGGACTGACCGTGCGACACCGTTCCTTGCTTGTTCTCACCGCAGTACTCACATCGGGATCGCTCGCCCTCACCGCTTGCGGCTCCCGCAGCAACAGCAGCTCCAACGACAGCAAGGGCACCACCGTCACCATCGGCGTCGACGCCCCGCTCAGCGGTGCGAACTCGGCCACCGGTCTGGGCATCCTCGGTGGCGTCAAGCTCGCCGTGGCCGACGCCAACAAGAACAAGACGGTCCCCGGCGTGACCTTCCAGGTCAAGCAGTACGACGACAAGGCGCAGCCGGCCACCGGCCAGCAGAACGCCACCACGCTCGTCGCGGACAGCAGCGTGCTCGGCGTCGTCGGCCCGCTGAACTCCGGCGTCGCTACGCAGATGCAGTCGGTCTTCAACTCCGCCAACCTGGTCGAGATCTCCCCCTCGAACACCAACCCCGCCCTCACCCAGGGCCCGAACTGGGGCACCGGCAAGAAGGTCCGCCCGTACAAGACGTACTTCCGCACCGCGACCACCGACGTCCTCCAGGGCGCCTTCGCCGCGGACTATGCCTACAAGACGCTCAAGAAGAAGAAGATCTTCGTCGTCGACGACAAGCAGACCTACGGCGCCGGCCTGGCCGCGATCTTCAAGGACAAGTTCACCGCTCTCGGCGGCACGACCGTCGGCACCGACCACGTCAACACCGGTGACACCGACTTCTCCACCCTTGTCACCAAGATCAAGAACTCCGGCGCCGACCTGCTCTACTACGGCGGCCAGTACGACGAGTCCTCGCTGATCACCAAGCAGCTCAAGGCCACCGGCACCAAGATCCCGCTCTTCGGCGGCGACGGCATGTACTCCGACACGTACATCACCAACGCCGGCGCCTCCGCCGCCGAAGGTGACCTGGTCACGTCCGTCGGCGTCCCCGTCGACACCCTGTCCACCGCCAAGGACTTCATCGCCGGCTACAAGGCCTCCGGCTACAAGGGTGACTACCAGACCTACGGTGGCTACTCCTACGACGCCGCCACCGCCATCATCAAGGCCATCGGCACGGTCGTGACGAACGGCACCGTCCCGTCCGACGCCCGCTCCAAGATCGTCGACGCGGTGCAGAAGAGCGACTTCAACGGCGTCGCCGGCCACGTCTCCTTCGACCAGTACGGTGACACCACCAACAAGCAGCTGACGGTCTACCAGGTCAAGAGCGGCAAGTGGGTCGCCGTCAAGACCGGCACCTACACCGGCTGAGACACCGGCTGACAACCGCACAGCACCACCACACGTAACACCCGGGGCCGCGCGGTAGACCACCCACCACCGCGCGGCCCCACCCGTACCCGGGGCCGGCCCCCGCTCCCCACCCCCTATCCCAAAGACATGGAGGCCATGCGGTGAACACCCTGCCGCAACAGCTGGCCAACGGGCTGTTCCTCGGCTCGATGTACGGTCTCATCGCCATCGGCTACACGATGGTGTACGGCATCGTCCAGCTCATCAACTTCGCCCACGGCGAGATCTTCATGACGGGCGGCTTCGGCGCCCTCACCGTCTACCTCGCCCTACCGTCCGGCACCTCCATGTGGGTCGCCCTCCCCCTGATGCTCATCGGCGGCACCCTCGTCGCCGTCCTCATCGCCACCGGGGCAGAGCGCTTCGCCTACCGGCCACTGAGAAACGCGCCACGCCTGGCGCCACTCATTACCGCCATCGGACTCTCCCTCGCTCTCCAGGAAGCCGTCCGCAACTGGTACCCGCAGGCCACCAGCGCCCGCGTCTTCCCGCAGATCAACGCCGGCCCCTGGAACATCGGATCGGTCAACATCAGCAGCGGCGACGTCTTCGTCATCATCGCCGCACCGATATGTATGGCCGCCCTCGCCAGCTTCGTCCGCGCCACCCGCACCGGCCGCGCCATGCAGGCCACCGCCCAGGACCCGGACACCGCCCAGCTCATGGGCATCGACACCAACCGGGTCATCGTCATCGCCTTCGCCATCGGCGGCCTCTTCGCCGCCGTCGCCTCCCTCGCGTACGGACTGCGCTACGGCCAGGTGAAATACGACATGGGCTTCCAGGCCGGCCTCAAGGCCTTCACCGCCGCCGTCCTCGGCGGCATCGGCAACATCTACGGCGCCATGCTCGGCGGCCTCGTCCTCGGCGTCGCCGAGGCCCTCGCCACCGCCTACATCGCCAATATCCCCGGCATGGGACAGTTCGGCGGCCAGGGCTGGGCCTCCGTCTGGGCCTTCATCCTCCTCATCCTCGTACTCCTGCTGAGGCCACAAGGACTGCTCGGCGAACGCGTCGCGGACAGGGCGTGACACCATGACCGACATCACCAAAGACACCACCGCGACCACGGCCGAAGGCGCCAAGGGCCTGATCCGCCTCTCAGAGAGCGCCGCCCGCGCCCTCACCACGATCGGCGGCGTACTCACCGCGGCCGGCGCCTTCCTCGCCTGGACCTGGACCAGCAACTTCCCCGGCGACCTGACCTACTACGGCTCCCCCGCCGGCCTGCAATGGCTCGCCTTCACCGCCGGCCTGCTCACCGTGCTGTTCTCCCTCGCCGGCTACGGCGTCAAGGGCCTGCGCTGGCTCACCCCCACCGGCAGCACCGCCCCGATCGTGCTCAGCGCCTTCGCCGGCCTCGCCGTCACCTGGTTCTCGCTGATCGCCATCGCCGTCGAACTCGGCGGCGTCGCCAACTGGGTCGTCGGCGGCATACTCGCCGGCATCTTCTCCATCGTGCCCGTCATCGGCGCACTGGCCCTGCCCAAACCCGGCCCGGCCACCCAGGACACCGGCATCAAGGCCACCCTCGCCGCGTACGTCGCCAAGCCCTCCAGCACCAAGCCGCTCCCCCAACTCCCCGGCTGGCAGCAGCGCGGCATCATCGCCATCGTCATCGCCCTGGGCCTGTACGTCTTCACCTACGGCATCGACACCCAAGGCGGCGAACTCTTCTCCGGCTTTCTCTTCCTCGCCGTCTTCGGCCTCTGGGCCCTGCACAGCGCAGGCCTGCTCGACCGCTTCTCCGCCCTCACCGAAGCACACAAGGGCTACGCCGTCACCCTGGCCTTCGCCGCCGCCGCAATCTTCCCGTTCACCCAGAACAACGACCACGACGCCAACGTCGGCGTCAACATCCTCATCTTCGGCACCGTCGCCCTGGGCCTGAACATCGTCGTCGGCCTCACCGGCCTCCTCGACCTCGGCTACGTCGCCTTCCTCGGCGTCGGCGCCTACACCGCGGCCCTGTTCTCCGGCTCGGCGTACTCCACCATCACCGGCTTCTCGTTGCCCTTCTGGGCCGCCGCCCTCGCCGGCACCGCCGCCTCGCTCGTCTTCGGCGTCCTCATCGGCGCCCCGACCCTCCGGCTGCGCGGCGACTACCTCGCCATCGTCACCCTCGGCTTCGGTGAGATCTTCCGCATCACCGTCCGCAACCTCGACGGAAGTTCGGGCCCCGACATCACCAACGGCCCCAACGGCATCGCGGACATCCCCGACCTCAGCATCGCCGGGTTCAACTTCGGCGAAAGCCACAACATCGCCGGCTTCACCCTCGGCCGCTTCGCCAACTACTACCTGCTGATGCTCATCGTCACGGTAATCGTCGTGCTCGTCTTCAACCGGGCCTCCGACTCCCGCATCGGCCGCGCCTGGGTCGCCATCCGCGAGGACGAGACCGCCGCCACCGCCATGGGCATCAACGGCTTCCGCGTCAAACTCATCGCCTTCGCCCTCGGCGCCTCCCTCGCCGGCCTCGCCGGCAGCGTCAACGCCCACGTCAGCAGCAGCGTCGTCCCCGACCCGTACGTCTTCGCCGGACCGGTCGCCCCCAACTCGGCCTTCCTGCTCGCCGCCGTCGTCCTCGGCGGCATGGGCACGGTCAGCGGACCGCTCCTCGGCGCGGCCCTGCTCTACCTCATACCGGAGAAGCTGGAATTCCTCAAGGAATACCAGCTGCTCGCCTTCGGCATCGCCCTCATCATCCTCATGCGCTTCCGTCCCGAAGGCGTCATCGCCAACCGCCGGCGCCAACTCGAATTCCACGAAGACAAGGACCAGGACCCCACAGAACCCACCGCGCCCGCTGCGCCCGCTGCAACGGCTGGGGTGTGAGAAACCCATGACCACTGCGACCGAGACCACGACCAAGCCGGCCACGCCCATCCTGCAGGCCACCGGCGTCATCATGCGCTTCGGCGGCCTCACCGCCGTCCGCAACGTCGACCTCACCGTCAACAGCGGCGAGATCGTCGGCCTCATCGGCCCCAACGGCGCCGGCAAGACCACCTTCTTCAACTGCCTGACCGGCCTGTACGTCCCCACCGAAGGCACCGTCGCCTACAAGGGCACCGTCCTGCCGCCCAAACCACACCTGGTCACCAACGCCGGCATCGCCCGTACGTTCCAGAACATCCGGCTCTTCTCCAACATGACCGTCCTGGAAAACGTCCTCGTCGGACGCCACACCCGGACCAAGGAAGGGCTCTTCGCCGCCCTCGTCCGCGGCCCCCGCTACCACAAGGCGGAAGCCGCCAGCCGCGAACGCGCCATGGAACTCCTGGAGTTCATCGGCCTGGAGAACAAAGCCGACCACCTCGCCCGCAACCTCCCCTACGGCGAACAGCGCAAGCTCGAAATCGCCCGGGCGCTGGCGAGCGAGCCCGGCCTGCTGCTGCTCGACGAGCCCACGGCAGGCATGAACCCGCAGGAGACCCGCGCCACCGAGGAACTCGTCTTCGCCATCCGCGACCAGGGCATCGCCGTCCTGGTCATCGAGCACGACATGCGCTTCATCTTCAACCTCTGCGACCGCGTCGCGGTCCTCGTGCAGGGCGAGAAGCTCGTCGAAGGCGACAAGGAAACCGTCCAGGGCGACGACCGCGTCATCGCGGCCTACCTCGGCACGCCCTTCGAGGGCGACCCCGGCACGGAGGAAGTCGCCGAGGTCGAAGCGGCCGAAGCCAACAGCACCACGGAGGACGAGCGATGACCGCCCTGCTCGAAGTCGAAGACCTGCGCGTCTCCTACGGCAAGATCGAAGCCGTCAAGGGCATCTCCTTCACCGTCGAAGCCGGCCAGGTCGTCACCCTCATCGGCACCAACGGCGCCGGCAAGACCACGACCCTGCGCACCCTGTCCGGGCTCCTGCGCCCCACCCACGGGCGCGTCGTCTTCGACGGCCAGCCGATCGAAAAGGTCCCCGCACACAAGATCGTCGCGCTCGGGCTCGCCCACTCCCCGGAAGGGCGGCACATCTTCCCCCGCCTCACCATCGAGGAGAACCTCAAGCTCGGCGCCTACCTCCGCAAGGACGCCGACGGCATCGCCAAGGACATCCAGCGCGCCTACGACCTCTTCCCCATCCTGGGCGAACGCAGGAAGCAGGCCGCCGGCACCCTGTCCGGCGGCGAGCAGCAGATGCTGGCCATGGGCCGCGCCCTGATGTCCCAGCCCAAGCTGCTCATGCTCGACGAACCGTCCATGGGCCTCAGCCCCATCATGATGCAGAAGATCATGCAGACCATCGTCGAACTCAAGGCCTCCGGCACCACCATCCTGCTCGTCGAGCAGAACGCCCAGGCCGCCCTCTCCCTGGCCGACCAGGGCCACGTCATGGAGATCGGCAACATCGTCCTGTCCGGCACCGGCCGGGACCTGCTCCACGACGAATCCGTACGCAAGGCCTACCTCGGCGAGGACTGACCGTACGTACGCATACGAAGGGGCCCGCACCGACCGGATCGGTGCGGGCCCCTCGCGTACGTACTGCGCACCGCGGCTACTTTTCGGGGACCTCTTCGATCACGGCCTGCGCCACCGCCTGCATCGTCATCCGCCGGTCCATCGACGTCTTCTGGATCCACCGGAACGCAGCCGGCTCCGACAGCCCGTACTTCGTCTGCAGCACGCTCTTCGCCCGGTCCACCAGCTTCCGCGTCTCCAGGCGCAAGCTCAGATCCGCGATCTCCGCGTCCAGCGCCCGCATCTCCGTGAACCGCGACACCGCCATCTCAATGGCCGGCACCAGATCGGTCTTGCTGAACGGCTTCACCAGATACGCCATCGCGCCCGCGTCCCGGGCCCGCTCCACCAGCTCACGCTGCGAGAACGCGGTCAACATCAGCACCGGCGCCAGCCGGTCCTTGGCGATCCGCTCGGCGGCCGAGATCCCGTCCAGGATCGGCATCTTCACATCAAGGATCACCAAATCCGGATGGTGCTCCTCCGCCAGCTTCACGGCCGTCTCCCCGTCGCCGGCCTCGCCGACCACGGAGTAGCCCTCTTCTTCCAACATCTCTTTGAGGTCGAGCCGGATCAGTGCCTCGTCCTCAGCGATGACGACACGCGTGGTCGTCGGGGGTACATGCTGTTGCTCGTCAGCGGGCTCGGGGGCGCTCACGGGACTCCTCGTTCCTGGCGGGGTACTGCCCCATGAGCCTACCTAGCTCCGGTATGGTTGTGTCACGGAGGGTATAGACTATCCTTCGTTTCGAAGGAGCCCCGGTAGCCCAGCGGTAGAGGCCATGGATTCAAAACCCATTCAGCGTCGGTTCGAATCCGACCCGGGGCACTTTCCCTTCGAATCCAAGGACCTTTACGTTTTGGCGATCTTCGCCACATAGGGTGAACGAGTCTTCGCTTCGGCCTGATCCGGCGAAGATCGAACCAGTCTTGGTCGCATGTACGATCTCGAAACGCGCCGCCGAGCCCTCGCCCTTGTAAACGAAGGCCGCAGCCTCAACTCCGTGAGCCAGTTGACCGGGATATCCCGCGCCGCGATCGGCGAGTGGCGTATCCGCATTGAGCCGCTTCAGCGCACCACCGACTGCGTCCGCTGCGCCTTCCCCGCCGCGACACCGGACCCGGCAGCCTACGCGTACCTGCTTGGCCTCTACCTGGGTGACGGCTGCCTGAGCCGTCAGCCGCGAGGCACCTACGCCCTGCGCGTCGCATGTTCCGACGCATGGCCCGGGCTGATCGACGCTTGCGAGGGAGCGATCCGCACGGTCCGTCCGGACGGCTCGGTCTGCCGCGTCCAGAACGAGGGCTGCACGATGGTCACGTCGTACAGCAAGCACTGGCCGTGCCTGTTCCCCCAGCACGGCCCAGGCAAGAAGCACGACCGGCTCATCGCGCTGGAGGCGTGGCAGCAGGAGATAGTGGACGAATACCCATGGCAGATGATCCGCGGCCTGGTCCACTCCGACGGGTGTCGGATCACCAACTGGACGACACGGATGGTCGGCGGCGAGCGGAAGCGCTACGAGTACCCGCGGTACTTCTTCACCAACAAGTCCGAGGACATCCTGAAGCTCTTCTCGGACACCCTCGACAAGGTCGGCGTCGAGTGGAAGGTGACCCGCCGGGGCAAGGACCCTTTCAACATCTCCGTCGCCCGCCGTGAATCCGTCGCGTTGATGGACGAGCACGTGGGCGCGAAGTACTGACCGCTACTTCGGGGAGTCGTCCTCGCCGATGTGGTGGACGCGGACCATGTTGGTGGTGCCGGAGACGCCGGGCGGGGAGCCGGCGGTGATGACGACGATGTCGCCTTTTTCGCACGCGCCGATGCGGAGGAGCTGCTCGTCGACCTGGTCGACCATTTGGTCGGTGGTCCGGGCGGTGGGGCCGAGGAAGGTCTCGACGCCCCAGGTGAGGTTGAGCTGGGAGCGGGTGGAGGCTTCGGGGGTGAAGGCGAGGACGGGGATCGGGGAGCGGTAGCGGGAGAGGCGGCGGGCGGTGTCGCCGGATTGGGTGAAGGCGACGAGGAATTTGGCGCCGAGGAAGTCGCCCATTTCGGCGGCGGCGCGGGCGACGGCGCCGCCTTGGGTGCGGGGTTTGTTGCGTTCGGTGAGTGGGGGGAGGCCGGGGGCGAGCATGTCTTCCTCGGCGGCGCAGACGATGCGGGCCATGGTCTTGACGGTGTCGATGGGGTATTTGCCGACGCTGGTCTCGCCGGAGAGCATGACGGCGTCGGCGCCGTCCATGACGGCGTTGGCGACGTCGCTGGCTTCGGCCCGGGTGGGGCGGGATGACTCGATCATGGATTCGAGCATCTGGGTGGCGACGATGGCCGGCTTGGCGTTGCGCTTGGCGAGTTTGACGGCGCGCTTCTGGACGAGGGGGACGGCTTCGAGGGGCATTTCGACGCCGAGGTCGCCGCGGGCGACCATGATGCCGTCGAAGGCGTTGACGATCTCTTCGAGATTGTCTACGGCCTGCGGCTTTTCGATCTTGGCGATGACCGGAACACGCCGGCCTTCCTCCCGCATGATCTTGAGTACGTCCTCGGCGTCGTGTGCGCTCCGCACGAAGGAGAGGGCGACGATGTCTGCGCCGATGCGCAGCGCCCACCGTAGGTCGTCGATGTCCTTCTCGGAGAGGGCGGGGACGGAGACGGCGACGCCGGGGAGGTTGAGTCCCTTGTTGTCGGAGACGATGCCGCCTTCGATGACGATGGTGTGGACGCGGGGGCCTTCGACCGAGGTGACTTCGAGGGTGACGCGGCCGTCGTCGACGAGGATGCGTTCACCGCGGCTGACGTCGGCGGCGAGGCCTTTGTAGGTGGTGCCGCAGATATGCCGGTCGCCCTCGATGTCCTCGGTGGTGATGATGAACTCGTCGCCGCGTTCAAGGAGTACGGGGCCTTCGGCGAAGCGGCCGAGGCGGATCTTCGGACCTTGAAGGTCGGCGAGGATGCCGACGCTGCGACCGGTTTCGTCGGAGGCTTTGCGGACGTGCCGGTAGCGGTCCTCGTGGTCGCCGTGGGAGCCGTGGCTCATATTGAGGCGGGCGACGTCCATTCCGGCGTCGACCAGGGTTTTGATCTGGTCGTAGGAGTCGGTCGCGGGGCCCAGGGTGCAGACGATTTTCGCTCGGCGCATGTTTCGAGCTTATGACTTACCGGCCGGTAAGGGTTCGGTTGACGGTAACTGGGTAACGTCGGCTGGATTAACGGTTGTTGACAAGTGGTGAAGTGTGCATAGTGGCGCTCCGATGAGCACGTAAGCGCATTTATCCGAGGTCCGGTGGCGTCATCGTGAAGTGCGCGGTGACCTGGGCGTAGACGGTCTGGCGTTCGGGTTCGAGGTCGATGGCGAGGCCGGTGTCCTGGGCGGCGCCTGCGGGGGCGGCGGCGAAGGCGGCGCGCATGGAGCGTTCACGGGGGTAGGGGGCGGACTGCTGGACGCCTTCGTCTTCGAGTTCGATGAGGGCGCTGAGGCGGCCGCCGAGGGCTTCGGCGTATTCGCGGGCGCGCTGGACGGCGGCGCGTACGGCCTGCTGGCGGGCGGTGCGGTAGGCGGGCGAGTCGTGGCGCAGGGACCACCAGGGGCCGTCGACGCGGGTGAGGTCGAGGTCGGCGAGGCGGGTGGTGAGTTCGCCGAGTGCGGTGAAGTCGGTGAGGGTGGCGCTGATGCGGACGCTGCCGTGGTAGGCGCGGATGCGTTCGCCGCGGCCGCGTTCGCGGAGTTCGGGGGTGATGACGAAGGCGCCGGTCTCGAGTTTTTCGACGGCGTCGCCGTATTCCTTGATGAGCTCCAGGATGTGGTTGTTGCGGCTGGTGATGTCCTTGAGGGTGTTGCGGCGGGCGGTGCCGCGGGCGGTGACGGTGACGGCGATGGCAGCGAGTTCGGGTTCGACCTCGATGGTGGCTTCGCCGCGTACGCCGACGTGGGGGGTCTCGGGGGTGGGGTGCGTCATGCGGTCCACTCTGGCACGGCGTCAGGTCGTGGAGTGGGTGCGTACGTAGTCGAGCAGGACGCGGCGCAGTTCGCGGGCGGCGCGCGGGGGTTCGGCGTCCTTGCGGTGGGCCAGGGCGATGGTGCGGGTGAGGCCGGGCGGCGCGAAGGGGGTGCTCCGGAGGGTGGGGCGGCGTTCGGCGACCATGCTGGGGACGACGGCGAGGCCGAGGCCGGCCCCGACGAAGCCGAGGACGGCGTCCATTTCGCCGCCTTCGACGGCGAAGGTGGGTTCGAATCCGGCGGCGCGGCAGGCGCTGGTGGTGAGTTCGCGCAGGTCGTAGCCGCGGCGGAACATGACGAGGGGGCGGTCGCGGAGGTCTTGGACGCGTAGCGCCTCGGGCATGTCGGGGGTGCCTGCGGCGCTGACGGCGACGAGGTCCTCGTGGAGCAGCGGGGTGGCGTCGAGGGCGGGGTCGTGGCTCTGGAGGGGCAGCACGATGAGGGCGAGGTCGAGGCTGCCGGTGGCGAGTTCTCGTACGAGGTCGCGGGAGCCGCCTTCTTCGATGATGAGCCGGATGCCGGGGTACTGGCGGTGGTAGTCGCGGAGGATGTCGGGGAGCAGGCCGGTGCAGAGGCTGGGGGTGGCGCCGAGGCGGACGCGGCCACGGCGGAGTTGGACGAGTTCCTGGACTTCCTGGGTGGCGGTCTCGGTGTCGGCGATGATGCGCGCGGCGATGGGCAGGAGGGCTTGTCCGGCGTCGGTGAGGGCGATGTTGCCGCGTGCGCGGCTGAACAGTTCTGCTCCCAGTTCGCGCTCGAGTGCCTTGATCTGCTGGGAGAGGGATGGCTGGGCAATGTGGACGCGTTCGGCGGCGCGGGTGAAGTGTCGGGTTTCGGCCACGGCGAGGAAGTAGACGAGCTGCTGGAGCTGCATAGGTCCAGCCTATGTAAACGAGCCGGAAGATGTCTTGGACCTGTCGTGGGCGGGGATCGTACCGTCAGCGTCATGGCTTTGGCGACTAGGCCCAGGACTGGGCTGTGGGATTCGACCGTGGGCAAGAAGGCCGTCATGGCCGGCACCGGCGTGGTGATGCTGCTGTTCCTGGTCGTGCACATGCTCGGCAATCTGAAGATTTTCTTCGGCCCGGAGAACTTCAACGCGTACGCGGCCTGGCTGCGCACCATCGGTGAGCCGGTGCTGCACGAGAGCTGGTACCTGTGGATCCAGCGCACCGGCCTGCTGGCCTGCGTCGTCCTGCACGGCGTGGCCGCCTATCAGCTCAGCCGCCGCGACCTCGCCGCCCGGCCCGCGAAGTACGTGCACAAGCAGTCCCGGGCCTCGTACGCGACGCGGACGATGCGGTGGGGCGGGGTGATCGTGGGTCTGTTCATCGTGTGGCACATCCTGGACCTGACGACGCTGACGGTGAATCCGCGCGGTCAGGCGGGCCATCCGTACGAGAACGTGGTGGCCGACTTCCGGGTGTGGTGGGTGGATGTCGTCTACATCGTGGCGATACTCGCGCTGGGCCTGCACATCAGGCACGGCTTCTGGAGCGCGGCGCAGACGCTGGGGGCCGTGAACAAGCGGCGTGACCGGGCGCTGAAGACCACGGCCACTGTGCTGGCGGCGGTGCTGACCGCCGGATTCCTTGTCGTACCTGTCGCCGTGATGAGCGGATTGGTGGACTGATCATGGACTTCTCCGACTATCGCGTGGGCGAGCCGGTCGCCGACACCAAGGCTCCGGACGGGCCGGTCGCGGACCGCTGGGACCGGCGTCGCTTCGAGGCGAAGCTGGTCAACCCGGCGAACCGCCGCAAGCACACGGTGATCGTCGTCGGCACGGGCCTGGCGGGCGGCTCGGCGGGGGCGACGCTGGCCGAGCAGGGCTACCACGTGGTGCAGTTCTGCTTCCAGGACTCACCGCGCCGGGCGCACTCGATCGCCGCGCAGGGCGGCATCAACGCGGCGAAGAACTACCGCAATGACGGCGACAGCGTGCACCGCCTCTTCTACGACACCGTCAAGGGTGGGGACTTCCGGGCCCGGGAGTCGAATGTGCACCGCCTCGCCGAGGTGTCGGTGCAGATCATCGACCAGTGCGTGGCGCAGGGCGTGCCCTTCGCCCGGGAGTACGGCGGGCTGCTGGACACGCGGTCCTTCGGCGGGGTGCAGGTGTCGCGGACGTTCTACGCGCGCGGGCAGACGGGCCAGCAGTTGCTGCTGGGCGCGTACCAGGCGCTGTCGCGGCAGATCGACGCGGGGAATGTGGAGCTGCATGCCCGCACCGAGATGCTCGACCTGATCGTGGTGGACGGGCGGGCGCGCGGGATCGTGGCACGCGATCTGGTCAGCGGTGAGATCTCGGTGCACCTGGGTGACGCCGTGGTCCTGGCGACCGGCGGGTACGGCAACGTCTTCTACCTCTCGACGAACGCCAAGGGGTCGAACGCCACCGCGATCTGGCGGGCGCACCGCAAGGGCGCGTACTTCGCCAATCCCTGCTTCACGCAGATCCATCCGACCTGCATCCCGCGCTCGGGCGAGCATCAGTCGAAGCTCACCCTGATGAGTGAATCGCTGCGTAACGACGGCCGGATCTGGGTCCCGAAGGCCGCCGGGGACACCCGCGCGCCGGCCGACATCCCCGAGGACGAGCGGGACTACTACCTGGAGCGGATCTATCCGGCCTTCGGCAATCTCGTGCCGCGCGACATCGCCTCCCGCGCCGCGAAGAACGTGTGCGACGAGGGGCGGGGCGTCGGCCCGGGCGGGCAGGGCGTGTATCTGGACTTCGCGGACGCGATCGCGCGGATGGGCCGGGCGGCGGTCGAGGAGAAGTACGGGAACCTTTTCGAGATGTACGAGCGGATCACCGCCGAGGACCCGTACAGCCGCCCCATGCGGATCTATCCGGCCGTGCACTACACGATGGGCGGGCTGTGGGTGGACTACGACCTGCAGACCACCGTCCCCGGCCTCTTTGCGATCGGCGAGGCGAACTTCTCCGACCACGGCGCGAACCGCCTCGGCGCGAGCGCGCTGATGCAGGGCCTGGCCGACGGCTACTTCGTGCTCCCCGCCACCATCAACGACTATCTGGCACGCGGTCCCCACGACCCGGTCCCCGCCGCCCATCCGGCCGTCCAAGATGCCGTCTCCGGTGTCGAGGAGCGGCTGGGACGCCTCCTCGCGGTCGGCGGGGACCGTACACCGGACTCGTTCCACCGGGAGCTGGGCGAGCTGATGTGGGACGAGTGCGGCATGGCCCGTACGGAGAGTGGCCTGCGGAAGGCGCTGGAGCGGATCCCGGCGCTGCGGGACGAGTTCTGGCGGCGGGTGAAGGTGCCGGGGACCGGCGAGGAGTTCAACCAGTCGCTGGAGAAGGCGAACCGGGTGGCGGACTTCCTGGAGCTGGCGGAGCTGATGTGCCTGGACGCGCTGCATCGCGCCGAGTCGTGCGGCGGGCACTTCCGGGAGGAGTCGCAGACCCCGGACGGCGAGGCGCTGCGCGATGACGAGCGCTTCTCGTACGCCGCCGCCTGGGAGTTCACGGCGGCCGGTGCCGCGCCGGTGCTGCACAAGGAAGAGCTTGTCTTCGAGTACGTACATCCCACCCAGCGGAGCTACGCGTGAACCTGACCCTGCGCATCTGGCGCCAGCACTCGCCCGAGGACAAGGGCGCCATGGTCACCTACCGGGTCGAGGACATCAGTCCGGACATGTCCTTTCTGGAGATGCTGGACGTCCTCAACGAGGAGCTGATCCTCAGCGGTGAGGAGCCGGTGGCCTTCGACCACGACTGCCGTGAGGGCATCTGCGGGGCGTGCGGTGTGGTCATCAACGGGCAGGCGCACGGCCCGGAGCGGACGACAGCCTGCCAGCTGCACATGCGGTCCTTCAAGGACGGCGACACGATCGACGTCGAGCCGTGGCGGGCGGCGGCCTTCCCCGTGGTGAGGGACCTGGTGGTGGACCGTTCGGCCTTCGACCGGGTGATCCAGGCGGGCGGTTACGTCTCCGTGCCGACCGGCAGCGCCCCGGAGGCCCATGCCACCGCGGTACCGAAGGAGTCGGCGGACTACGCCTTCGAGCATGCCGAGTGCATCGGCTGCGGCGCGTGCGTGGCGGCGTGCCCGAACGGCTCGGCGATGCTGTTCACCTCCGCCAAGATCAACCACCTCAACGTCCTTCCGCAGGGCGCCCCGGAGCGCGAGACCCGGGTGCTGAACATGGTCGCCGCCATGGACGGCCAGGGTTTCGGCGGCTGCACGAACACCGGTGAGTGCGCGACGGCCTGTCCGAAGGGGATCCCGCTGCCGTCGATCGCGGCTATGAACCGTGAATACCTGCGGGCCTTGCGTAAGCGCTGACGGTGGCGGCCTGCAGCCCGAACGTGGTGAAGGCGGTGCGGGCCGGCAGGGGGTAGGGGTCCCGGCCGGTGAGGGCGTTGAGGATGACGGCGGAGCGCCAGGCGGCCAGGCCGAGGTCGGGAGCGCCGACGCCGTGGCTGTGCCGGTCGGCGTTCTGTACGTAGATGGACGCGCCGGTGTCCTGGACCGCCGGGTCGAACAGGAGGCGGTGGTCGGGGCCGACGCGGGGGCGGCCGGCGGCGTCGCGGCGCAGGTAGGGGTCGAGGGGCGCGAGCAGCTGGTCGAGGGGGCGTTCGCGGTAGCCGGTGGCCAGCACGACGGCGTTGGTGGTGAGCCGGGTGCGGGTGGCCTGCTGTTCGTGCTCGAGGTGGAGTTCGATGACGTGGGCGCCCATCCGGCCGGCGGTGCGGACGGTGACGCCGGGGGTGAGGGTGGCGTCGGGCCAGCCGCCGTCGAGGGTGCGGCGGTAGAGCTCGTCGTGGATTGCGTTGATGGTGTCGTGGTCGATGCCCTTGTGGAGCTGCCACTGCTGGGGGACGAGCTGGTCGCGTACGGGTTCGGCGAGGCCGTGGAAGAAGTGGGCGTAGTCGGGGGTGAACTGCTCCAGGCCGAGCTTGCTGTACTCCATGGGCGCGAAGGCGGGGGTGCGGGCGATCCAGGTGAGGCCCTCGCGGCCGGCGGGGCGGGCGCGCAGCAGGTCGAGGAAGACCTCGGCACCGGACTGGCCGGAGCCGACGATCGTGATGTGCGGGGTGCCCAGCAGGCGTTCGCGCTGCTTGAGGTAGTCGGCGGAGTGGATGACCGGGACGGTCGGGGCCTCGGCGAGCAGCCTCAGCGGTTCCGGGACGTACGGGGCGGTGCCGATGCCGACCGCGAGGTTGCGGGTGTACGTACGGCCGAGGGCTTCTGCTTCGCCGTGGGCATCGAGCTGGGTGTGGTCGACCTCGAAGAGGGCGCGGCCGGGGTTCCAGCGGACGGTGTCGACCTGGTGGCCGAAGTGGGTGGTGGGGAGGGCTTCGGCGACCCAGCGGCAGTAGGCGTCGTATTCGGCGCGCTGGATGTGGAAGCGTTCGGCGAAGTAGAAGGGGAAGAGCCGGTCGCGGGTCCTGAGGTAGTTGAGGAAGGACCAGGGGCTGGCGGGGTCGGCGAGGGTCACCAGGTCGGCGAGGAAGGGGACTTGGAGGGTGGTGCCCTCGATGAGCAGGCCGGGGTGCCAGTGGAAGGCGAGGCGCTGGTCGTAGAAGGCGGTGCGCAGGTCGGGGATGCCGTCGGCAAGCGCGGCGAGGGAGAGGTTGAAGGGGCCGATACCGATGCCCAGGAGGTCGAAGGGCTGGTCGTCTGTGGTGGTCATCGGGACATACGGCCTTCCGTGGTGAGCGCCAGGAGCGCTGCGAGGTCTTTGGTGCGGGTGCGGGGGTTGAGCAGGGTGACCTTGAGCCAGAGGTGGCCGTCGGCGGTGGCCCGGCCGAGGACGGCGCGGCCCTGGTGCATCAGGCGGCGGCGCAGGGAGGCGACGTGGTCGTCGGTGGCGCCGGTGGGGCGGAAGAGGACGGTGCTGATGGTGGGGCGGGCGTAGAGGTCGAGCGCGGGGTGCTGGTCGACGAGGTCGGCGAGGAGCTGGGCTTGGTCGCAGATGGTGTCGACGAGGGCACCGAGCCCTTCGCGGCCGAGGGCCTTGAGGGTGACGGCGATTTTGAGGATGTCGGGGCGGCGGGTCGTCCGCAGGGAGCGGCCGAGGAGGTCGGGCAGGCCGGCTTCGGTGTCGTCGGCGGCATTGAGGTAGTCGGCGCGGTGGTCGAGCGGGTGCAGCGCGGCGGTGTCGGGGACGGCGAGCAGGCCGGCGGCGACGGGCTGCCAGCCGATCTTGTGCAGGTCGAGGGTGACGGAGGCGGCTCGGTCCAGGCCGTGGAGCTTGGGTGCCTCGCGGTGGCTGAGGAGCAGGGGGCCGCCGTAGGCGGCGTCGATGTGGAGTTCGGCGCCGTGGGCGGCGGCGGCCTGGGCGAGTTCGGGCAGCGGGTCGATGGCGCCGGTGTCGGTGGTGCCGGCGGTGGCGACGACGAGCGCGGGGTCGTAGATGCCGGCCAGGGCCTGCGCCACGGCGGCCGGGTCGAGGGTGCCGTTGGGGGTGGGGACGACGACGGGGTCGGGCAGGCCGAGGACCCAGGCGGAGCGCTGGATGCTGTGGTGGGCGTTGGCGCCGCAGACGACCTGAAGGGGGGCGGCCGGGTGGCGTTCACGGGCGAGGAGCAGGCCGAGCTGGTTGGACTCGGTGCCGCCGGTGGTGACCAGGGCGTCGGCCTGCGGGCGGCCGGGGAAGACGAGGGCGGCCAGCGCCTCCACCGTGGCGGCCTCGATCTCGGTGGCGGCCGGGGCCTGGTCCCAGGAGTCCATGGACGGGTTGAGCGTGCTGACGGCAAGGTCCGCCGCGACGGCCGCCGCCAGCGGTGGCGCGTGCAGGTGCGCCGCGCACAGTGGGTCCGCCGGGTCGGCCGCGCCCTCGGCCAGAGCCCGTACGAGCGTACGCAGGGCGGCCTCCGCGCCTTCCCCGGTGTCGGGAACCGGCTCCCCGCAGGCCTCCCGCACACGCTGGGCGACCTCCTCGGGGCCGCCGGCCGGCAGGGGGCCGCCTCTGGCCGCCGCGCCCTGGTCGAGGGCGTCGAGCACGGTGTCGAGCAGCGGCCGCAGACGGCCGATTCCTTCGACGCCTCCGGCGAGGTGGGGTGGCATGGGGTGGCGTCCTTCCCAGTCGTGCGGTTGACCGGGACGTTTGTACGTCCTGTCTGCACAACGACCATCACCCGACAGGGGTATTGCCCGGCCGGAACGGAACATCTCGTTCCCGCCGGAGGAGGATGGTCCGGGCGTGCTTGACCTTCACGCGGGCGTCAAGGTTTAGCGTCGACCCCATCCCTTGATCTTCGTAGGGAATCCCGGCCTTCAGGCCGGGCGGGAATGCGATCCCTGGGCCGAAGGCGCGGAGCGCCGGAGCTCTCTGCGCCTCCGCTCTGACGGCCCCAGTGGCCCAGTGGCCCAGTGGCTCTGACGGTCAGACAGGACGCTTCTGGTTCTCGATGTAGTCCTTGACGATGCTCAGGGGTGCGCCGCCGCAGGATCCCGCGAAGTACGACGGGGACCAGAACACCGACCCTGTGCCGATCCGGTTGATCCGGCCGGTGTATTCCGCCCGCAAGTATCGGGAGCTGACGCCCTTCAAACTGTTGACCAGTTTGGAGTACGTCTCGCCTCCCCGGCGTCAGCTGCCACGTGTGCCCAAGGGGTTGACTGTACGACGCCCGTGACGATCCAGATCAACGGCGGCGCGCTCCAGATCACCGTACCGAGTGCGTCCGTCCCCCTCCTTCCCGACCGCCTTGCCAGCACCAGCAATCAAACGGTCAGCGCCAACCTCGGCAACCTCACGGTGACCGACGGCAGGGCCGGCACCGCCGGCTGGATCGCCAGCGCACACGGGGACACCTTCACGGCGGGCACGACCACGGACATCCCCGTGGACGTCGCGGGCCAGAGCAGCTACACCACGCCGGCAGCCTCGACCACCGGCAGCGTCACCGTCAACCCCACCAGCCTCAACCCGCTGTCCCCGGGCGGCACGGTGCAGACCGCTGGCCCCGTGTCCGGGATCAATACCGCCACCTGGAATCCGCTGATCACCGTCACGGTTCCGGGGGGCACCCTGGCCGGCTCGTACAGCTCGACGGTGACCCACTCCGTCATCTGATTCGCAGCACACAAATCAGCAGAGGTCTTCCACTGTGCGCACATTCCTCCCCGTATCAGTCCTGGTGGTCGCGGCGCTCGCCGTGGCCACCGGCGCTGTCTCACCCGCAGCCGGCGCATCGGCCCCGGTTCGGCGATCCGCATCCTCCGACCGGGGAGGCATCGGCGTGCGGCTTGTCGATATTCCGGCCAGTTTGGCCAACGACCCCCGAGCACGGCAATACATCATTGATGACCTGAAGCCGGGCACGACCGTAAAACGACGCATCGAAGTAGCGAATTCCTCCGCTTCCAAGTGGCGCGTGAACCTGTATCCGGGCGCCGCCAATATCACGCACGGCTCTTTTGTCGGCGCAATCGGAGCAAAAGAAACCGAACTGACCACCTGGACCAAGCTGGACCGAAAACGCCTCGACATCCCCGCCCACTCCGTAATCCGCGACACCGTGACGATCGCGGTACCCAAAGACGCCGCCCCCGGTGAGAGGTATGGCGCGGTCTGGGCGCAGGTCAGTAGCGGCCACAAGGCCGGCAGTGTCGCGTTGGTCAGCCGGGCCGGTATCCGGATCTACCTCTCCGTCAGCGGCCAAAACCCACCGGCGGCGAAATTCACCGTCAACACGATGACAGCTGAACGCGACCGCGACGGGCGGCCGATCGTGCATGCCCAGATCCACAACACCGGGGGCCGCGCCCTGGACCTGAGGGGCACCCTGAAACTGTCCGCGGTATCCGGAAGTGTCAACGCGGGCCCCTACGATGTCCAGCTGGGCACGACCTTGGCACCCGGCCAGTCCGAGCCGGTGACCGCCCCCGTGACCGATGAGGTGGCGGACGGCCCGTGGGACGCCACTCTCGAGCTGAAAAGCGGGCTGCTCGATGAGACATATCGAGCGCGGATCACCTTCCCGCACGAACCCGGGATCGCCGGGGCTGTGGCAGCGCACCTCCTCTCCTCCGGTTCGCCCTCCGTTCTCATCGGCGCGCTGCTGGCGCTGGTCACGCTGTTGAGCGCGGCCCTTTTGATCACCACCCGCCGCCGACGCCGCAGCAAGAATCGCGAACCGGAACTCCAGCCGGACACGCCTGAACCGACCGCGACCAATTCCCCATAGAGACAGCTGAGTTCGACGCCGACAAGAAGGGTTCTCTCCTGTGGCAGTGGATGCCATCCCGCCAGCGACTCCTGGCGGAGGGCGTAGGCGACGCACTCGGCTCAGGAGAGTCCTGGCCCTGCTGCCCGGACTGGCGTTGCTGGCGACAACCGCTCTGGGCTCGAACCCCTCGCGCGCCGCGGAAGCCCCCGTCGCACTGGGGACCGCCGGCAGCTACGCCGTTCTGGGCGGTTCAACGGTCACCAATACGGGTGCCAGCGTCATCAACGGAAACCTGGGGCTCAGCCCTGGCACTTCGGTGACGGGCTTTCCGCCCGGAGCAGTGAACGGAGTCCAGCACATCGCCGACGCCGCCGCGCTCCAGGCGCAGTCCGACCCAGGGCGATTGCAAAGTCTGATGATCTTGTGACGTTGCAGGTCGGTGGGGTGTGACCGGTACGACGAAGCTCCGTTGAGGTGAGAGAGGTCTCAAG
>NZ_RJVR01000019.1 GCF_003999195.1 Streptomyces soli
CGCTTGAAGTCGGGTCGCGGGTGCGCATCGGTGACGGCTTCGAGCGCCGCGGGATCCAGGTCGTCACGGCCGATCCCGAGCACATCAGTCTCCACACCGGTGACCAAAGCGATCTCGGGATCCATGAACTCCGGAACACCGGGGGTTGTGTGCAGGGCGATCGCCGTCCATACCCGGCGCACATCGTCAGCGCCGACCCCGTGCTCGACAAGGAACCGACGCGCCTCGTTCGCACCGTCGATCTCGAAGCGCTGATGAGCGGTCCGGTATGTCGGGTCTTCGAAGTTAGTGGGGGTGCGGCCACGCGGGATGCTCCTCCGCGTGGCCGCCGGGCTGGCGAGGGTCCAGCAGGGGCAGAGGCTGACCGTCGTCTGACTGGTCACGGAGGAGCACCGGACGGCCGCCGACCCCCACTAACTTCGAAGACCCGGTATGTCTGAGTCAGACCCAGGTCGTGGAACATCGCTCCGACGTAGAGCAGCTCCGGGTCGGGCTTCAGGCCCCGCCGTAGCCCTTGCAGCATCCCGAACAGGTAGACCCTGCGCGAGTGGTCGAACAGCAGCGGCGGCTCAGCTTCGCGGACCAGTTCCGTGGCCTCGGCCGCCAGGCGCGTATCGGGTATATCGATACCGGCGATCTTCTCGCTTATAAATGGTTCTCTCCTGCGCGCGGCCCATGGACGCGGTCGTGTCTACGGATCCGATATCGGAGGTGCCGATTCGAGTAGGCGGTAAGTGCGGCGCTCACCATCAGTAAGGTCTTAACAGAAAGCATTTCAGCATTGTCTGCGCCTGTCCTGTCGTGCCAGCCGCCCAACGTCCATCCGGGTGAACGGCCTAGTAGTGCTTACTGGCCTTGAAAGCGTGGCGTCGTAGGGCTGACGGCTGTTGATCCCTGCGGTATGCCGTCTTCATGAGGTACGCGAAAGGTGGCGAGCTGACCGCCGAGCGCCGGGCATTTTCCGGTCATTTGTGATCCTGCTTCAGTTACGGCGGTGGCCTACAGCACGCCGGGTGAACGCCCTGGCCCTGCTACCGAGGGCGGCGCGTCACCGGCAGGCCAACTACCGCGGTGGGCGGGGCTGCGCGAGGCCAAGAGGCCCATACTTGATGCCGGTAAACAGGGGTGAACCTTGACAAAAACCTGATTGCACATCATGGGCAACGTCTACGCCACCACGCCGGACCAGACCGTCTGCCTCGGGTACCTGCCCGAAGGCGAGGACGACGCGCTGTGGAAGATCACGGCGTACTCCGGCCCCTTTGCGATGCCCCGATGGCTGGTCACCTTCCAGGACAGCGCCTCCACCGAGATCGTCGCGGGCTCCACCACCGCGCTCGCTGCCGCTTACGCCGAAGGCCCCAACTCCTACCTCTACTACGGCAGCAGCAACCTTGCGGCGCGGGGTAGCCGCTGCGTATGTGCGGGGTGAGGGTGTGTGCGGAGCCTCGGCCGTAGTAGTTGGTCTCGGGTCTTGTAGGCGTAACTGGTGATGTTTGTGCGGGTCGACGGTGAAGTCGAGGTTCCACCGCCAGCCCTGGGTGCACTCGGAGGCCGCGAAGGTGGAGGCGTGGCACGGCTCGCCTGTGTCGTTGCCGTACACCGGCACGCCCCAGGCGGCGTTACTGGTCGTGTCGGTGCCGTCGCCGCCGGCTGCGCTGGGCAGGTGGTCTGCGCCGAAGTGCAAGTTTGATCGTCAACGGGTCGTTGTCAAGCAGCGTCAAGACCTCGGTGCAGGTAACTGACCCGAGTACTCAGGTAGTGGTCGACCGCCCGTCAGATCATGCTTTGGCTGGCCGTTAGAGGTGTTGAGGGGGTGGTTGGTGGCGTCTGGATAGGCCGCAGGCCCGGCTGTCGCGTCGGGTGGGCGGCTTTCCAGGGCGGGTGGGGGGTGGTTCGGGCCCGATGGGGCAGCGGTCAGGACACGGTGCGTGGGGGTCTCAGCTGGTCCAGGACCGCGCCGATGCGGTGGTGGGCGGCTGGGGCGAAGCGCAGGAAGTGCTGTCGGCCCTTGCCAACGAGCCGGGCGGCGCGGTTGACCAACTGCTGGCGGACCGTGGCGATCCGGGCCCGGGAACCATCCGGGCGCAGGGGGTGGAGCAGTTGCAGCCAGCCGGAGAGGTTCAAGGCGAGCAGGGCGCCCCACATCCAGCAGCTGTTGACGTCGTGGGATGCGGAGGGGAGATGGTTCAGGCCGGCGCCGTAGGCGGTGTCGCGGAAGACTTCCTCGACCCGGGTGCGCAGGCGGTATGCCTTCTCGCAGGCGGCGAAGTCCTCGTCCAGGTCCAGGGGTTGGTTGGTGGCGATGAAGGAGTAGGCGTAGACGGTGTCGAAGCCCTCTTCCAGGGCGAGGGCGAGTTGGTGGGCTCCGACGGTGCGGCGGCGGCGCGAGCGGGTGTCGGCGGAGATGTCGGCGGTGGCGTGGGCGACCCGGCGTACCAGCACTGTGGTGCCCTCGGGCCAGTCGGCGGGCACGTAGGTGCTCAAGGCGACCTGCGCGCCGGGCATGTCCTGGCAGTCGGTCCAGTCGTCCTCATGGATGCCGGCCAGGTGCCGCCAGACGGCCTTGTTGCGGGTGACTCCGAGACGGAAGTAGCACTGGGCGTCGGCGATGGCGTGGGCGATCGGGCCGGCGAAGTAGCCGGTGTCGCCCTGGACGGTGACCTTCCCGGTGGCCCCGGCCGCCCGTACCGCGGCCAGCGCGCGGTGGAACAGGTCGATGGTGGAGGCGCGGGGGTCCTCGTCGCCTGCGAGGAGGTCGGCGGCCAGGGCGAGTTGGGTCTGGGACCAGATCGCGGCGTGGACCCGCCCGGTCAGGCCGCCCTTGTAGGAGCGGGCCACGTTCTCCTTACGGGAGGAGTAGACCTCGATGTCGCGGGCATCGATGTCGATGGTCACCGGGCCCTGACGCCACAGGGCTGCCCGCGGGGCGGGGAGTTGGTCAAGGACCGTTGCGGTGAGTTGGGCGCTCGCGGTCTCGATGCCCTCGCGTTCGGGCTGGCCCAGGCGTGCGGCCAGGGTCGCGGCGGTGGTCGCCGCGGGCGCGGGGACGGGGCTGATGCCGTCGCCGACCTCGTCGGCGCGCATCCGGTCGAAGCCGACCAGGGTGTCGTGGCCCAGCAGGCCGCCGGGCGAGGAGATCGACAGGATCGAGGTCGATATCCCCCACTGATGCATCAGTTCGAGGTGCTGGTCGGCGTGCCAGGTGGGCCAACCCGCCATGCCGTCGGGCTGGATGTTCCCTGCGTCCTTCGCCGCCTGGACGTACTCCTCGGTCAGGAAGTGCGCGTGCACGTCCACCAGGGGTGTGCGGGTCGTGTCGGCCATGGGAGTTCATCCTTTCTGGATCACGGACGTGGGGGCGGACTGGTCAGCGGCTCAGCCAAGTGAAGCAGTCGGCGGTAGAAGGCAGCGACCTCTGGTGCAAGAGTGCCGGTCATGTTCGGAGTGGAGCCGATCCAGCCTGTCTCAAACACCACGAGAACCCTTCGGGCACCTGTCCGCGCCCCGATGGCACGCCACCCTCCGATCCCTCACACTGGGTATATGGACGGTCCGCATGACCTGGGCGGGCGGATGGACTTCGGTGGCGTCACCGTTGACCCCGATGAGCCTGTGTTCCGGGCACGCTGGGAGGCCGCCGTGATGGCCGCCGCGCTGGCGCTGCTCTCCGCGGCGCCGGCGCGGGGTTGGAACCAGACGCTGTCCTCTTTCCGGTATGCCCGGGAGCGCATTGACCCGGTGGACTATCTCGGCTCCCCGTACTACGAGCGGTGGCTCACCACGGTGGCGACGATCGCAGTCGAGTCGGGGGTGGTCCGCCGGGAGGAGCTGGAGAAGCGGGCGGGCGGGCCCTTCCCGCTCGCCCGCCCGCTTCGGGTGCACGGGCTGGAGAACCCGGGCAGCGGTGTGTCGCGGTTCGCCGTCGGTGACCGTGTCCGGGTCTGGCAGCGGCATCCGCTGGGGCACACCCGGTGCCCCGGGTACCTGCGGGGACACGTCGGTACGGTACTGCGGAGCCACGGCGCGTCCAGCCTCCCGGATGTGGAGGTCCACTCCAGGCTGCGGGTGCAGGAGGCCGTCTACACGGTCCGATTCGACGCCGGTGAGGTCTGGGGCGACGGGCAGACCGGCGTCTGCCTGCATGCGGACCTTTGGGACAGCTACCTGGAGACGCCATGACCACCGACCACCACCACGGCACACCGCCTGCGCCGGTCGAACGCCGCGCGGTCGCGCTGGAGGAACTGCTCGTCGAGCAGGGGCTGATCAGCCACGAGGACATCGACGCGGTGCAACAGGAGTACGAGACCCAGCTCGGCCCGATGCACGGCGCCCGCGTCGTCGCGCGCGCCTGGGTGGACCCGTCCTACCGCGAGCGCCTGCTGGCGAACGGCACGAGGGCAGTACACGAGCTCGGCATCGAGGGACCGGAGATCGAGCACCTCGTCGTCGTGGCGAACAGCCCCGAGGTACACCACGTCGTCGTCTGCACGCTCTGCTCCTGCTACCCCTGGGGCGTGCTCGGGCTCCCGCCGAACTGGTACAAGGACCCGCCGTACCGCGCCCGCGTGGTTCGCGAGCCCCGAGTCCTGCTGGCCGAGATGGGCTGCCCGCTGGAGGAGTCCGTTGAGATCCAGGTGTGGGACAGCTCCGCCGACTGCCGGTATCTCGTGCTGCCGGAACGTCCTGCCGGCACCGACGGCCTGTCCGAGGAGGCGCTCGCCGGCCTGGTGACCCGGGACTCGATGGTGGGGGTGGAGGTGCTGTGACGCTCGATCTTGACGGGGCGAGTGCCCCACCCCGCCGCAACGGCGAGCTGGCGTTCGACGCACCCTGGCAGTATCGGGTCTTCGGCCTGGCTGCCGGGGTGGTGGAGCGCCGCTTCGACGACGACTGGGCACCGTTCCGGCGTTGCCTCAAGGACGCGATCGCCGACCGGCCGCAGCGACCGTACTGGGACAGCTGGACCGCCGCGCTGGAGGAGTTGGTGGTCGGCACCGGCCTGCTGGGCCCGGACGCGGTGTCCCGACGGATCGCGGACTGAGCGGCAGCGGCGGGGGCCGAGGCGGGTGGTGATCTGCGCCAGCGGCGTAATCGGCGCCTGCAGGAGGGGTTCCCGTAGTCCTGGGGAAATTTCGGTCCCGGCGGCCCCTGTCCAAGACCTCGTCCTCGCTGCACTCCGGGCGTGTCCTACCCCCATTTCTTGCGGTGATCAGTAGCGTTTCGTACAGGCTGAAATGCCCGAAGGTCAGCGATCTTTTCTGATTTCGTCCCCCACACTCCGGCAGCACGCGGGGCGTCGGGCGATCGCACGTGCCGCCGAGTAATGGCAACGCTGAAACGGCGCCCGGGGCCGTCCTGCGGGCTCAGATCGGTCACAGCTCAGGAAAGGACAGCGGGCCCAGTGCCAGATAACGACGAAAGAAACCCGTCCGATGCAGAGCGACACGGGGCATCGAGTAGACGAAGATTCCTTGCAGGGGCGACCCTCGGCGCCGCACTGGCCTCCGCCGGAATTTACGAGCTCATCGACAAGATTTCTCCGCCGCCCAAACGACCTGCTCCCACGGCCGACCAGCCTGTGCGACCGGAACAGTATGCCATCCCAAAGTCGCGGCTCATCATGGACGACGGCTCAGGCGTGGCCAGCGACACCGGCACGATCCCCGTCCTGATCCCGCCAATGCACAACCATGTGATCACGGCGACATTGAAGGTCCCGGCGAACACAAAATCCCTGCAGGAGGCACAGCACCACCTGGAATCCGTCATCAGGGGTCTGGAAAAGAAATTTCCTCCACCACCCAGTGGCCTGGGCGTGGTGGTCTCCTGGGGGCTTCCCTACTTCCGTCACTACATCCCCAGAATCGGAAGAAATTCGAGTTTTTTCAAGGCGGGGACACGCTACCCGGAATACTTGCCGGTTGACCTGATCACCTCCAAACAGCGGGGCCACACCGTCTACGCGATCCAGGATTCCAGAACGTTCCCCAGCGACCAGCCCCCTCCTGGCTTCGGAGCCGTTCGCCTGGAGCAAAACGATGTGTCCGTGCTGCTGCGCAGTGACTCCCTCGACAACATCATGGCAGGCACCAACGCACTGTTCGGAACGGAAAGCAACCAGGCGGGCAGCCTGTTCAAGGTGACCAGTATCCGCAGGGGCTTCACCGGCGGCGGATACACCGGACAACAGTCGCTGGCGAGCAAACTGGCGCTGGCCGCCAAAATCCCCGGCGCGAAGTCGATCCCCATCCACTCCCCGGTCTTCCTCGGCTTCACCACGACCATCAAAACCGCGGAAAGCGCCACTCCGGTTTCGAACCTGGAGACGTTGCCCGGCTGGACCGACCAGTGGCCCAACGGGTACTTCCGGTACGGAACCGTCATGCCGCTCTCGCACCTGTTCCAAGACCTGGCCGCCTGGTACGGGAGCGGAGGAAGGGGACCGCATGACTTTCCCACGTATGCCGACCGTGTCCGGGCGATGTACCGGCCCGGTCTCTCATTCGCCGCGGGAACGGTCACCGCGAGTCCTCCCGTCGAAACCGAGGCCGACGTGGATCACGACGTCCAAAAATACCGGGCATACGGCCACAACGGGAGCATGCAGCCGACGAATCGTCTGCAGAAGGAGACGACCAGCAACTACGGTCACCGCTACCCGGCTTCGACCCCCGTCTCCAACCGCGGGGATTTCGCCACGCTCGACAACCCGTTCTACTACACCTCCGATCCGACCGGCGACCACCACAGCAGCCGTAAAGCCGCCGGGCTGCACTTCCTGATCTTCGTGCCGACGACTGAAACCTTCAATCGCGTGCGCCTCGCGATGGACGGCCACTATCCGGACGGAAAAACCGTCAGTGTCTCCCCGCGCTCGCCCGACGCAGGTTTGAACTCGGTCGTGTACACGACTCACCGACAGAACTACCTGATTCCACCGCGGGTCCATCGCTCCTTCCCGCTTGCCGAGTTTCTGGCCTGACGACGGCCACCAGACACAGACCAGGAAGGTCCGAGGCCCCATTCAGGCCCAGGCGAGCTCGGGTACCGGGCTTCCGGGCCGATCAACACCGGGTTCGGAGCTCAAGCACCACGAGTGATGTTCTGCGAAGCATCTACCTGTCCGGCAAGCTCACGATCGTGACCGGTGGCTATTCGGGACTGGGCTTGGGGACAACGCAGGCCCTCGCGAGCCCTCGCCTGCGCGGGAGCCCACGTTGTTGTCCCTGCCCGGCGCCGCGCCACGGCCCAGGAGGCGGGCTCGATCTGCAGCCCGGTCCCGAACCCGGCGATGCTGGCGACGTGGCCGGCGCCGCCACTGGCGTTCTTCTAGTATTCGGTCACCGAGGATGTGTTCTTGTTGGCGACGAACAGGTGCCCGGAGGAATCCACCGCTACGCTCCTAGCCCGAGTTTCCCCGCTAGCTGATGCGTAGGTATCAACAGGCGTGTCCAGCTTGATCGTTCGTCCTGCAAGGTGTATTACCCATATTTGCCGTCGATCATCAGCAAGCGCCGAGGCGCCCGGACCTACTACTACCTGGTGGAGTCGGCGCGGGTGGACGGCAAGCCCCGGATTGTCTCGCAGCAGTACCTGGGTAGTGGGGAGGAGGTCGCTGCGAAGCTCGCGGGGCAGTCCGCCGGGGCCCCGGTCCGCAGCCAGCACAAGGAGTTCGGGGCGCTGGCGGCGGTCTGGTCGGTGCTGGAGCGCCTGGGGGTTGCCTCGGTGGTGGACCAAGTCGCGCCCCGGCGGGCGGATGCCGCTTTGACGATCGGTACCTACATCGCGCTGGCCACCACCAACCGGGTGGTCGCCCCCTGCTCGAAAGCAGCCTTCGCCCGCTGGTGGGAGTCCACCGCCGGTCCGCGGTTCACGAAGGTGCCCGTCACTGCCGTGGACCACCGCCGCTTCTGGAAGGCCATGGACCTGCTGGGCGAGGACGACCTGGCCATGATCGAGGCGGAACTGGGTCGCCGCATCGTCGACGAGTTCGGCCTGGACCTTTCGGGGCTGATCCTCGACATGACCAACTTCGCCACCTTCATCGACTCCGGCAACGACAAGGCGCCCCTGGCCCAGGCGGGAAAGCCAAGCAGAAACGCGTCGACCTGCGCCTGATCGGGCTGGCGATGGTGGTCACCCGCGACGGCGGCGTCCCTGTCCTGTCCCGCCCCTACCCCGGCGACCGCCCCGACGTCACCCAGTTCAGCGGCGTCATCGACGAACTCCTGGACCGCTACCGGGCGTTGGCTCACGGCGTGGAATCCCTGACCGTCGTCTACGACGCCGGACAGAACTCCACCGCCAACCACGAGCGCATCGAGGAGGCCGGGATCGGCTTCGTCGGCTCCCTGCCACCCAGCGACCACCCGGCCCTGCTCGCCCTGCCCCGATCTAGCTACCGGCCGGTGGACGAGGAACGCTACCCCGGCCTGACCTGCGTCGACACCACCGTCACCGCGCTGGGCGTGACCCGCCGCGCCGTACTGACCCATTCCCCGACCCTGCACACCGCCCAGCACCGCGGCTTCGACCAGACCCTGGCCAAAGCCCGCGCCAAGCTGGCCGCCCTGCAGGCACTGGCCCGGGGTCGCACCCGCAAGTCCCGCGAGGCCGTGGAAGCGGAGATCGCCGCCATCGTCCGCCCGCGCTGGGTAAGCGAGGTGATCACCACTACCCTCACCGGCACCAAGCCCGCCGACCTGCGCCTGTCCTGGCGCACCGACCAGGCCGCCCGCCGGCGCCTGGAGACACGTATCTTCGGCAAGCGGATCCTGTTTACCAACCGCAATGCCTGGACGACTGCCGAGGTGGTCGCCGCCTACCGCTCCCAGTCCGAAGTGGAGTCCGGCTTCCGCCAGTTGAAGGACCCGCACGTAGTCTCCTTCAGCCCGATGCACCACTGGACCGACTCCAAGATCCGCGTCCACGTCTTCTACTGCGTGCTGGCCCTGACCGTCGTCCACCTGATGCGCCGCGAGGCCGCCCGCGCCGGACTGGACCTGTCGGTACGCGAGCTGATCACGGAGCTCGCAGGTATCCAGGAGACCGTGCTGCTCTACCACGACGGCGGCAAGGGCCGCCCCCGCGCTCAGCGCATGCTCACCGACGTGAACGACACCCAGCGCCAACTCGCCGAACTCTTCACCATCAGCCGCTACACACCAACCCGCTGACCAGTACGTTTCCCGACGTGGGTAATACGCATCCACCTCACAAAAACCGTCCCTGACCAGCAGAAATGCTGGTCAGGGACGAGCTAGCGGGGAAACTCGGGCTAGGGGCAGACAGCCCGGTGCTGTGCCCTTTGATGGTGGCGATGGGGCTGGTGTCGCCGTTAGCGTTCGGCGCCGACGGGTGGGCGCTCGCCGTGACCGGGCCTCCAGCGGCGGCCACACCCCCCGCGGCCAGCATCACGGCCGCAACGGCAAGAACACCCCGACGTGGGCATTTGAGCTGCTTGGATGAACCAGGCATGTTAACCCTTCCAATCCGCACCCTTGCGGGTGCCGATCGCGCCCAACGCGGTGCTCAAGGGTCGCTGGCTGAAGATGCCCGCCGGGCCCGGCCACAGCGACGGCTTCGGTGCCGGGTGGTGGGCTGTCAGCCGCCGTCGGGGTGGAGGATGACCTTCGTCCACCCGTCGTCGCGAGCGTCGAAGTGCTGGTAGCCATCGGAGGCTTGGTCCAGTGGCAACTCGTGGGACACGATCCAGGACGGCTTCGCCTTGCCCTGTTCGATCAGGCCGCACAGCTGCCGGTTGTAGTCCTTGACGTTGGCTTGGCCGTTGCCGATGGTCTGGCCTTTGAACCAGAACTTGCCGTAGTCGAAGGCAATCTCGCCTTCCCTGTACATCGCGTCCGGGCTGTGGGGGTCCCGCGGGACAAAGACGCCGACCACACCGATGGTGCCGGTGAACTTCACCGAGTCCACCAGGTTGTTCAGGGTGAGGTTGGGGTGTTCGTTGCCCTGCGGGTCGTGCGCCTGGTACCCGACGCATTCACAGCCGCGGTCTGCTCCCAGTCCTTGCGTCTCTTCCATGACCAGGTCGATCGGGGAGCCCTTGGAGTCGTCGATGGGGATCGCGCCGATCTGCTCGGCGAGCTGGAGGCGGTCGGGGTGGCGGTCGACCACCATCACCTTGGCCGCGCTCTTCAGGTTCGCTGAGAGAGCGGCCATCAGGCCCACCGGGCCGGCGCCGTATATGACGACCGTATCGCCGGGCTGCACACAGGCGAGTTGGGTGGCATGCCAGCCGGTGGGGAAGATGTCGGAAAGCATGGTGTAGTCGCGCTGTCGCTCCCGGGCGTCCTCCGGCAGGACCAGGCAGTTGTGGTCCCCGTAGGGGACACGGAGGAACTCGGCCTGTCCTCCGTTGTAGGGGCCCATGCCGGCGAACCCGTACGCGGCCCCCGCCATCTTCGGGTCGACCGGGGTGGTGAGACAGTACGCCGTCAGCCCGCGCTCACAGTTGCGGCAGAATCCGCAGGAGATGTTGAACGGCAAACTGACCATGTCGCCGACCCTGACGCGGTCCACGCCGTCGCCGACCTCCACGACCTCGCCCATGTTCTCGTGGCCCAGGACCCGGCCGGACTCCATGTCGGTGCGACCTTCATACATATGCAGGTCTGAGCCGCATATGTTGGTCGTGGTGATCTTCACCAGGACGTCGGTGGGCCGCTCGATACGCGCGTCGGGAACGTCCTTCACCACGACATTACGCGTACCTTCGTATACGAGAGCCTTCATGGTGATTCCCTCCTACGGGCGGACGCTCACGGCTTCGGAAAGGCCCGCCCCGCAGGGCATCTCGCTCGGGCCCTGCGCGTAAGCGTGCCCACCTTCAGGAAGGTGAAAACGGATTGAAGCGGATGAAATTCACATACCGGCTAAGTCCTCGCGGGGCGGTGCGGGAGATGTCGCCGGCGGTTTGATGACCGGCGAATCCAGCGGCGTAGGGGGCCGCACCTGGCGGGACCGCCGGGGCGAGCGTAGCGCCACGCAACGGCCGCCGTTCGCACTCACACCGACGGGGAAGAAGGTGCCGATGGCGCCGAAGTTCGAGCGGTACGAGTTGGTCGCGGCCGACGGGACGTACGTATGTGGCGCTTCCGAAGAGGTAGCGCAGTGAAGGGGGGTCGCGCTGAGCGTGCGCTGCGGCTGGTGGAGTCGGGCGGAATCGGTGCGTGGTGAGTCGCCTGGTGCTCCGCAGCCCTCATAGCTTGGAGAGATCTGACAACTTCCTCCGCTTGGCGCTTTGCTCCGCGAGCGTCGTAGCCCGGCCATCCGGGCGGGTCGGGTGGCTTGGCAGGTAGTTCTGCTGTCCGAGGTCACCGGTGGACGGGCGGTGGACAGACGCCTTTGGACCGTGCATCACGGGATGGCACAAGGCAACCGGCCGCACATGTTCTGATCAGGCAGAACGTCACTCGACAGCACGACGAAGCACCAGGTAACACGAACGCTCACGGTCTCGTAATGCGTAGGTCTCGGGTTCGAATCCCGAAGGCGGCTCCAAGGTGAACCCCAGGTCGGGTCTATGACCTGGGGTTTTTTCTTTTTGTTGACCATGGGAAGTGGGCGTGTAAGGGCTTTTCGACCTACGCATTCCGATACGTAGGTCGATGGTTCACTCTATGGAGCTGCTTGTGGCTCCGGTGGGCGTAAGTGCCCCTTGAGCTGGGCTTTCTTCATGTAGGCCAGGCTGTGGATGCGCGTCGAGTACGCCGTGGGCGAGCCAGAGGAGCGCGAGGGGAGCGCATTGGGACAGCGGGCGCGCAGCGGGGTGCCGCGAGCCGCTCCGCCGACGGCAGCCGGGAGATGCGCGGGATGGTCGCAGACTGGTTGTTGGGCAGTGCTGGGCCACCGGTGGGTTTGCTTCACCGACAAAAGGATGAGCTTGCGGCGGATTGTCGTGACTCGACAAGAGGGCTCGCAGGCCAGGGCCCCAAGGCGGCTCGCACGTGTGGGCGGACATCGAAAAAATCCAGGCGGCCGGCGTGTCAACGGACAGCAGGCTGTCCGGGTGAGCGGACATCTCAGGGGGCTTGTGGGCGGACAGTTGATCTCCCTGTCCGGTATGACTATTTTTTGTCCCTCGGATGGGGGGCTCGTGTGAGCGTTGCGGGGACGGGTCCGTTGCGCCTGCGCCGTCTGCGATGTCAGTGGTGGCTGCGATGCTGCCGGCATGACCACCCCTTGGAATCTGCTCGACCTCGACAAGGCCTTGCGCGCCAGCTGGGCCGCCGACACCTGCTCGCCCGACAACCAGGCCGACTGGCAGTCGCACAACCCGGCCTGGGGCCACTGTGACGTCACTGCCTTGATCGTCAATGACATCTTCGGGGGCGATCTCATGGTCGGCGAAGTGCACCTCGACGGGGACCAGCACGGCTTCCACTGGTGGAACCGGCTGCCCAGCGGCGTCGAACTCGACCTGACGCACGAGCAGTTCCAGCGGGGCCAGACCGTCACCGCTACCCGTGTCGTCGAACGTCCGCCGGGCCCCCTGCCCCGCCGCTGGGACGAGTACCTTCTCCTGCGCAAGCGGGTCATCGAGCACCTCGGTCATCTGCCGGAGCCGGCCATCTGACCAGGCCAGGATCAGCCGGTGAGGAGGGCTTGGGCGAGGGTGCGGAACGCGGCAAGGAGTCGGTTGCGGTCCTCGGCCTCGGCGCGTACGGCCAGCACGACGTGGCTGGGTTCGACATCGCGCAGGGGGACGGTGGTGAGGTAAGGGCGGATGCGGCCGTCCAGAGCCGGCACGATGGCCACGGCCCGTCCGGAAGCAATGAGTTCGAGCTTGTCCTCCAGGTCCTCGACCAGGGGGCCGTCGGGGGCGCGGCTGCCGTCGGGGCGGGGGTCGATGCGCCAGAAGGCGTCCCGGGCCGGGTCGCTCGCGCGGATCAGGGGCTCGTCGGCGAAATCGGCGAGAGCGACGGATTCTCTGCCTGCCAGGCGGTGGTCGAGGGGGACCACCAGCACGCGCGGTTCGTCGTAGAGGACGGTCACGTGCAGCTTTGCGGTCTGCAGCGGCAGCCGGGTGACCACGGCGTCCACGCGGCGGTCCAGCAGGGCGGGGCGCACCTCATCCCACGAGAGGTGCGCGGTGTTCACGTCGGCGTCCGGATGCCGGCGGCGCAGCTCGCGTACCGCGGGGGTAATGATGATGTTCGTGGTGTAGCCGATGGTGATGCGGGTGGGCTCGGCCGCGGCCCGGGTGAGAGAGGTGGCTTTGGAAGCGGTGCGCAGCAGCGTTTGGGCGTGGGGTAGGAGGACCTCGCCTGCTGCGGTGAGCCGACTGCCGTGGGGGGTGCGGTCCAGCAGCCGGGCTCCCAGCTGCTGCTCTAGGCGGCGGATCTGCCGGCTCAGGGATGGCTGGGTGAGGTAAAGGGCATCGGCGGCGCGGGCGAAGGTCCGGTGCTCAGCGAGGGCGACGAAGTACCGCAGTAGTCGAAGATCGAGATCCGCCGGGGGAATTGCGTCGGGCACTCCTGCAGCGTACCCCCCGTACGTCCGACACTTCTCCTCAAACACCGGTGTTGACCTTTGGTTATGCCCTAGGTGTATGTCGTCTTGCGGCATGGGCTTTGGACGCGGGCCGCCGCAGGTTCCTAGCGTGGAGGCATTAGCTCATCGCCCCGGGGCTGCACGGCTCGCCAGCCCTGACGCCTCACGTGGCGTGCGCCGCACACAGGCGTCTGCGTCCGATTCATGTAGTGCAAGCAAGGAGAAACAGTATGTCCGCACCCGCAGCTCTGATCACCGGTGGAACCAGCGGGATCGGCAGGGCGACCGCCGAGCTTCTCCTCGGACGCGGCTACCGGGTGATGGTCACCGGGCGCGAGAGTGTTGCCGAGGCGAAGAAGAGTCTTCCGGCGGAGATCGCGGTGGTTCGCGCCGACGCCTGCTCTCTGGCCGACATCGATCACGCCATCGGCGAGGCCCGGGAACGATTCGGCGCACTCGACGTGCTCTTCCTCAATGCCGGGATCTCGCGGGTGAAGCCGTTGGCGGACACTGAGGAAGCCGACTTCGACGCGCTCTTCGACATCAACGTCAAGGGCAACTTCTTCACCCTGCAGAAGGCCCTTCCCCTGCTCAACGACGGCGCGTCCGTCATCTTCACCATCGGTGCCGGCACCGGTATCGGAGCACCCGCCATGGTGGCCGCCAAGGGCTCGCTGCTGCCGTTGATGCGGGCAGCAGCCCTGGAACTGGCGCCGCGCCGGATCCGGGTCAACGCCGTCAGTCCGGGCGCGATCGACACTCCGGCCTACAGCCGTCGGGGTATCTCCCGGGAGACCCTGGAGTCCTGGAGCGCGGGCATCCCCCTCGGACGGGTGGGCCTGCCCGCCGACATCGCCGAGGCCGTGGCCTTCCTCGCCTCCGATGCCTCCAGCTACATCACAGGAGACAACCTCATCGTGAGCGGAGGAATGGGAGTCGGCGCGTAGCCGCACCACCTGCGGCAGCCGATGAAGGGGAGAACCGTGCCATGACTCAATCCCTCTTACGCCGCCTGCTCGTGACGCTCGACCAGGAGTCCGCGCTCGAAGCGTGCTCCTGTGCGGACGACTCCCCACCCGGCCACACTCAGTGACCATAAACCCTCACATACCGAGGAATACGCGAAAATCGATTACGCGAGCTCGCCAGTACGATCCCCCGTCTACAGGCGTCGGGCGCTGGCCGGGTCACTGGCCGCCGCCGAGCTGGCCACGCGGTCGATGCTTTGGCGGCCTCCGGTTCCGGCTGACGCGGACCCGCAAGTCGGCTGCCCGGCAATCCCGCAGTTCGGGGACGGCCACTCCGCCGATCGGACCGCCGAATACCCAGTCGGTGCCCCGTGGGTCGGCCGCTTCACCGTTTGGGCGTGTCCGTTGCCCCCGTGGGGAATTCCTCGATGCCGAGTACCTGCAGCAGCTCCAGCCGCTCGCGGGCCTCGGCGTCCCCCGGGGTGAGCACCAGCAATTGCTGGCCCTGGTCGGGAGTGACCAGGGTCTCGCAGTCCATCAGCAGGCTGCCCACCCTCGGGTGCAGGAAGGTCTTGCGGTCGGCGCGCCGGACCGCCACCTCGTGCTCGGCCCAGAGCCGGCGGAAGTCGGCGCTAGCGGCCTGCAGCCGGTCGACGAGTCCGGTGACCGTGGGGTCGCCGGACCGGCGGCCGGCGGCCGCGCGCAGGTCGGCCACGAGCTGGCGGGCGTGGTACTCCTGCTCCTCGGGCGGGCAGACGGCGCGGGCAGCTGGGTCGGTGAACCAGCGGTACGCGACGTAGCGCCGGTCGCCGGAGAAGCTGGTGTGGTCGCCCGTGAGCAGGAGGCCGGCCCGGTTCTGGGCGAGGACCTCGCCCAGGTCGGACATGACCAGGGCCGGGGTGTCGCCGAGCAGGTCGAGCATGCGGATCAGGCCGGCGCGGGCCAGGCGGGCCGCCCCGTCGGCGGGCGGGGGCCGGTGGCCGGCCAGGTGGAACAGGTGGTCGCGCTCGTCGTCGGAAAGGCGCAATGCCCGGGCCAGCGCGCCCAGGAGCTGGGTCGAGGGTTGGCTGCTGCGGCCCTGCTCAAGGCGTACGACGTAGTCGACCGACATGCCGGCGAGCATGGCCACCTCTTCCCGGCGCAGGCCGGTGGTGCGGCGGCGGGGGCCGTCGGTGATGCCGACCTCGGCCGGGCGGATCGCCTCGCGGCGGCGGCGCAGGAAGTCGGCGAGCTGGTCACGTTCCATGGCCCCATGGTCCCTCGCGGCGGGCGAGCCGATCCAGGGAGCGGCGCTCCCATGATGAACGCTCCGCTCCCGTAGGGCGCGGTGCGGGCGCAAGGTGGGTGGCAGATCGACGACGAAGGAGAACGCGATGCAGATACGAACCCTGGGCAGCACCGGCCCGGCCGTTTCCGCGCTGGGCCTGGGTGCGATGGGCATGTCGGGCGCTTACGGCGCGGCCGACCGCGCGGAGAGTATCGCCACCGTGCACGCCGCGCTGGACGCTGGTGTCACACTGATCGACACGAGTGACTTCTACGCCATGGGCCACAACGAGCTGCTGCTTGCCGAGGCGCTGCGTGGCCGGGACCGGGACAGTTACCAGCTGAGCGTCAAGTTCGGCATGCTGCGGGAACCGGGCCCAGGGTTCGGCGGGCATGACGGCCGTCCCGAGGCGGTGAAGAACTTCCTGGCCTACTCGCTGACCCGGCTGGGCACCGACCACATCGACATCTACCGTCCCGCCCGGCTGGACCCGGCGGTACCGATCGAGGAGACGGTGGGCGCGATCAAGGAGATGATCGACGCCGGATACGTACGGCACCTCGGCCTCTCGGAGGTCGACGCGGCGACGATCCGCCGGGCGCACGCCGTGCACCCGGTCGCCGACCTGCAGATCGAGTACTCGCTGATCTCCCGCGCGGTGGAGGCGGACATTCTGCCTACGCTGCGGGAGCTCGGCATCGGCCTGACCGCGTACGGCGTCCTCAGCCGCGGCCTCATCTCCGGGCACTGGACGGCCGGGCATACCGCCGGCCCCGGCGACATCCGCGACTTCAGCCCGCGATTCTCGAGCGGGAACGTGGAACACAACCTCGCCCTCGTGGAGGCACTGCGCCGGCTTGCCGAGGCGAAGGGCTGCACCGTCGCCCAACTGGCCATCGCCTGGGTGGCCGCACAGGGCGACGACATCGTGCCGCTGGTCGGCGCCCGCACCCGCGAGCGGCTGGCCGAGGCACTGCCCGCGATGGAGCTGAACCTCACCGCGGACGACCTCGCCGAGATCGAGAAGGCGGTGCCGCCGGGCGCGGCACGCGGCGACCGATACCCCTCCGCGTTCATGGCCGGCCTCGGCGTGGGGAACTGAGCCCGGCTCTCCGGCGGGGCCCGCTCCGGCGGCTGGCTGCCGCGGCCCGCGCCTATGTGGGCACAGCCCGGAGGCATCGGAGGCGCTGAGCGTGTCGGCCCACCGGTGCTCCAGGCAGCTCCTTGAGCTGATCGGCAATGGGCAGCGCAGGGGCCAGGTACGGAAGGGGCCGCTGGAACGTGGCGGGTGCTGCGGCGGGCCGCGCATTCCTTGCCGCATCGCTCCTCCATCGGCTCCCCAGGCGCATCAGACCGGATGCTGGTGAGAATCGGACTGGCCGCCCACCGGGGAGGGTGGGCGGCCAGTCCGGAGAGGAGTGGTTCGGATCGGACCGGATCAGGAGAAGATCTGGAACTCTGAGGGTTGCCCGGCGGGCCAACCGGTGTTGCCGGTGAAGTTCAGCCGCAGGTAGCGGATGGTGCTGGTGGGCAGGGTGATGGTGGCGGTGTTGCCGGTGGCCGGGTTGAAGGTGTAGCCGGCCGATGCCTTGAGCGTCGTCCAGGTGCTGCCGTCGGTCGAGCCCTGCACCGAGAGCGTCTCGGTCCGTGTCGCCGGTCGTTTGCGTTTCGCTGAACTCAGGTCAGACTGACAGGCGGGACTGGGAGCCAAGCTCAGCCGCGCGCACCTGCAGGTCGCTCAAGGCCGCTGCGGCATGGACCGGGAACGGTTCGTCATTGTCCGACCCCATCCAGCGCTCAACGGCGATTGAGAACGCGAGCATCCCCACTTCCGCCCCCAGCCGGGCCGTCAGCTCGTCTGCGCCCCGTTCGCGCAGGGCGGCGCTCATCGACCTGGCGATCCGGGCGTGCTTGAGCAGTCCCCGCTCCTGCACTTCGCTGTTCGCCGCGACCACCAGCACGCGCTTTGCGGCCTTAGCCCGCTGTTGCGGGGTCATCGCGACCTCGGCGGCCACGAACGCCGCCTGCAGGCACTCGGTGAGCGTGGCATCCGGTGAGGCGGCACGGATGCCGTCGGCGAACAACTCGGCCAGCACGTCTTCACCGCCGAACAGGACCTCCCGCTTGTCGGCGAAGTGCCGGAAGAACGTGGCGCGGTTCAAGCCGGCGCGATCCGCGATCTGCGCGACGGTCGTTTCCTCGTACCCGTTCTGCGCCTGCCGAAAACCTCATCCGGCCAGGTCACGCGGCATGTTGGTACTCATGGAGGATGCCGCCGAGTCGTTCGCGTCGTCGTATGTCGAGGCGGGTGATCTGCCGCGGTCCGGCAATCGGCACCGGCAACGGGTGTAGTGGGCGGGCGTTGGCGATGCCCTGATGGGGCCGGTGGGAGTTGTAGTGGTCTTCGAACTCCCGTAGTGCGTGGAGCAGGTGCCGCTGGTTCCAGATCAAGGTGCGGTCCAGCAGTTCGCGTCGGCAGGTCTGTACCCAGCGTTCCATGATCGAGTTCATTCTCGGCATCCGCACGCCGCTGAGCACCACCTCGATCCCCGCGTCGGCAAGGATGGTGTCGAACAGGGCAGGGAACTTTCCGTCGCCGTCCCGGATCAGGAACCGCGCCCGGCAGCCGGCGTCTTCGAGGTCCATGACGAGGTTCTTCGCGGTCTGTGTCATCCAGGTAGCGGTCGGGTGAGCGGTGGCGCCGAGGATACGGATCCGCCGACTGGCGTGCTCGATCACTGCGAACACGTACAGCCGTGCCCCGGACAAGGTGACCGTTTCCAGGAAGTCGCAGGCCAGTAGTGCGTCGGCCTGGGAGTGCAAGAAGTCCGCCCATGTGCTGGAGGCCCGCTCGGGCGCCGGGTTGACCCCGGCGTCCTTCAGCATCTCCCAGACGGTGGACGCGGCCACCTGGATTCCCAGAACGAGGAGTTCACCGTGGATGCGGCGATAGCCCCAGCTGGGATTTTCCCGGGCGAGGCGTAGAACCAGGGCGCGGATGGAGTGCACGGTCCGCGGCCTTCCCGATCGCTTGGGCCGGGAGGCGGCAGCGTGGCGGCGGGCGACCAGATCGCGGTGCCAACGCAGCACCGTGTCCGGCCGTACCAGCAGCTGTACCCGGCGCAGCGGCTCCGACGGCAGCCGGTGCAGCAACGCCGCCAGGAACGCCCGATCATACGGGGTGAACTGCACCCTGTGGCCGCCGAGTTGGCGCTGCAGGACCGTGATCTGATGGCGCAGGGCGAGGATCTCTGCGTCCTTGTCCCAGTCGCTCATCGGCAGCAGGCGCAGCATGGCCAACGCGTTCGTCATGGTCAGGTAAGCCAATCGCAGCAGCACGACCGACCATCATGCCGGAGTGATCACCAGCCACGCGCGAGCACCCATTTCGCACGCCCGAACCCGAGACCTCGCATACCCCGTACACCAGCTCCCACCAGGGCGGATGAGGTTTTCGGCAGGGGCAACGATCTTGGTGGTTAATTCGGGGCTGGGTCGATGGGTCCCCTGGCGCTGCTGTAGTGGATCATGGTCCTGCGGTGGGCGTGCCGTGTACTGCCGCAGA